>NZ_JAKFIA010000001.1:1700937-2038125 GCF_022569295.1 Pedomonas mirosovicensis | reverse complement strand
CGCCAACGAGGCTGGCTCGCTTGAGCGTCTGGTAGCCGATATCAAACCCGCCCAGCAGCAGCATGGCGATGATGGGAAAGGTAAAAGCGAACTCGACGAGGTAAGCGCCGCTCTCATCCCGCCAAAGGGCGCGAAGGAATTTCACGTCCTCGCCTCCCTATTTCACGAGATGGAGCTGGACCAGATCGACCGCGATGCTGTGGAAAGCGTTCTCCAGCGCGGTGGGATCGGCCGTATCGAAGAAATAGCGCGGGCTGGTGGCGCAGGTGCGATAGATCTCGCGGGTTTGCTGGTCATTCCCATCGATCTTGAAGGCGATGGTGTAGACGCGGATGCCGTCCTGACGGGCAGCCTCGCAAACTTTCAGAAGGCGCAGTTCCATCTGGTCCCGGGCCTCTCCGCTGTTCCACGGCAGTTCGCTGGTCAGCGCCTTCTCCTGCGGAAGGCGATAGGCGGTATAATAGCCGTGACCGATCTTGAGCGGCAGACCCTGATCGTCCGTCGCTTCGCGGACAATTTCGCGGTAGCTTCCGCTATCCTTCAGGTAATCGTCTACGTTGAGGTAGTTCACGTTGCCGTCGGTCATGAGAATGATGGCCTCGACCTCGGGCTTGCCCTGGGGATTGTCCGGCACGATGTTCTTGAACAGGTGAGGGGCGCGCAACATGCGGTAAGCCCAGGCCATGCCAAGGTTGCTGTGCGTACCCCAGCCCGGAAGGACAGCGTGGTTGTTGTTGTCGATCCAGGTCTTCAAGGTGTCAGGATTTGCCCCCCAAGAAGGAGGCAAGGATTCTGCGGGGCAGTCGGCATTGGGCGAGGGGCTGGTTTTATTGGCTGGATTCCAGACGACAGGATTGTCCCAGTTGGTTCTCCAGTAGCCATTCTGGTAATATTGATACCTTTGCCAGTTGTCATCGCTATCGTCTCTGGCGCGCAAGAGTTCGGGGTTGATGGTCCCATCCGACTTCAGGATGTCTTGCCGGGCGAGTTTGTAATAGCCGTTGTACCAGGTCTCCATCGTGCGCTTCCAGATGCCGTTGTTCAGGTCATCGCCCAGCAGGTAGAGGTTGCTTGGCAACAACGGCGGCGACAGCTGCGGCATGTAGAGGGGAGCGCCGGCTTCGCCGGGGGTGGCGGCGTTGGTGTCGTAGGCCTCGGCTTCCATGACGGTGGTCGGCGTATTGAGATCCTGCACGGTATAGGCGCTCTCGATGCAGCCCGCCCAGCGCAGGGGATTGCTATAGGAGGGGCGGCTGTCCGTGAACGGCGGCATCTCGTGGATGTACTGGCTCTTCAGCAGCCAGCCGACATTGACGGTGGTGGTATAAGGGACCATGCCAATGGCGATGGAATCCTGAGCCTCCGGATCGCCCGCGTAGACCGTATCGATGAACGACTTGGCCGCCTGTCGCAGCGCCTGGATGCGGGTCATGCCGCCGCCGCCATCGTAACGCATGGAGCCGGTGTTATCGAGAACGAGGATGGCCTCGAGCGCATTGAACTTCTTGCCGGTGGCGACCTCTGCCTCGGCATTCAGCGTGAAGTGATCGAACCTGTCGCCCAGGATGTGCAGGAAGAAGGTGGGCATCTGCACCTGGGCTTCCAGATGCAGGTTAACCTCGTCTGCAAAGGCAGGGTCGGGCGCCTGTTCCGGCGTGATGACAAACCGGGTCCGGGTCGTCCGCATGTAGCCATCGGGGAAGTTGGCCTTGAAGTAGCGCTCGATTTCCGCGTCGCGCTTCGCCGTGTCCCCGGTCACCGTGCCGCCCGCCAGGACCGCCGCGTCCACCGCCGCGCGCAGCTGGGACTTGACCATATAGGCCGCGCCCACATCAACCGACGCGCCGATGACGCCGAGCAACGGAACAAGCCCGGCTGCAACCATGGGGAGGGTATTGCCGCCGCGATCCGCCAGCAGACGGCGCAGGCCGCGGCATTTGGTTGACGCGCGAAAGAAACGGGAAGGCAGGGCCGCACGTCGGAGGCTCATGGCGATTCCTCGGCTAGTCGGTTGCAGGCCAATGGCAGCAAGAAGACATGCCACTCCAGACCACGGGACACTCTACTGGAGGTGCGTTAACGGTCTGCAAACGGGCACCGTTAAGATCAGGCGGAGCCCCGTTAACCGTGCCGAGACGATGAAATCGCGCGCCAAAACGCAAAACTCCCGCCCAGGCGGCCGGATCTGACGGGCGTGGGCGGGAGAGTCTCTTGCGATCGTTCTGTTGGCGAAGAGCCTTATTCGGCTGCCGGAGGCGTCGGCGAAGGCTCCTGCGCCGACGAGCCCGGCGTTTCTTGCGTGTCCGGGGCCGGCTGGGCGGCGGGAGCGCTGTCATCGGGCGTAGTCGCGCCATTGCCGTTCTCCGGCGTCGGTGTTGCCGGCGTCACCGCGCCCTGCGCGGGCGCCGAGAGAACATCAGAGGGCAGCGGCGCCGCATCCGTATCGTCGCCGAAGATATCCTCTTCCTCGGATGGGGCGCTGATGGCTCCGTCCGAAATGGCGAAGGCGCGGTTCTGCTTGTAGGCCGAGCGAATGAAGACATACGGGTCATCCGAGCTGTCCAGCAGCGGGTCGATGGTGTCGATGGCATTGGAGCGCATATCGACGACACGGACGGCAAAAGTGCCGTAATAGGCCTCCTTGCCCAGTTCCTGCTCGATGACGATGCTGGCCGGATCGCCGACGAACTGAACCACGTCGCCCACGAAGTCGCGCGGGTTGGACGGGCCGAGGAACGGCAGGACAAGGTAGGGACCTTCCGGCACGCCCCAGGTGGCGAGGGTCTGGCCGAAGTCTTCATGGTGGGCCTTGACCCCAAGATCGGTGGCCGGATCGGTGAGACCCGCGATGCCGATGGTGGTGTTGATGAGGAAACGGCCGAGCGCGTTCACCGCCACATCCGGCTTGGCCTGGAGGAGGGCGTTGATGAAGGTGAACGGCTCGCGCAGGTTGCTGAGGAAGTTGGTGACGCCCTTGCGGACCGGCTTCGGCGTGATGGCGCGGTAGCCCTTGGCCACCGGCTTCAGGAAGAGCCGGTCCACCTCCATGTTAAACTCATGGATGGAGCGGTTGGTCTCCTCGAAAGGATCATCCTCGGCAGCGCGGACAGGCCCGGTCAGCGAGATGGACAGCGCCAACATCGCGGCCGTGCCAACAAGCAGCGTGCGCCCGTTTGCGGTCATGGGAAGCCCTTTCGAATACCAGGTTAAACAAAACGCCTGAATGAACCCAACCAAGGCCATACGCTTCAGCACTCAGCTTGTTGCGGGGCTGCGTGGGACGATGGGAGGCGCCTCTCACATAGGATCAGGATTTCGGCTGTGCAACGTCACTTTGCAACCGTTCGTGGTGGCGGATCACTTCGTCGATGATAAATCTCAGAAATTTCTCGGAGAATTCAGGGTCGAGGTTGGCATCCTGCGCCAGGCGGCGCAGGCGGGCCACCTGCTGGGACTCGCGATTGGGGTCGGCGGGCGGCAGGCCGGCCTTGGCCTTGTAGGCTCCCACCTTCTGCGTCACCTTGAAGCGTTCGGCCAGGAGGTAAACCAGAGCAGCGTCAATGTTGTCGATGCTCTCGCGGTAGGCGGCCAGCGTGTCGTCCATGGTGCGTTTCTCCTTCGGGCCGGGCGACAAAAAATGGTGCCCTGACGTGACTGTCTTGGCGGATGAGCCTGACCGTATCCTGAGCAAATTGCGGCGAATCGTCGCTTTGCACTGGACAGACCGGGCATGTTCCCCAGGGGCGTTTAGGGCGTTGTATCCATTCGAACCAGCATTGCTAGAGGGGAAAGTGCCGTCAACGCCCGTATAACAGGGCTGCGCCGTGACTGCTGGTCCGGTATAGACTATGGCGGCGCAGGGCGGTCGAAGATAACCAAAGCCTATTAAAATGGCTCGAAAACCGGCTGCGACCAGCGCGATGGCGAGGTGTGATGCGGTTGTCGCGTGACTTCGGTGAAAAGCATGGCTACACGCTGCTGCTAAGATCTATGGAGTGACGGTGTGACAGCAAGCATCCAACCTTTGCGCGCAGAATACGCCAAGGCGCCCAGCATTGACCGGCTGTTGGCGCTGGTCGGGCAGGATTTGGAAGCCGTCAATCAGATCATCATCGAGCGTATGCAAAGCCCGGTGGCGATGATCCCCGAACTGGCGGGTCACCTCATTGCCTCGGGCGGCAAGCGGCTGCGTCCGATGCTCCTGCTCGCCTCAGCCAAGCTGCTGGGATATGAAGGCACGCGGCATCACAAGCTGGCTGCCAGCGTCGAGTTCATTCACACGGCAACGCTGCTGCATGATGATGTGGTGGACGGCTCCAACCTGCGCCGCGGGCGCAAGACCGCCAACATTATCTGGGGCAACCAGCCGAGCGTGCTGGTGGGCGACTTCCTCTTCGGCCGCTCGTTCGAACTGATGGTGGAGGACGGCTCGCTGCGCGTGCTGCGGATCCTGAGCCAGGTGGCCGCCATCATGGCCCAGGGCGAGGTGGACCAGCTGACCACCGCCCGCGACGTGGAGACCACCGAGGAGCGCTACCTCGACGTCATCACCGCCAAGACGGCCGTGCTGTTCGCCGCCTCCTGCCAGGTGGCCGCCGCCATCATGGAGAAGGACGAGGCGACCGAATCCGCGCTGGAAGCCTATGGGCGCTACCTCGGCATCGCCTTCCAGCTGGTGGACGATGCCCTGGACTACGCCTCGGATTCCGATGTGATGGGCAAGGCGGTGGGCGACGACTTCCGCGAGGGCAAGGTCACGCTGCCGACGATTCTGGCCTACCAGCGCGGCAGCGAGGAAGAGCGCGAGTTCTGGCGCCGCACCATCGGCCGCCTGAAACAGGAGCCGGAAGACCTCACCCGCGCGATCGCGACGATGAACCGCCATGGGGCGATCCGCGATACGCTGGCTCGTGCCCGCCAGTATGGCGACATGGCCAAGGAGGCACTGGCCGCTCTGCCGGACGGCGAGGCCAAGGACTGCCTGATCGAGACCGTGGACTTCGCCATCGCGCGGGCTTTCTGACACCCGCCGGTCGTTCAATTAAGGCAGGAGGGGTTTGCTCCTCCTGCACCTCCCATTCGTATTTCGGGCCGCGCCTTCTGAAGATCTGAAGGCAGAAGGCAGAAGGCAGAAGGCATTTATCCAGCAAGCGCGGGAAACACGGCCGAAAAACGAAAGGAGTGCAGAGGAACGAGTTCCTCTGCAAAATGAAAAACAAAACGTGTTAACTCCCGCGCATGATGACGTCTCTGCCGATCGATGCGGTCCTTCCCGAACTGACCGCCGCCTTGCGCGCACACGCCAACGCCGTGCTCGTTGCCCCGCCTGGCGCGGGCAAGACGACGCGCGTGCCGCTGGTGCTGATGAACGAGCCGTGGGCAAGGGACGGCAAGATCCTCGTCCTCAGTCCGCGCCGCCTTGCCGCGCGCGCCGCCGCCACCCGCATGGCCGAAACGCTCGGCGAGGCGGTGGGGCAGACGGTTGGCTATCGCGTGCGGCTGGAATCGAGGGTAAACGCCAAAACGCGCATTGAAGTCGTCACCGAAGGTGTGTTCACGCGCCTTGTGCAGGACAACCCGGAACTACCTGGAATTTCTGCGGTTTTGTTCGATGAGTTCCACGAGCGCTCGCTAGATGCGGACCTCGGCCTTGCGCTGGCGCTCGAAGCTCAGGGCGTGTTGCGGCCGGACGTGCGGCTGGTGCCGATGTCGGCAACGCTGGACGGGGCACGGATCGCTAATTTGCTGGGCGATGCGCCGGTCATCCACTCCGAAGGGCGCAGCTACCCGGTCGAGACCCGCTATCTGGGGCGGGATGCCGCCGTTCATATGGAAACGCAGGTGGCAAAGGCCATCCGCGCGGCCCTGCGGGAGGAGACGGGGAGTATCCTCGTCTTCCTGCCGGGCGCGGCCGAGATCAACCGGGTGGCGACCCTGCTGAGAGACGAGGGCGTACCGGGCGATACGGACGTGCACACCCTCTACGGTGCGATGGAAGCGGGCGCGCAGCGGGCGGCGATCGCGCCTGCGGAAAAGGGCAGGCGCAAGGTGGTGCTGGCGACTTCCATCGCCGAGACCAGCCTCACCATCGAGGGCGTGCGGGTGGTGATCGACTCCGGCCTTGCCCGCAAGCCCAAGTATGAGCCCGGAACGGGCCTCACCCGTCTCGTCACCGAACGGGCGAGCCAGGCGGCAGTCACGCAGCGCGCCGGTCGCGCCGGGCGCACCGCACCGGGCGTCGCCTGGCGGCTATGGGAGGAGGGGCAGACCCGCGCCCTGCCGCCGTTCGACCGGCCGGAGATTCTGGAAGCCGACCTCTCCGGCCTCGCGCTGGACCTCGCTCTATGGGGGGTAAGCGATCCCAACCAGCTCACCTGGCTCGATCCGCCGCCCGCCGCCGCCTATGCGGAAGCGCGGGAGCTGCTGGCCGAGCTGGACGCCATCGATGCCACGGGCAAGGTGACGCCGCACGGGGCAAGGCTTGCCAAGCTGCCGCTCGCGCCGCGCCTTGCCCACATGGTGGTGATGGCGGCCGAGGAAGGGCCAGAGCAGGGATTGGGCCTGCTGGCCGCCGAGATCGCCGTGCTCTTGGGCGAGCAGGGGCTGGGCGGGAACGACGTTGACCTGCGCCACCGCCTGTCCCGCTGGCGGCGGGAGAGCGGCAAGCGCGCCGAGCAAGCCCGGCAGATGGCCCGCCGTTGGGCGAAAATGGTGGGGGCGGACGACACGCCAGCCGATCCCGAACAAGCGGGCCGGGTGCTGGCGTTGGCTTACCCCGACCGGGTAGCGATTGCCCGGCCCGGCCAGCGGGGCAGTTTTGTGCTTGCCAACGGGCGCGGCGGGCAGCTCGACCCGGCGGATTCGCTGGCGGGCGAGGCGGGGCTGGCGGTGGCGGTCGTCACCGGCGCGGCGGACCGGGCCCGCATCCTCTTGGCCGCGCCGCTCGACCCGGCTGAACTGCCGGGCCTGTTCCCCGGCCATGTGGCGGAAAGCACGGACGTGCGCTTCGATGCAAACAGCGGTGCGTTGCGCGCCCGCCAGATCCGCCGCTTCGGCAAACTGGTGCTGGGCGAGACGCCGCTGCCCAAGCCCGCCCCTGAGGTGGTGATGGAGGCCTGGCGCGGGGTATTCCAGCGCGAAGGGCTCGCACGCCTGCCGTGGACGGGGGCGCAGGCCCGCCTGCGCGAGCGCGTCGCCTTCATGCGCGCGGCAGACCCGGACAACTGGCCGGACCTGTCGGATGATGCCCTGATGGTGCAGTTCGACGACGGCCTCGGCCCCATGCTCTCCACCAAGATGCGGCTCAGTAAAATCACGCCCGATGATCTGGACGGGGTGATCGCCGCCTTCCTGCCGTGGGACCTGAAGCGCCGCCTTGAAGACCTCGTGCCGGACCGCATGAGCACCCCGGCGGGCACCAGCCACGCTATCGACTACGGCGCGTCGGGTGGCCCGGCTGTCGAGGTGCGGGTGCAGGAACTGTTCGGCCTGACTCGGCATCCAAGCGTGGCCGGTGGCCGCGTGCCGCTGACGCTGGTGCTGCTGTCGCCCGCCCATCGGCCGATCCAGACGACGAAGGACCTGCCCGGCTTCTGGCAGGGTTCCTGGGCGCAGGTGAAGGCTGAAATGAAAGGCCGGTATCCCAAGCATCCCTGGCCGGACGACCCCGCCGCCGCGCCGCCCACCACCCGCGCCAAGCCGCGCGGAACCTGAGCATTCACCCTTATGCCCCCCAACAGGGGGCCGGTTGCCCACCCGTTGGGCCTGTGGCGTTGTTTCCTGCAAGCGGTATGGTGTGCGCGGCGGATAGCCCGGCAACGGACGGGGAGAGGAAAGCGTGGCGCTGAGCGTGGCGGAGCTTAAGGCCCTTGAAGGCCAGCTTCTGGGGGGTGTCTGATTGGACTCTGGTGGATCAGCCGCTGATCGATCGCTTCGCGGAGGTGACACGGGACTTTCAGTTCATTCATGTCGATGAGGCGCGGGCGAAGGCCACGCCGCTGGGCGGCACCATCGCCCACGGCATGCTGACCCTCTCGCTGTTGCCCGGCATGGCCGAAGGGGTAATCCCGCCGCTGGCGGGTGGCCGCATGACCATCAACTACGGCTTCAACCGGGTGCGGTTTCTGAATCCGGTGCGGAGCGGCAAGCAGGTGCGGGGGCGGTTCACGCTCCGCGCGGTCGATGACAGCCAGGCGGGGCGGGTGATGGTCACGTTTGACGCGACCGTTGAGATCGAGGGCGAAGACAAGCCGGCGCTGGTCGCGGAGTGGGTGGGGCTTACCATTCTCTGAGGCGCCACCGGGGCAAAACAAAGGGAGAAAGCAAGGCAATGTCTGGACGGTTCGAGAAGCGTGGGCCTGTCGGCGTCATTCTGGTGGACAACCCGCCCGTCAACGCCATCAGCCAAGGCGTGCGCCTGTGCATCCTCGATGGGCTGAAACAGGCCGAGGCCGATGCGGACGTAAAGGCCGTGGTCATCGCCTGCGCGGGCCGCACCTTCATGGCGGGCGCGGACATTGCCGAGTTCAAGACCGGCCCGAAGGAGCCCCATCTGCCGGACGTGATCGCCGCGCTGGACCAGTCGTCCAAACCGCTCGTTGCCGCCATTCATGGCACGGCCTTCGGCGGCGGGCTGGAGATCGCGCTGGGCTGCAACTACCGCGTGGCGGTTCGGGACGCCAAGGTCGGCCTGCCGGAGGTGAAGTTGGGCATCCTGCCCGGCGCGGGCGGCACGCAGCGGCTGCCGCGCCTCATCGGCGTTGAAAAGGCGCTGCCCATCATCCTCTCGGGCGATCCCATTCCTGCCCCCAAGGCGGCGGAGCTGGGCATCATCGATAAAGTTGTTGAAGGCGATCTCATGGAGGCCGCCATCGCCTTCGCCGAGGAGAAGGCCGCCAGCGGGGGCAAGCACCCACGCATCAGCGAGAAAACCATCGACCGCGCGGCGCTGCCCGAGACCTACTTCGATGACATGCGGCGCCAAGTGGCCAAGGAGAAGCGCAATCTGTTCTCGCCGCAGCGGATCGTCGATGCCGTCGAGGCGGCGGCCACCCTTTCGTTCGACGACGGCATGGCGAAGGAGCGGCAGCTGTTCATGGCCTGCGCCATGAACAGCCAGGCGCGGGCGTTGCAACACGTGTTCTTCGCCGAGCGGCAGGTGGCCAAGATCCCCAACATAGCGGAGGGGGTGACACCGCGGGAGATCAAGTCCGTCGCCGTCATCGGCGCGGGCACCATGGGCGGCGGCATTGCCATGAACTTCGCCAATGCGGGCATTCCGGTTACCGTGCTGGAAGTAAGCCAGGAAGGGCTGGAGCGCGGCCTTGGCGTCGTGCGGAAGAACTACGAGCGCTCCGCCTCGCGCGGCAAGCTGACGGCGGCGCAGGTGGAGGAGCGGATGGCGCTCCTGAAACCCACGCTCTCCTACGATGACCTCAAGGACGCCGACCTTATCATCGAGGCGGTGTTCGAGACGCTGGAGGTGAAGAAACAGGTCTTCACCCAGCTGGACCGGGTGGCCAAGCCGGGCGCGATCCTTGCCTCCAACACGTCTTACCTCTCCATCGACACCATCGCCTCCTACACCTCCCGTCCGCAGGACGTGCTGGGGATGCACTTCTTCTCCCCCGCCAACGTGATGAAGCTGCTGGAGATCGTGCGCGGCGAGAAGACTGCGTCCGACGTGCTGGCAACGGCGCTGACAGTCGCCAAGACGATCAGGAAGGTCGGCGTGGTAGCGGGCAACTGCCACGGCTTCATCGGCAATCGGATGCTCCAGGGCTATGGCCGCGAGGCAGGGCTTTTGGTGCTGGAAGGTGCGACGCCGAGCCAGGTGGACAAGGCGCTCTACGATTTCGGCATGCCCATGGGCGTGCTGCAAATGGGCGATCTGGCCGGGCTCGACATCGGCTATCGCTCGCGCAAGGACCAGTCCCCCGACGCCTACGAGCCGAAGTCTGTGCGCGTCGCTGACCGGCTGGTGGAAATGGGCCGCTGCGGCCAGAAGACCAGCGGCGGCTACTACGACTACGAACCGGGCGACCGCACGCCAAAGCCCTCCGAGGTCACCCAGAAGGTGATCGACGAGGTGCGGGCCGAATATGGCATCACCCCGCGCGCGATTTCGGATCAGGAGATCATCGAGCGCTGCTTCCTCGCCATGGTGAACATCGGCTGCGAGGTGCTGCGCGAGGGCATCGCCTACCGGGCGAGCGACATCGATATCGTCTACCTCTACGGCTACGGCTTCCCGGCCTATCGCGGCGGGCCGATGTTCTGGGCTGAGAACGAGATCGGCCTCAGGAACGCGCTTGAGAAGATCAAAGGCTATGCCGAGACGGTGAGTGCGCGCTGGTGGCAGCCCTCGCCGCTGCTCGAACGGCTGGTGGCGGAAGGCAAGGGCTTCGCCAGCCTCAGGTAAGGCTGCGCGCCCGAGAGTGCTGCGTTTTTCTGTTCACGACGGAATGGGGTGGCTGAACGTGCCGCCCTTGAGGAGGTAGACCATGCGTGAGGCAGTTATCGTATCAACGGCGCGCACGCCCATCGGCAAGGCCTATCGCGGCGCGTTCAACGCCACGCCCGCGCCGACGCTGGCCAGCCATGCCATCGCCGAGGCGGCGGCACGGGCAGGCATCGAAGGCGCGGAGGTGGAGGACGTGATCTTAGGGTGCGCGCTCCAGCAGGGCGTGCAAACGCCCAACATCGGCCGCCTCGCCGCGCTTCGCGCCGGGCTGCCCACGTCCGTCCCCGGCATGAGCATCGACCGCCAGTGCGCCAGCGGCCTGATGGCGATTGCGACGGCCGCCAAGCAGATCGTCCACGACGGCATGCAAGTTGCCATCGGCGGCGGGGTCGAGTCCATCTCCATGGTGCAGAACGACAAGTACCGGATCGAGGTGGACAAGGGCCTCGTCGGGATGGTGCCCGCCATCTACATGCCGATGATCAACACCGCCGAGGTGGTGGCCAAGCGCTACAACGTCTCCCGCGAGGCGCAGGACGAATACGCCCTGCAAAGCCAGCAGCGCACGGCGCAAGCGCAAGAGCAGGGCCGGTTCGACGACGAGATCATCCCCGTCACCACCACCATGGGCGTGATGAACAAGGAAACCAAGGAGGTCTCCTTCAAAGAGGTGACGCTCTCGAAGGACGAAGGCAACCGGCCGGAGACGACGCTGGAAGGTCTTGCGGGCCTCCAGCCGGTGCGTGGGCCGGACGGCTTCATCACCGCCGGCAATGCCAGCCAGCTTTCGGACGGCGCTTCGGCCTCCGTGCTGATGGAAGCCAAGGAGGCGGCGCGGCGCGGCCTGCAACCGCTCGGCATCTATCGCGGCATGGCGGTTGCGGGCACAGACCCGGATGAAATGGGCATCGGCCCCGTGTTCGCCGTGCCGAAGCTGCTCAAGCAGCATGGCCTGACCGTGGATGACATCGGCCTGTGGGAGCTGAACGAGGCTTTCGCCGTGCAGGTGATTTACTGCCGCGACCGCCTCGGCATCCCCAACGAGCGCTTCAATGTAAGCGGCGGCGGCATCTCCATCGGCCACCCCTACGGCATGTCCGGCGCGCGCCTCACCGGCCACGCACTCATCGAGGGCAAGCGCCGGGGTGCGAAATATGTGGTCGTTACCATGTGTGTCGGCGGCGGCATGGGCGCTGCCGGCCTGTTCGAGGTGGTTTAGGCAAGTGGCGGGAGTAAACCCGTAGCACGCTCATGGCAGCCGCTATGTCACAGGAGGCATAGCGGCTGCTTCTGAATTCAGGCCAAGCTAAACCCCCGAAACGGGTTCCAGCTGGCTTCCTTCTTCATGACCTTTTCATAATAGGCGTGGTTGGCAGTCAGTGCACAGATGAGGCCAATCGCAATGCCCAAGATATTATCTAGGGAGTCGCCCAGTGCAGGGACCCCACTGGTCAGAATAACGAACGCTACGATTGCAGCCAGCAACACAAGGGCCCTTTTCCAAAGGCCGATGCACAGAAAATAAAGTGGCCCAAAGAAAAATGCCCAGAAGTTCATGCGAACTTTGAGGCGCTCCGAGAAGCTGAGTTCCTTCAAGGCCGAAGTGAAATCAGATGAGCCTGGCCCACCATGCTTCTCGAAGAAGGCAAAACGTATTTTCCATTTGCTGCTGACATTCAGGCTTTCGATTTCAGTCAGCATGGTCTCGGAAGCATCAGCCATGATGTGGTGGGCTCCTGTCGAAATGTGAGCGTTGTTGACTTTGTTGGTTCCTGTGTGCAGCCAACCGCCTGGTTTTATGCCATCTCTGGCGGAACAAAGGTCCCTCTACGAAGTACGTATCGACTCGTAAATATTACGTAACAGAAACATGCTGCGCTTGCCCAGTTGTTTAGTCGCAATGCCGGAATCGCTCCATGAATGGCGAGCTTGCTCGGAATGGCGCGACGTGTGGGTGAAGCACCCATCGAAGACAGAAGGGTCGCCGGCGGCATGATGCTCCGGCGGCCCTTTTTTATCGCTGCGTCCGGGCCTACCTTGGGGTGGATTCTGCGCCGTGCAGAAAACAGGAAGGCGCGGCCCCTGGGGATGAAAGCAGTCATATGTTTCTGAGCCTGTTCGACGTGTTCAAGGTGGGCGTTGGCCCGTCCAGCTCCCACACCGTGGGGCCGATGCTGGCAGCGGCGCGGTTCGTCACGGGCCTTAAGGAGCGCGGGCAACTGGATGCCGTCGAGAGGGTGCAGGCGGAACTCTTCGGCTCGCTGGCGCTGACCGGCCTTGGCCACGCCACCGACCGTGCCGTGCTCTTGGGGCTGGAAGGCAACCTGCCGCAGGTGATTGCGCCCGAGATCATCGAGCCGGCCGTCACCCGCATCCGCGAGGAGAAGCGCCTCAACCTGGCGGGCGAGAAATCCATTCCCTTCGATCCGCGCGCTGATCTCATCCTCGAGTTCGAGATCCGCTTGCCCTTCCATGTGAACGGCATGCGTTTCACCGCGCTAAGTGCTACGGGCGAGACGCTTGCCCGCGAGATTTTCTACTCCATTGGCGGCGGCTTCGTCGTCAGCGAGGAGGAGGCGGGGCGCAATTCCATCGCCGAGGAAAGCGTCGCTGTGCCCTACCAGTTCAACACGGCGGCCGAGCTGCTGGCGATCGGCGCGCAGCACAACCTCAGCATCGCCGACATCATGATGGCCAACGAGATGGCGCTGCGCCCCCGCGCCGAGGTGGAGGCGGGCATCGATGCCCTGTGGGCCGTGATGGATGCCTGCATCTCCCGCGGCTGCCGGGAGGAGGGGATTCTCCCCGGCCGCCTGAAGGTGCCGCGCCGTGCGCCTGCGCTCTATCGCAAATTGCTGGAGCGGCAGGAACGGTCGCTCCGCGACCCGATGACCGTGATGGACTGGGTGAACCTGTGGGCCATGGCGGTCAACGAGGAGAACGCGGCGGGCGGCCGGGTGGTAACAGCCCCCACCAACGGCGCGGCGGGCATCATCCCGGCAGTGCTGCGCTACTACGACCGGTTCTGCAACAGCAGCCCCGAGGGCATCCGCACCTTCCTGCTGACGGCGGCGGCCATCGCTGCCCTGTTCAAGCGCAACGCCTCCATCTCCGGCGCGGAGGTGGGGTGCCAGGGGGAGGTGGGCGTCGCCTGCTCCATGGCGGCGGCGGGCCTCACGGCGGCGCTGGGCGGCACCAACGCGCAGATCGAGAACGCCGCCGAGATCGGCATGGAGCACAACCTCGGCCTCACCTGCGATCCGGTGGGCGGCCTCGTGCAGATCCCCTGCATCGAGCGTAATGCCATGGGCTCCATCAAAGCCATCGATGCCTCGCGCCTCGCCATGCTGGGGGATGGCTCGCACATGGTGCCGCTCGACAAGGTGATCGAGACCATGCGGCAGACCGGGCTCGACATGTCCGCCAAGTACAAGGAAACCTCGCAAGGCGGGCTTGCCGTCAACATGGCGGAGTGCTGACGCCGAAAGGTTCCATCGCCATCTGTGCAACCGAGCCGAGACGTGGCCCTGGTAAGGTGGACGCCCTCACAGCCGTGCAGCGCTGGGAAAGGCGCGTGTTAGACTTCTCCCATCGTTCGTCGCTTGCTGTGTGCCGGTTTTCGTAAAGTTGCCGGCGGGAGGAACCGTTCATGGCGGCTCGTAAGAACCGGCTCGTCTATTCCATCTGGTCGGAAGGAGGCCAGAAACTCAGCTTTTCGTTTCCGCTGCATCCCCACACGGTGGCGCCCGAGCACGTGGGCGAGGTGATGGATGTGCTGCTGGATGTGCTGGATCGTGAGGTCAGCGAAATCGGCGCAACCAATGGCGACGTGCTCCAGGCGCTCGCCATGGCGCTGGCCTGCCGCGCGGCGGTGATGGACGGTTCGGTGGAAACCAACACCGCCCTGGCCGACGATCTGGCGCAGGAAGCCCTCGCCGCGGCCCGCGCCAGCCTCGCCGCCGACAACATGGACCGCAGCGACGAAGAGCGCTGAGGGCTTTTTTAAAGCTGAAGGCTTAATGGGGACGCTCAGCCAGTGGCTTCGCCCCCCTTAACATCCCCCATCCGTCTATTACGGGGCGCACCCGGTCAACGCGTCGGTGTCCTCTAGACTCCACGGTTCATGCTGGGCGCGGCCTGACAAACGAATGGGGTGCAGGGGGTGAGCCCCCTGCAAGATAATGTTCAGCCCCGCTCGAACTTCCGGCTGAGGATGATGGACGACATGGTTTCACGCACGCCGTCGATGGCGCGGATCTGGTCGAGCGCGGTATCGAGATCATGGGTGGTGGGGCCCGCCACCACCGCAATCAGGTCGTAGGGTCCGCTGACCGAGAGCAGGCTGACGACGGCGCTGATGCGCTTGAGGCCGGCCTCGACGGCGGCCTGTTGCTGCGGCGCAACGCCGATCAGCACATGCGCGCGCACTCTTGTATCCGCTGCCCCCAGTCTTGCAGAATATCCGGTAATAACACCGGTTGCCTCCAGACGGTCGATCCGCGCCTGGACGGTGGACCGTGCAACTCCCAGTTTGCGCGCCAGCACGGCCGTGGGCAGGCGCGCGTTCTGCATCAGCAGTTCGATCAAGCGTGTATCGAGTGAGTCATCCGTCATAATGACGGATGTTTGAACAAATTGCCGTCAATTGTCGAGCGTATTGTGCAGAGCGGCGCTCCACTTCGACTGGGCTTGGCCTTAGCCTGACCTATATTACGGGCAAAGAAAGGGGTAAATTAATGCGTGATATACTGGTTGTAGGCGCGGGCAATATCGGTGAGATGATCGCGGCTTTGCTGCTGCCGACGGGCGAGTATCGTGTGACGGTTGCAGACCGTTGCGAAAAGGCGCTGTCGCGTGTGGCGAAGCTGGACGGGCTGGAGCGGATGGTGCTGGACGCCACCGACGAGAAGGCCCTCGCCGATGCGCTGAAAGGCCGGTTCGCGGTCGTCTCTGCCGCGCCCTATCACATTACCGCCCGTATCGCCCGCGCCGCCCATGAGGCGGGCGTGCATTATCTCGATCCCACCGAGGACGTGGCCTCGACCAAGCTGGTCAAAGAGCTGAGCCAGACCGCCAGGGCGGCGTTCATTCCCCAATGCGGGCTGGCGCCGGGCTTCATTGCCATCGTCGGCAAGCACCTGGCCGATACCTTCGATGAGCTGGACACCCTGCGGCTGCGGGTGGGCGCGCTGCCGCGCTTCCCGACGAACAGCCTCACCTACAACCTCACCTGGTCCACAGAGGGCGTCATCAACGAATATCTGGAGCCGTGCGAGGCGATCGTGGATGGCAAGCCTACGCTGCTTCCGGCGCTGGAGAATGTGGAACGGTTCGTGCTCGACGGCGTGAACTTCGAGGCGTTCAACACCTCGGGCGGGCTCGGCACGCTGGGCGATACGCTCTCCGGCAAGGTGCGGAACCTCAGCTACCAGACCATCCGCTACCCCGGCCACCGCGACATCATGCGGACCCTGATTCATGATCTGCGCCTGGGCCAGAACCGCGATCTGTTCAAGCAGGTCCTGGAAAATGCCGTGCCGATCACCGAGCAGGACGTGGTGGTGGTGTTCGCCACCGCCTCGGGCACGCGCAACGGCCGCCTGACGCAGGAAAGCTATGCCAACCGCATCTATCCACGCCAGATGAACGGCAAGCACTGGGCCGCCATTCAGGTGACGACCGCCAGCGCCATCTGCGCCGTGCTCGACATGCTGGCGGCGGGTGACCTGCCGCAGCAGGGCTTCGTGCGGCAGGAGGACATCCCGCTGCCGGTGTTCCTGAACAACCGGTTCGGCCAAGCCTACGCCATGCAGCAACAGCACTGAGATTGAACGGTTTGCCGGAAGGCCGGGCGCGGGCCCAGCCTTCCGGCGTTACAGACCTGTCCTGATGGCCGGCGTTTCGCCGGCCTTTTTTATCTGGGCGTGCATGGGGTGGGGCGGGGGAGGGGATGGTCGTTGCAACCTTTCATGCTGGAACTCACAAGCCCCATCATGCTTACCGCCTGCATGCCTCTGTAGATTTCGTTGCGCCTGTAATTGTTCTGAACAAAAAATAGGAAGGCGCACTTGATTAAAGACATACTCACGGGTGCGGCAGAACTTGCCAAGGCGATGGGCGGCGGCGGCCTTGCCTTTCTCATTATAGGGATAGGCGTGCTGGCATACCTGGCAGCCATCCTGTTCCGCCGGGATCATGTCGGCATCCGGGTCGCGGTCTTCCTGGTTCTGCTCGTCTTGATCTGCCTCGGTTTTTATTTTGCCGGGAAGGTGGTTGATACCGCACCGAAGGGCAGCGCCGATGACCAGCTATCCAGCGTAAGCGAAAAGGCGACAGTCACGTCCGCACCCGAGCCCGCTCCCGGTCCGGCTCCCATTCCGGCCGGGCAGCCAGAGGCCAAGCAAAAGCCCAAACCGTCGGCTGATACCCGACAGGCTGCACCGTCAGGGCAGAAATCCGGCGAAGCACAGAAACCGGAACCGGTGCCGCCGCCTGTTCCGGAAAATCGGCCTGACCCAAATGAGTCCATGCCGAGGCCCGGCGGAGGCGAGGCGGTAAACGGCGTGGAGCCGGCGCCTCCGGAGGTCAGGCAGGCGGCCGTATTTTTCCCCAGATACAGCGCGGAGGTTTCTGAGGAGGATCGGGAGCGCCTGGCGGCCCTGCTGGAAATCTGCCTGCCCGGTCAAACTCTTCTGGTCAGGGTGGAGGGCCATGCGGATCAGGCCGAGGCTGACACGGCGGACCTGATCGAGCTGAGCCGCAGCAGGGCTGAGGAAATCGCAAAAACGCTTCAGGAGCTTGCCGGAAACCAGGGAGAACAGGGGAGCTGCGTCCTTGACGTGCAGGTAGAGGCCTTCGGTGCCCAAAGACCGCTGGTGGAACATGAAAATGCAGCAGGCGATCCCCAAAACCGCAGGGTTGATATCCGGCTGGAGCGGCCCTGAGGGGCATGGGCGAGCGTGCGGCCCGACCCATGCCCGGAAGGGGATCAAGCCTTCTGATTCATGTTTGCCGGATCAGTCGAACAGTTCTTCGAGGAAGGACTTTCTGCGCTTCTTGTAGCCGTGGTGGGAGCGGTGGCCGTAATCGGCGTAGCTGGGCTTGTCGTAGGGGCCGGGATAGACGGGCGGCTGAGGCTGGGGCTGCGCCGTTGGTGCAGCGGGCGCGGGGGCAAGCTCCTGGGCGGAGCGCTCGATGATCTTGTCCAGCTCTCCCCGGTCGAGCCAGACGCCCCGGCACTGCGGGCAGTAGTCGATCTCGACGCCTTGCCGCTCGCTCATCACGAGGGGAACGCGGCAGATGGGGCAGGGCATTCCAGCGGCGCTTGTCATGGTTCTTTCTCTCCTCAAGCTTAGCCCGGACGGAGTGCGAACCTGCGCCGGGCCTCGTTTTAAAGCGGTCCGACATCACAGCCGACTTGCTCGACTGTCAGAGGGGCCCGGCCCGCTTTGTGAACATGGGGCCGGAACATCAGGCTTTCAACCAGTGGCGCGGCGATGCTTGAGGCGGACGTCTGGATGGACTAAAACGTAAGCGTCGGAAAAGGCAGGCCGGTTTGGTTAGCCCGGCCGCTCCCCAGCGCGGGAGCTCTGACTGGCGCGTGCGCCAAGTCCCACGGCCCGAAAGCCGGTGCGATGGTCGCATCGGGCAACCCCGAGCATCTTTCGAGCAGGGCGGATGCCCTGCGGTTAAGAAAGTGCGATCAACAAAGGGCTCTATGGGTGTGGATATGGAACAGCAGATTTCAGTGGTGACGCTCGGCGTCGATGACCTTGCCCGCTCGTGCCGGTTCTATGTGGACGGGTTCGGCTGGCAGCCCGTCTTCGAGAACGAGGACATCCTCTTCTACCAGATGAACGGCTTCGTGCTCGGCACATGGCTGCGCCGGGCGTTGGAGGCGGACATGGGGCGAGCGTCGGCCGGGCCGGGTGCCTTCTGCCTCGCCCACAATGTGCGGGCGCGGGACGAGGTGCAGCCTGCGCTGGTGCGGCTGGCCGAACACGGCGGGCGAATTCTCAAGCCCGCCGCCGAGACCTTCTACGGCGGCTTTGCAGGCTACGTGGCCGACCCGGACGGCCATGGCTGGGAAATTGCCTGGAACCCGCACTGGCCCATCAGCCCGGAGGGGCATGTGCGGTTCAGCCTCTGAGTTTTCCAAGACAATGGCCAAGGGGGTCTCGGACCCCCTTGAAACCCCCCTTCGTCTATTGGGACGTGCGCGTGATGAAGGGTGCGCCTCCGCGCACGGAGCCCCTGCAAACAAACCACAATCACCGCGACAGTTCGCGCATGGCGCGGTCGAGCCCGTCGAGGGTGAGGGGGAACATGCGGTTCTCGAACAGGGTCTGGATCATGGTGGTGGACTGGCTGTAGCGCCAGTGCGCCTCGGGCACCGGGTTGAGCCAGACGGCGTGGGGATAGACGTTCAGCACCCGCTGGAGCCAGACCTGCCCCGCTTCCTCGTTCCAGTGCTCGACGGAGCCGCCGGGGATGGCGATCTCATAAGGGCTCATGGCGGCGTCGCCCACGAAGATCACCTTGTAGTCGCTGGGGTATTTGTGGAGCACGTCCCATGTCGGCGTGCGCTCGGTCCAGCGGCGGCGGTTGTCCTTCCACAGGCTCTCGTAGAGGCAGTTGTGGAAGTAGAAGAACTCCATGTGCTTGAACTCGGCGGTGGCGGCGGAGAACAGCTCTTCCATCACCCGGATGTGCGGATCCATCGAGCCGCCCACGTCGAGGAACAGCAGCACCTTTACCGCATTGTGCCGCTCGGGGCGCATTTGCAGGTCGAGAAAACCGCGCCGGGCGGTGGCCTTGATGGTGCCGTCCAGATCCAGCTCTTCCGCCGCGCCTTCGCGGGCGAAGCGGCGCAGGCGGCGCAGCGCCACCTTGATGTTGCGGGTGCCAAGCTCGACGGAGGTGTCGAGGTTCTGGAACTCCCGCTTGTCCCACACCTTGATCGCCCGGTTGTGGCGGTTCCTGTCCTGCCCGATGCGAACGCCCTCCGGATTGTAGCCGTAGGCCCCGAACGGCGAGGTGCCGCCCGTGCCGATCCACTTGCTGCCGCCCTGATGACGCTCCTTCTGCTCCTCGAGGCGCTTCTTCAGCGTCTCCATGATCTCGTCCCACGAACCGAGCGAGCGGATCTTCTCCATCTCCTCGGGGCTGAGATAGAGTTCGGAGAGTTTTCGCAGCCATTCCTCGGGGATTTCCGCCGTGCCGGTGTCGATCACTGTCTCCAGCCCCCGGAAGACCTTGCCGAACACCTGATCGAACCGGTCCAGCAGCCCTTCGTCCTTCACGTAGGTGGCGCGGGCGAGATAATAGAACTCCTCGACGCGCGGACTGATAACCCCCGCCTTCAGCGCCTCCAGCAGCAGCAAATGCTCCTTGAGGGAGGCCGGTATCTTCGCCTCGCGCAGGGCGTTGAGGAAATCCAGAAACATCTGCCGCAACTTTCCAGTTTTGCCCGCAGCTTGCCTTATGGCAGGCTCGTCTTTCCCCTTATGCCATAACTGCTTGAGGCATAAGCCGGGGGAAAGAAGGGGGCCGCCGGATCAGTTTTGCAACTGGCGCAGGATGGCGGTGAAGTCGAGCCAGACATTTTCCCGCGCGATGTCGCCGCTGTCCGCGAATTCGATCACGTGCAGCAGGCGGAACTCGAGGGGTCTTCCGTTGCCTTCGATGCCGAACGGCCTACCTGACGCCCGGCCCCGCCATAGGGAATCATCCACAAGGAAGTTTTCGCCGTAAAGCCGCCGTTTGCATTCGATCTTGCCCTCAGACAGTTCGCCAAACAAGGATTCATAGAAGCGCCGCGCGCCCTCCCGGTCGAAGCTGGGGCCGGGCGGATAGCCGACGATGTCATGCACCACATCAGGAACGAGGGTAGACAGCACGCCTTCGATGTCATTGCTGGCTTCGTAGGCGAAGTGCTCGTCGATCTTCCGGTCCATTTCCAGGCGGGTTAAGGCCACGTTCGGCTCCTTGGGCTGATGCTTAAGTCTATGGCTGGCATGACATCAACTAGCATAAACAGACTATAAATATGACACGGAATTCCGGCGTTGCCTACTCGCTCAAGAGAGCGAGGGCGTCAGCCAGAATTGCTTCAGGAGGACGATCTGTTGCAAGGCGATGCCAGAGGATCTGGCCGCGCACGTCGTCCGCCTGAAGGGCGACGATGGCGCTGGTGGCGTCGGAGGCGTCCGGGTTGCCGGGGGCGGCGGCGCGGGCGTCGGCACGGGCCATCAGGGTCTCAATCGGGGCTTCCAGCCAGAAGCCGTGGAAGGGCGCGCCGGCGTTGGCGGCGATCTTCTCCATGGCGTTGCGGGAGGGGCGCCGGGTGAAGGTGGCCTCGGAGACGACCGTCAGGCCCTGCTCAAGCAGGAACTGGGCGGTGCAGGAGAGGCGGCGGTAGACCTTGCCGCTGACAGCGGGCAGGTAGGCATCCTCCCCCAGCCGAGCCTCGGGCGGCAGGCCGAACAGGCGCTTGCGGATACCATCGGTGCGGAGCCACACCGCGCCCAGCGGTGGGCTGAGGCGGGCGGCGAGGCTGCGGGCGAGCGTGGACTTGCCTGAACCCGATAGCCCGCCGACGGCAATCAGCCGGGGCTGGGGCGGGCGGCCCAGGATGGCGCGGGCGAGGGCATGGGCGTCAGTGCGGCGCGGGTCTGCGGCGAATGCGCTCAAGGCGCGCAGGCAGGCATGGACCGGCAACAGCGCGGCGCCGCGATAATCTTGCCGGGCTTCCAGCGCCCGGTTGTAGAGAGCATTGGCAAGGTCGTGCCGGTTGGCGAGCAGCAGGTCGCACAGCGATACTGCGAGGGTGGCATCGGTTTCCTGCGCCAGCTCATCGGCCAGGGCGTTGATGGCGGCGGGGGTCAGTTCAGCGGGCAGGGCATCAGCCATGGCGCAGCCTCACGGAAGTGTTGAGCCAAGGCTGGGGATGCGGCCCGCGGGCGTCAAGGGCGCGCCGCGTATCCTATTCGCCGCGCCGGGCCATGAAGGCGAGGCGTTCGAACAGCATCACGTCCTGCTCGTTCTTGAGCAGCGCGCCATGCAGCGGTGGGATGAGCTTCTTCGCATCCCGGCTGCGGAGCACCTCGGGCGGCAAATCCTCGTGCATCAGCAGCTTGAGCCAGTCGAGCAGTTCGGAGGTGGAGGGCTTCTTCTTCAGCCCCGGCATCTCGCGGATATCGTAGAAGATGCTGAGCGCCTCGCGCACCAGATCGTGGCGGATGTTGGGGAAGTGCACGTCGATGATCGACTGCATGGTCTCCGGGTCGGGGAACCTGATGTAGTGGAAGAAGCAGCGGCGCAGGAAAGCATCCGGCAGCTCCTTCTCGTTGTTGGAGGTGATGATGACGATGGGGCGGTTCTGCGCCTTCACCGTCTCGCCGGTCTCGTAAACATGGAATTCCATGCGGTCGAGTTCCTGCAACAGGTCGTTGGGGAACTCGATATCCGCCTTGTCGATCTCGTCGATCAGCAGCACCGGGGTTTCCGGCGCGGTGAAGGCCTCCCACAGCTTGCCGCGGCGGATGTAGTTGGCGATGTCGTGCACCTTGGGGTCGCCGAGCTGGGAGTCGCGCAGGCGGCTGACGGCATCGTATTCGTAAAGTCCCTGCTGGGCCTTGGTGGTGGATTTGACATGCCACTCGATCAGCGGCGCATTGAATGCCTTTGCTACCTCGATAGCGAGCACGGTCTTGCCCGTGCCGGGCTCGCCCTTCACCAGCAGCGGCCGGCGCAGGGTGGCGGCGGCGTTGACGGCGACCTTCAGGTCGTCGGTGGCGACATAGCTGGATGTGCCGGTAAAGCGCATGGCTGGTGTCTTTCCGCTCACAGGGCCTAACGGAATAAGCACCCTAGCCGGCGGCCAGGGGGATGGGCAATCTGGCGTGAGGGTGGGGCGGTTGCCCCGCCTGGCATCAGGCCTTGCGGCGGGAGAGGGTGCGGGCCCGATCGGCCAGCAGGGACCAGAAGGTGACCTGCAAGGCGAGCGCCTGGCCGATGCCGAACAGGAGGCCGCGACGGGCGGACGGGGACTCGGCAGCCGTTGCCAGATACTGGGCGAGGGTCGAGGTGGAGGCCGGCGGTTGGTTGGCCATTACCTCCAGCTCCGGCACGGTGATGGCCGGGTGGCCGGACGGCGCGGTTTGCAACACATGGCTGATGATGCCGGCCACGCGCATCCACGACAGGCTGATGGCAATGCCGGTGCCGAAGGCGCAGCCGGTGCGCTCTGAGGTGAGCAGGATTTCCATGCGCCGCCGGTGGGCCAGCGCGTTGGCCTCGGCCGTGGTCAGGCCTGCGCGCAAGCGGGTGGGGCCAACGGCAACCGCCAGCTGGCGGATGCAATCCGCGTGCAGGATGGAGTCGCCAAACAGGGAGACGGCAAGGTCCGAGGGAACCAGGTCAGACGGCAGATGATGCTGGAGGCCGGCAGCCACCTGCGTTGCCATGACCGGCCAGCCGTGGCTGGCGATGGCGAACAGATGGGCGAAGTCAGCCAGCAGACTCGTGGTCTGTTCCCACGAATTACCGCTGAGTTCCGTCAGATAGGCGGGCGACAGGGCAGGTTCGCGCTTCAGGCCATCCAGAAGGTGCGTGGCAAAGTCCCGGCCCGTGAGGTTCTGCTGGGCCAGATTATTCCAGTGCGACGTTCCCTGACGCCGTGCGACGTCGTAGTCCACCACTCCGGACATCCGTTGGTCTTTCAGTTCGTATGCCATGTCGGCGGTCAGCTTAGCCGCAGATCCTTAAGAGGCTTTTAAAGTTGCTAGTAGAACGAGCGGAGAGTTTGCATTTTTGTGGCGGGACGTGACGCGGCCCAAACGCGAAAGCGCCCCGGGGCGGGTGCCCCGAGGCGCTTGCGGTTGGACAGGCTAGGAGCCCGATCAGGTGTCGAGGAAGCTCCGCATCTTGCGCGAGCGCGACGGGTGCTTCAGCTTCCGCAGCGCCTTGGCCTCGATCTGACGGATACGTTCGCGGGTCACCGAGAACTGCTGGCCCACTTCCTCCAGCGTGTGATCGGTGTTCATGCCGATGCCGAAGCGCATCCGCAGAACGCGCTCTTCACGCGGGGTGAGCGAGGCCAGAACGCGGGTCACGGTTTCCTTAAGATTGCCATGGATGGCGGCATCCAGCGGAATGACGGCGTTCTTGTCCTCGATGAAATCGCCCAGGTGCGAATCCTCCTCGTCGCCGATCGGCGTTTCGAGCGAGATCGGCTCCTTGGCGATCTTCATCACCTTGCGAACCTTCTCCAGCGGCATGGAGAGACGTTCGGCCAGTTCCTCCGGCGTCGGCTCGCGGCCGATTTCGTGGAGGATCTGGCGGCTGGTGCGGACCAGCTTGTTGATCGTCTCGATCATGTGCACCGGAATGCGGATGGTGCGGGCCTGATCCGCGATGGAGCGGGTGATGGCCTGCCGGATCCACCAGGTGGCGTAGGTCGAGAACTTGTAGCCGCGCCGATACTCGAACTTGTCCACCGCCTTCATCAGGCCGATGTTGCCTTCCTGAATGAGATCGAGGAACTGCAGGCCACGGTTCGTGTACTTCTTGGCGATGGAGATGACGAGGCGCAGGTTGGCCTCCACCATCTCCTTCTTGGCGATGCGGGCTTCGCGCTCGCCCTTCTGCACCATGGTGACGATGCGGCGGAATTCCTCGATGTCCACGCCGGCAAGGTTGGCAACTTCCGCCACCTGGGCGCGCAGATTCTCGATGTTCGGGCGCTCGGCGGTGATGAAATTGTCCCAGTTCTTGCCGAGCCGGGCAACGCGATCAACCCAGCCTTCCTCCAGCTCGTTGCCGAGGTATTCATCAAGGAAGCTCTGGCGCGGAATGCGATAGCGCTCGGCCAGGCGCAGCGCCTGGCCACCCAGCGACATCAGCCGCTTGTTGAGGCCGTAGAGCTGATCGACCAGCTGCTCGATCTTGTTGTTGTTGAACTGCACGCTCTCGACGAGCGCGGTCAGCTCCTCGCGCAGCTTCTGGTACTTCTTCTCGTTGGCCTGGCCGAAATCCTCGCCGCGGTGAATGGCTTCCAGCCGCTGTTCCTGCAGCTTGGCGAACTTCTTGTGGGCGGCGGTGATCTGGGCGAACTTCTCCAGCGCCTGGGGCTTCAGCACCTCTTCCATCGCGGCGAGGGAGAGGGTGTTGTCCTCCTCCTCTTCCTCGAAGGCGGGGCGCTTGGCGCGGCGCTCGGTGAACTCGTCGTCGTCGTCGGAGGATTCCTCCTCAACGTCGTCGTCGTCCTCCTTGTAGGCCACGGTCGGCAGGTCGCTGTCGCCGTCGCCGCCCTCGACCTGAGCCTCGCTCGGCTCCTTGGACAGCATGGCGTCGAGATCGAGGATCTCGCGCAGCAGCATCTCGCCGTTGTTCAGCGCCTCGGACCACTCGATGATCGCCTTGAAGGTGAGGGGGCTTTCGCACAGCCCGGCAATCATGGTGTCGCGGCCGGCCTCGATGCGCTTGGCGATGGCGATTTCGCCCTCGCGCGACAGCAGCTCGACGGCGCCCATCTCGCGCAGGTACATCCGCACCGGATCATCCGTGCGATCCAGTGCGGTTTCCTTCTTCGGGGCTGCCGGGACATCCGCGGTGTCGTCGTCGCCATCGGTCGCCGCGTCGATTTCCTGAACCGCCGGTTCCGCCTCCGCATCCTCCGGATCATCGCCTTCGATGACGTTGATGCCCATTTCGTTCAGCATGGCCATGATGTCCTCGATCTGCTCGGAGGACATCTGCTCTTGCGGCAGGTTGGCGTTCAACTCATCGTAGGTAATGTAACCGCGCTCTTTGGCACGCGCGATCATCCGCTTCACCGACGCTTCGTTCACGTCGATAAGCGGGGCATCACTGGTCTCTTCAGAGGTGTCTTCGGTCGTTTCCGCTTCCTGGCGTTTCACCATGTTACTCAAGTCCTTAGTGCCGGCCCGTTGGCTGCCAAATCAGACAGCTCCCGTTCGATTGTTGCACGCTCCTGCGCGATTCGCATCGGGCGGAGTAGAGTCTCATTGTCGTCAGGCCGAATGGCCGATTGCGCCTCCGCTAATTCGGCGTCAAGCGCGGATAGCCGCGCAACTGCCTGTAAGACGTGGACAAAGTCGGTTTCCGCCTGCACGGGGTCCGTTCCCTCGCGCGTAAACGATAAGCCTGACCTGTGACGTGTCCGGAGTCCTGCAAGCAGCCGCCCAAAACCTTCGGAGGTTAATGTGTGGTCGAGTCGGTTCTTGTCAAGGTCAGGCAGGCGAATCGACTCGTCGAGCATTCGCCCGACCAGTCGCGCCAGCTCGGCGTCCTCTATGGGCAGGCCGACGATTTCCTCATGATAACGGTCGAGCCAAACCGGATGTTCCAGCAGCCCCAACACCAACAGAATCGATGATCATGGGAGGGAGGCGCGGCTTCGTAATACGCTGATGCGAAAGTTTGGTTCCCGGCGAGACACGGGGCGGGGGCGCCCACGGTGCGCCTGGGCGCCGGCCAGGCGCAGCCTGCCGGTCGCGGCCCCACTGCCGGTCGGCGCTGCGGCCTGTTAACTGGTCGAAACGATTGAGGAATTCGCGCCGGTACAGCTCCTGCACGGGGCGGTCCGCGATGGCCGAGGCGCGGTTCATCAGGCTCTGGCGGAGCGCGGCGCGACCCTCCGGCGTCATCAGCTGGGCGGCCTCCATTTCGGAGCGCCAGAGCAGGTCCACCAGCGGCTCGGCCTTGGCGGCGATGGCATTGAGCGCGTCAGCCCCGCCGCCGCGCACCAGATCGTCCGGATCCTGCCCCTCGGGCAGGGTGATGAAGCGCAAACTCTTGCCCGCCTCCAAAAGGGGCAGGGCACGATGCGCCGCCCGCACGGCGGCGCGCTGACCGGCCGAATCACCATCGAAACACAGCAGCGGCTCCGGGGTGATTCGCCACAGACGGCGCAGATGCTCCTCGGTGAGCGCGGTGCCGAGCGGCGCGACCGCCGCCTCGATGCCCGCCTGCGCGAGGGTGATGACATCCATATAGCCCTCGACCACGAACAAACGCCCGGATTTCCGGGCAGGGCCGGCGGCAAGGTCGAGGTTGTAAAGAGTGCGGCCCTTATCGAAGAGGGGCGTGTCCGGTGAGTTGAGGTACTTGGGCTGGCCGTCCCCGAGGATGCGCCCGCCAAAGGCGATGATTCGGCCCCGGCCGTCGCGAATCGGGAACATCAGCCGATTACGGAAGCGGTCGTAGGGAGTGCGGTCCTCGACGGCGATGATGAGCCCGGCCTCGATGAGCAGGGCCTCGCTCGCCCCCTTGGCGATGAGCGCGGTCTTGAGCGCGTCGCGCTTCTCCGGCGCGAAGCCGAGGCCGAAGCGGCGCACCGTCTCCGGCAGCAGGCCGCGGCGTTGCAGGTAGTTCCTCGCGTCCGCCCCCGCGATGCCGTGCAGCTGCTCGGCAAACCAGTTTTGCGCCGCCGCCATCACGTCGAGCAGGCCCTTAAGCCGTTCCTGCTGGGCGCGATTGGCCTGGGTTTCGCGCGGCATCTCAAGGCCGGCTTCGTTTGCCAGCTGCTCCACCGCCTCGGGGAAGGTGCGCCCCTCCGCCTCGCACAGGAAGCGGATGACATCGCCGTGCGCGCCGCAGCCGAAGCAGTGGTAGAAGGCCTTCTCGTCGTTGACGTAGAAGCTGGGCGTCTTCTCGTTATGGAACGGGCAGCAGCCCTTCCACTCGCGCCCGGCGCGCTGGAGCTTCACCTTGCGGCCGACGACCGCGCTTACCGCAACGCGGGCGCGGATTTCATCAAGAAAGGCGGGCGAGATGCTCATGGAGCCACGATCCTAGAGCGGATGACGACCCAAGGGAAATGGATCAACGCTCTATATTCACTCGGTTAACGCAGATTTGCCGGACATTGCCCATGCGAAGCCGCGCCTGCGCCCGGTAAAACCGGGAGCGGCGCAACCCTGGCTGTCTTTATCTCGTATTTGGGGGTGAAGGGCCGTCGCCGGAAGAGGGCGCGGCGGTTTAGCCGGCAAGCGCCGCCTTCACCATCGGGCCGGCCTTGCCCATGTCGATCTGGCCGGCGTAACGTTCCTTGAGGGCGCCCATCACGCGCCCCATATCCTTCGGAGAAGAGGCGCCGAGTTCGGCGACCAGGGTGTTGATGACCTTCTGTGCCTCGTCGTCCGACATGACCTGGGGGAGGAAGCGCTCAAGAACGGCGATCTCGCCGCGTTCGGCCTCGGCCAGTTCGGCGCGCCCGCCCTTCTCGTACATCTCGACCGATTCCCGGCGCTGCTTGACCATCTTGGTCAGTACATCGATGACCAGCGCGTCGTCGTTGGCCGGAGCCTCGCTGGTGCGAAGCTCGATGTCGCGGTTCTTGATGGCGGCCTGAGCCATGCGGAGGGTCGAAACGGTCTGGGTATCCTTGGCCTTCATGGCCTCAACGAGCGCTTGCTTGATGGCATCGCGGATCATGCGGGCGGAATCCTGACTGTTTGAGAAAAGCAGAGCATAGCGGCGCGGGCTCTGGTTTTCAATCAAAAATTTTTGCGTAAGTTATTGAAATATAAGAGTAATTTTTATTTGTCCTTTTCCTTGACATGGGGAGCTGAGGTCAATAGAGACGCCGCAATTTGCCCGGACCCACGGGGTCTGGTAAATCCTGACAACGCTTTGTGTATGAGAGGTGCCCGGTGACTGTTTCTGCCGCTGCCAAACCCACCGACGCGCCCATTGGAGCCACTGCCGTTCTAGCCCTTGCCGATGGCACCCTGTTCTGGGGCCAGGGCTTCGGCGCGACTGGCGAGAAGGTGGGCGAGGTATGCTTTAATACGGCGATGACCGGCTATCAGGAGATCATGACCGATCCTTCCTACGCCGGGCAGATCATCACCTTTACCTTCCCCCATATCGGCAACGTGGGCGCAAACGGCGAGGATGTGGAGGCAATCACGCCTTTCGCCCTCGGCTGCATTATGCGCGAACCCATTACAAACGAGGCCAACTTCCGCGCCGAGCGGGGGTTCGATGACTGGCTGAAGTCCTACGGGCTGATCGGTATTGCCGGCGTCGATACCCGCCGCCTGACCCGCTACATCCGTATCCACGGCGCGCCCAACGGCGTCATTGCCCACAACCCCGAGGGCAAGTTCGATGTCGACGCGCTGATCCGGAAGGCGCAGGAGTGGCCGGGCCTCGAGGGCATGGACCTCGCCAAGGAGGTCTGGGCCCGCCAGACCTACCAGGCCGACGAGACCCTGTGGTCGCTGGGCCATGGCTACGGGCGCCAGACCAGCCCCACCAAGCACGTGGTCGCCGTTGACTACGGCATCAAGCGCAACATCCTGCGGAACCTGGCCTCGACGGGCGCGAAGATCACGGTGGTGCCGGGCGATGCGACGTTCGAGGAGATCATGTCGCACAACCCGGACGGCGTGTTCCTCTCCAATGGTCCGGGCGATCCGGCCGCGACGGGCGAATATGCCGTGCCGGTGATCCAGAAGCTGGTTGAGACCGGCAAGCCGATCTTCGGCATCTGCCTCGGCCACCAGCTGCTGGGCCTCGCCGCCGGCGGCCAGACCTTCAAGATGCACCAGGGTCATCGCGGCGCGAACCATCCGGTGAAGGAGCTGGACACGGGCAAGGTCGAGATCACCGTGATGAACCACGGCTTCGCGGTCGATCCGAAGTCGCTGCCGCAGAACGTGGTGCCGACGCACGTCTCGCTGTTCGATGGCACGCTGTGCGGCCTCAAGTACACGGACAAGCCGGTGTTCTCGGTGCAGCATCACCCCGAGGCATCGCCTGGCCCGCAGGACAGCTTCTATCTGTTCAAGCGGTTCATGGACCTCATGAAAGGCTGATGATGGGCCAGCGCGGCGGATACTGGAACGGCTTGCGGCGGCGCGAGCAGGCGGCTGACGCCTGGTCGCGCGGCGGCCGGACGGATATTGCCTTGCCGGATCTCGCCGCGCGGCGCCTTCAGATGTTCACTCACTTTGCCGGGCTGCTCGGCGAGCATGCAACGCCGCAGCTCAGCCCCTCTTCCTCACTGCAACCCGCGGCTTCCCCCTATCCGGTGCTGGTCTACAGCCGGCCGGAAGCGGGGCCGGGCGGCGGCACACAAGCAGGATCATAAACGGCTATGCCCAAACGTACCGACATCTCCTCCATCCTGATCATCGGCGCCGGTCCCATCGTGATCGGCCAGGCGTGCGAGTTCGACTACTCCGGCACGCAGGCGTGCAAGGCGCTGAGGGAGGAAGGCTATCGGATCATTCTGGTCAACTCCAACCCGGCCACCATCATGACCGATCCGGAGCTGGCCGATGCGACCTACATCGAGCCGATCACCCCGGAAATCGTCGCCAAGATCATCGAGAAGGAACGCCCGGACGCGGTGCTGCCGACCATGGGCGGCCAGACCGCGCTGAACACGGCGCTGGCGCTGGCGAAGAACGGCACGCTCGAGAAGTTCGGCGTCGAGCTGATCGGCGCGGACGCGGAAGCCATCGATAAGGCGGAGGACCGCCTGAAGTTCCGCGACGCCATGGACAAGATCGGGCTGGAGAGCGCCCGCTCGCGCATCGCGCACACCCTTGAGGAAGCGCTGGACGCGCTTGAATTCGTCGGCCTGCCCGCCATCATCCGCCCCAGCTTCACGCTCGGCGGCACGGGCGGCGGCGTTGCCTACAACAAGGACGAGTTCATCCAGATCGTCACCGGCGGCCTCGAGGCCTCGCCGACGACCGAGGTGCTGATCGAGGAGTCGCTGCTCGGCTGGAAGGAGTATGAGATGGAGGTGGTCCGCGACCGTGCGGACAACGCCATCATCATCTGCTCCATCGAGAACATCGACCCGATGGGCATTCACACGGGGATTCCATCACTGTCGCGCCGGCGCTGACGCTGACCGACAAGGAATACCAGATCATGCGGAACGCCTCGATCGCGGTGCTCCGCGAGATTGGCGTCGAGACCGGCGGCTCCAACGTGCAGTTCGCGGTCAACCCGCAGAACGGCCGTCTGGTCGTCATCGAGATGAACCCGCGCGTGTCGCGCTCGTCCGCCCTGGCGTCCAAGGCCACCGGCTTCCCCATCGCCAAGGTGGCGGCCAAGCTTGCCGTGGGCTACACGCTCGACGAGATCATGAACGACATCACCGGTGTAACCCCGGCGTCGTTCGAGCCGACCATCGACTACGTGGTCACCAAGATCCCGCGCTTCGCCTTCGAGAAGTTCAAGGGCACCGAGCCGCTGCTCACCACTGCCATGAAGTCGGTGGGCGAGGTGATGGCCATTGGCCGCTGCTTCAAGGAATCGGTGCAGAAGGCCCTGCGCGGCCTTGAGACCGGCCTTGACGGCTTCAACGAGGTGAACATCGACGGCAACAGCCGCGAGGCGCTGCAAACCGCGCTGGCCCGCCCGACGCCGGACCGGCTGCTGGTGGTGGCGCAGGCTTTCCGCGAGGGCTTCAGCGTTGAGGAAATCAACGCCATCACCCACTACGAGCCGTGGTTCCTGCGCCAGATCGCCGAGATCGTGGAAGCCGAGGCCGAGGTGAAGGCCAAGGGCCTGCCGGGGGACGCGCAGGGCTTGCGCCGCCTGAAGGCCATGGGCTTCTCCGACAAGCGGCTGGGCACGCTGACCGGCCTTTCGGAGTCCGAGGTGGCCAAGCGCCGCCGCGCGGTCAATGTGACCCCGGTGTTCAAGCGCATCGACACCTGCGCCGCCGAGTTCGAGGCGCAGACGCCCTACATGTACTCCACCTACGAAACCCCGGTGTTCGGGGAGCCGGAGTGCGAGGCTCAGCCGACCGAGGCCAACAAGATCGCCATTCTTGGCGGCGGCCCGAACCGCATCGGCCAGGGCATCGAGTTCGACTACTGCTGCTGCCATGCCTGCTTCGCGCTGACCGACGCGGGCTATGAGACCATCATGGTCAACTGCAACCCGGAGACGGTCTCGACCGACTACGACACCTCGGACCGCCTCTACTTCGAGCCGCTGACGCAGGAAGACGTGATCGAGCTGCTGCGCGTCGAGCAGAAGAAGGGCACGCTCAAGGGCGTCATCGTGCAGTTCGGCGGCCAGACGCCGCTGAAGCTGGCCCAGGCGCTGGAAGATGCGGGCATCCCCATCCTCGGCACCTCGCCGGACGCCATCGACCTTGCCGAAGACCGCGAGCGCTTCGCCGCGCTGGTGGAAGAGCTGGGCCTGCGCCAGCCGTCCAACGGCATCGCCCGCTCGCGCGAGGAAGCGATCGCGGTGGCCGAGCGCATCGGCTATCCGGTGCTCATCCGCCCGTCCTACGTGCTGGGCGGCCGCGCCATGGAGATCGTCGACTCGACCGCGCAGCTGGAAACCTACATCCGCGAGGCGGTGCAGGTGTCGGGTGACTCCCCGGTGCTCATCGACCAGTATCTGCGCGACGCCATCGAGGTGGACGTGGACGCCCTCAGCGACGGCACGGACGTGTTCGTGGCGGGCGTGATGCAGCACATCGAGGAAGCGGGCGTCCACTCCGGCGACTCGGCCTGCTCGCTGCCGCCCTACAGCCTGCCGGCGGAGATCGTCGCCGAGCTGAAGGAAGAGACCGCGAAGCTGGCGCTGGCGCTGAAGGTGCGCGGCCTGATGAACGTGCAGTACGCGGTGAAGGACGGCGTCGTTTACCTCATCGAGGTGAACCCGCGCGCCTCGCGCACCGTGCCGTTCGTCGCCAAGACCGTCGGCATGCCCATCGCCAAGATCGCGGCGCGCATCATGGCGGGCGAGAGCCTGGCCTCCTTCAACCTGCAGGAAAAGCCGCTGAAGCACATCGCGGTGAAGGAAGCCGTGTTTCCGTTCACCCGTTTCCCCGGCGTTGACCCGGTGCTTGGCCCGGAGATGAAATCGACGGGCGAAGTGATGGGCCTCGACACCGATTTCGGCCAGGCCTTCGCCAAGAGCCAGCTGGGGGCGGGCACCAACCTGCCGCTGTCGGGCACGGTCTTCGTCTCGGTGAAGGACCGCGACAAGGCAACGATGGTCGAGCCGGTGCGCGAGTTGCTGGACATGGGCTTCTCCGTCATCGCCACGGGCGGCACGGCGGCCTATCTGAAGGAGCAGGGGCTGGACGTGGGCTATGTGAACAAGGTGGCCCAGGGGCGTCCGCACATCGTCGATGCGATCAAGGACGGCAAGGTGCACCTGGTGTTCAACACCACCGAAGGCGCGCAGGCGCTGAAGGACAGCCACTCCATCCGCTCGAGCGCGCTCTACGGTAAGGTGCCGTATTTCACCACGGCAACGGCTTCGGCTGCGGCGGTGAAATCTATCCGCGCTTTGCGTCAGCGCACCCTTGATGTGAAGTGCCTCCAGTCCTACTATTCATAAAGGACCGTAAGGGGGACCGGCCGACCCGGTCTTGGAGATTTTGAGTGACGCCGTGGGCGGTTGGGACATGCCGCCCACAGGTGTCTTTTTTCTTTGTGTGAGCCATGAGGAGCGTGAAGGATGGCCACCCTTGAGAAATTCCCCATGCTGGCGGAAGGGTTTGAGGCATTGCAGGCAGAACTGCACCGCCTCAAGACCGTGGAGCGCCCGGCCGTCGTCGAGGCGATCGAGGAAGCGCGCGCGCACGGCGATCTCTCGGAGAACGCCGAGTACCACGCGGCGAAGGAGCGGCAGGGCCAGATCGAGGCCCATATCGCCGAACTGGAAGACCGCCTGAGCCGCGCTCAGGTGATCGACCCGACGCGCCTGTCCGGCGACAAGGTGGTGTTCGGCGCGACCGTCACCCTCATCGACGAGGATGACAAGGAAGTCGTCTACCAGATCGTCGGCGCCTACGAGGCGGACATCAAACGGGGCCGCATTTCCTTCTCCTCGCCACTGGGCAAGGCGCTGATCGGCCGCAAGGTCGGCGACGAGGTGGAAGTGGTCACGCCGTCGGGCGACAAGTACTACGAGATTTCCAAGCTGGAATTCAAATAATCCCAAATCGAGGGAAACAGAGGTTTTCCCCGGTAATTGCGGGTTTTTGAAACGGGCTGCGGCTTTTGCGCCGTGGCCCGTTTCTCGTGTCAGGAATGGCTAATAGTCCATTCATCAATTATAAACCGGTGGCCTCTAAGCCATTGTTCCCGGGGACCATTATGTTGGTCGGAGGGGGAACATGGCATTCGCCTTTTCTCAAATCGGGGAACATCGGCGCGGACTGAACGCGGCCTTTGTCTGGGTGCGGGACCTGAGCGTGCCGCGCAAGCTGTTCGTTAGCTACAGCGTCATCGTTGCCGTTATCATCTGCCTGGCAGGCTTTACCGCCTACAGCAGTTTCTCGACCCGCCGGAACGTCGAGGTGCTGGCGGATCTTTCGGCGCAGACAGTCAAGCTCGGCGCGGCCGAGCTGGACGCGCTGACGGCGCTCGATCGCATCAAGCAGTATGTCATCCATCCCGACGCGCAGACGGCGGATCAGGTGCGCCAGAAGCTGGAGAGCGCCCAGGCGGGCCTGGCGGCTTCGGCTGCGTCCCTGAAGGCGCTGGGGCAGGCCGGGCAGCTGGAACAGGCCCAGCGGCAGCTGGCGGCCTTCAGCGACGCCTTCGACCGGATCGCCGCCAGCCAGAAGCAGATCCAGAAGGAAAACGAGACCAGCATCCAGACGCTGGGGCCCTCCATTGCGGAGACCCTGCGGACGATCATGACCGCCTCCTACCAGAACGAGGATCCGCGTTCGGCCTATTTCGCGGGCCGGGCGCTCGACCTCTACATGCAGACGCGCATCGACGTGAGCCGTTTCCTCTCCGAAGGGCGGCAGGAAGACGCCAAGGCCGCCAAGGCGGACCTCCTTAACCTGGAGGACGCGCTCAACCAGCTGTATGGGGTTATGTCCTCCCGCAAGCTGGTGGCCGAGGCGGACCAGGTGATCGCCAACCTCGTCACCTACGACAAGAGCTTCGATGCCCTCATCCGGCTGATCGAGGCGCGCAACGCGGATGTGGACACCATCCTCTCCCAGACCGGCCCGGCCTTCGAGGCGAGCACCAATGCCTTGCGCGGCGCGCTGGTGGCCCAGCAGGAGCGGGCGGCGCGATCGACCATCGACAGCATCATCCTCGTGCTTTCCCAATCGGCGCTCGCCAGCGTGGTCGGCATCGGCCTTGCGATGCTGGCGGCCCTGCTGGCGCTCAAGTTCATCGTCAATCCGCTTCGCTTCATGGCCGAGGCCATGCGGCGGCTGGCCAGGGGCGACCGCGCCATCGAGATCGGCGGGCTGGAGCGCGGCGACGAGATCGGCGAGATGGCGCAGGCGGTGCAGGTGTTCAAGGACAACGCCAACGCCATGGAGCAGCTTCGGGCCGAGCAGGCGGCCAAGGAAGCGGCCCAGCGCGAGGCCGAGCTGCGGGAGAGGGCGGCGGAGGACGAGCGCCGCTACCAGCGCGAGCAGGAGCGGCTGGAGGCCGAGGAGGAAAAGCGCCGGATGCTGGCCGAGATGGCTGACCATTTCGAATCCAGCGTCAAGCATGTGGTGGAAATCGTCTCGCAGACGGCGCGGCGGATCGAGGACGGCGCGCGCCTGGCCTCCGACGCGGCGCAGAGCAGCGTGATGATCGCCGCCAGCGTCGCCGCCACGTCCGAGCAGGCCAGCCTCAACGTGGAGACCGTCGCGGCTGCCACCGAGGAAATGTCCCACTCCATCTCGGAGGTGTCATCGCAGATGAGTGCATCGACCACCATCGCCAAGCGGGCGGTGGAGCGGGCCAAGCGCACGGACGAGATCGTCACCAGCCTGGCGGACGATGCCCGGCGCATCGGCGAGGTGGTCAGCATCATCCAGAGCATCGCCGAGCAGACCAACCTGCTCGCGCTCAACGCCACCATCGAGGCGGCCCGCGCCGGCGAGGCCGGGCGCGGCTTCGCGGTGGTGGCCTCTGAGGTGAAGGCGCTGGCCAACCAGACCGCCCACGCCACGGAGGAGATCGACCAGCAGATCCGCTCCATCCAGTCCGTCACCGGCGAGGCGGTGGGCGCCATTCGCGAAATCCAGGACATCATCCGCGAGGTCAGCTCGCTCTCCGCCAACGTGGCGGCGGCGGTGGAGCAGCAGGCGGCAACGACGCTGGAGATCTCCCGCAATACGCAGCAGGCCGCCCAGGGCACGCAGGAAGTGGTGACCAACATCCTCCAGGTGCGCGAGGGCGTGGACTCGACCGGCGAGGCGGCGCAGGAGTCGCTGAAGGCCGCCGCCGATCTCAACCGCCAGGCCACCATGCTGCGGGAGGAGGTGGACCGCTTCCTTGCCCGCGTCCGCGCGGCGTGATGCGCGCTGCCGGGGAGGGGTGATGCCTTGGATCATCCGGACAAAAGGCCATATGCCTCTAGATCGGCTTATAACGCCCATACAGAGGTTTTTGCCTGTTTCAGCTAGGGTGGTAGCGGACAGATCTGGAATCGCGCTGTAAGGTGCCTCTACGGGCCTTTGCGGGGCATGGCGAAGGTGGGTCTCGCCTTGCTTTACCTTGCGCCGAAAAAGCATGGTTCTGAAATGCCCTGAAAGCAGTCTGGGTGGGCTGGAGTTTCGGCTGCCGCCCTTGAAGCTTGGCGTGAGGAGACATAGTTAAAAGGGGTGAAGCCCGCTGATACCCCTATGCCTGCCGCGCCGGTCACCCGATTTTTGATCCTGGCCTGCGTGATTATCGAGTTGCTGCTCGTCCTGATGCCCCATCGCCTCAGCGAAGGGCTGATGTTCATGCTGTCGCTGATTCCCGCGCGGCTCACGCTGATGCCGGGCGAGGGCGCGGTGACGCTGGTCACGTCCCAGTTCCTCCATGCGGGCCTGCTGCACCTTTTTGCCAACATGCTGTTCCTGTGGGCCATCGGGCGGCCGGTGGAGTGGATCATTGGCGGAGGCCGCTTCGTTGTGCTCTACATCGCCACCGGCGTTATCGGCGGCGTGGCGCAAACCCTGGCCGCCCCCATGTCCACCGTTCCGGTGGTGGGCGCGAGCGGCAGCATCTCGGGGATGCTGGCCATCTATGCCTTGATGTTCTCCCGCAGCCGGGTGTCGTCACGGGTGTTCGCCGGGTTCCGGGTGCCGGGGCACCTGCTGCGCCTGCTGTGGTTCGCCATCGCCTGGATCGGCATTCAGCTGATGATCGCGCTCGTGTTCAACACGGGCGGCATGGGCGGCGTTGCGGTGTGGGCGCACATCGGGGGCTTCCTCGCCGGTCTTGTTCTGGCGGCGCCGTTCATTCGTCGCAGGCCCCAGCAAGACTGACCCATCTGTCAAGCGGCTGTCACACGCCGCGGCTATAGTCAGTACAGTCCAAGGAGAGACTCAACACATGACGACCAACCATTCCATCAATCAGGCGGCTCTGGGGCGCGTTGCCCACCAGCTGCTCAAGGACATCGGCGCCCGCAGCCGGGATGAAGCCCGCCGCGCGCTCGTGGGGCGCATCGCACCCTACGGTCCGTCGCCACGCCTCGTCGAGATGGCGCTGGATCGCTATTTCGCGCGGTAAACAGGATGTCTGGGAGGTGTTGCCAGCGGTAACGCGGCAGCGCACCGGCAGGAGGCCGGCCCGGAGCTTGCGCTGGTCAGCACGAAGGCTGATCGACGCAAGCTCTTTTTATTTCCGGGGTAAAAATCGAAACGGTTAGCTGGCCTGGGTGTTCGGCTGAAGCAGCCGGTGCAGGTGAACGATCACATACTTCATCTGGGCGTCGTCCACGGTGCGCTGGGCCGCGCCGCGCCACGCCTTCTCGGCCGAGGCGTAGTCAGGGAAGATGCCAACGAAATCAACGGCGTTCAGGTCCTCGAACTCAAGGCCCTGCGGATCTTTCACCCGCCCGCCGAATACCAGGTGCATCAGGTTCTGTGTCATTACTCTACTCCATAATCATCCGGAGCCAGCGCGGTCCGCTTGCGGACTGATCGACGCTCCGTGTTCCAAGTTCCCGCAATTCCTGAAGCGCAAGCCCTTGCCCGGTGGGGCGGGAAATGCTTCAGCCCCACAGGCCCGTTGGGCCGGGGATGATCTGGCCGCGCTGATAGCACAATGAAGGGGTTCGGTCTTCCCTTAGCAGCAACGGTCCATCAAGATCGACAAAGGCGGCGTAAGGGGTGAGCAGGACCGCCGGCGCCATGGCCAGCGACGAGCCGACCATGCAGCCGACCATGATATCCATGTCGTAGCTGCGCGCCCGCTCCAGCGTGTGGATGGCCTCGGTGAGGCCGCCGGTCTTGTCCAGCTTGATGTTGACCGCGTCGTAGCGGTCGGCCAGCCGGTCCATGTCAGCGGCGGTGTGGCATGATTCGTCCGCGCAGATGCTGACCGGATACCGGCCGCGGGTGAGCATGTGGTCCTGCGCGGCGGGCAGGGGCTGCTCGATGAGGACGACGCCAAGCTCGGCGCACCGGGGCGCCAGCCGCTCGAGCGTCTCAAAGTCCCAGCCCTCGTTGGCATCGACGATCAGGCGCGCCTCGGGCGCGGCCTCGCGCACGGCCCGCAGGCGATCGAGGTCCGCCTCGCCGCCGAGCTTCAGCTTCAGAAGATCGGTGCCCGGCGCATTGCGCGCGGCCTCGGCCATGGCCTCGGGCGCCGCAAGGCTGAGGGTGTAGGCGGTGGTGACAGGTGCGGGCGGCTTCAGCCCCGCCAGTTCCCACACCGGCGTTCCGCGCTGGCGGGCTTCCAGGTCCCACAGGGCGCAATCGACCGCATTGCGGGCCGCGCCGGGAGGCAGCAGGCGGCTGATGTCGGCACGGCTGCACCCGGCCTGCAGCTGGGCGCGGATGGCGTTGATCTGGGCGGCGACGCTCTCCAGCGTTTCGCCGTAGCGGCCATAGGGCACGCTCTCGGCCCAGCCGGTCACGCCGTTTTCCGTTAGGCGGACGGTGATGACTTCCGCCTGGGTTTTGCTGCCGCGTGAAATGGTGAAGGCCCCGCGAATGGGGAAGGTGTCGACGCGAACGTCAAGCTGGCGCATGATTGCCCCGTTCAAGATCCTCAAATTCCCGGTGCAGCCGCTCCAGCGTTTCCTGCACGAACCGCTCGAACTCCGGCCCGTCCCAGGCGCGGTGGTCGCCGCGCGCGTAGGCAAGGGCGTTGCGGTGGTAGAGAAGGGCGTTCAGCCGGTTGGGAATCCAGCTGTTCCGGGTGCGGATCACCTTGGCGGGAGAGCCGACGACAATGGAATTGTCGGGGATCTCCGTGCCCTCCTTCACATAGCTGTGCTGGCCGATGATGCAGTTGTTGCCCACCTGCGCGCCGTCATAAACCGTGGCGTTGATGCCGATGAGGCAGTTGTCGCCGATGCGGCAGCCATGCAGCGTGGCGTGGTGGGTGATGGAACAGAAAGCCCCAACCTCCACGGGGAGATTGGGGCTGGTGTGGACCATCACGAAGTCCTGCACATTGGTAAAGCTGCCAATGTGGATATGCGCTGTCTCGGATCGCATTACCACATAGGGCCAGACGGACGCGCCCTCGCATAGCCTCACGCGCCCGTAGAGGAGGGCGGTGGGATGGACGAAGGCGGCGTCCGCAAAGCCTGGCTGGCTGCTCATCGCTTCTCGGGGGTGCTGGCCGCCGTCTTGGTGGAAGAGACGGTCGTGCTCTTCATCTCGGCGATCAGGCCGTCAAGGCCGCGCGCCTGGATCTTGGCATTGAACTCGTCCCGCTGGGTGACAGCCATGCTCACGCCCTCAAGCGACAGGTCGATGACCTTGAGGCCGCGCCCGGCCACGTTGCGGATGCGCCAGTCGGCGTGGACCGGCTGCTGCACGTTGGGGCCGGTGACGAGGGTTCGCACGTAGATGTCGCCGCGCGGGGCCGGGGCGGTGCCCGTCACCTTGAGCGTGGAGTTGCCATACTCGGTCAGGCGGGACGAGTAGATGCGGATGACGTAATCCGGGAAAACCGCATGGAAGGCCTTCAGCTGCTCCGGCGTTGCCGTGCGGCGGGCAGTGCCGAGCACGCCGTTGCCGATGATGTCGAGCGCGAAGCCCTTCTGCAGCAGCTGGCGGAACTGCTGGTCCCGCTGCGCCTGGCTGAGCGACTGGTTCCGCAGCACCTCGAAGGCCTGATCCGCCAGGGTCTGGATGAACTTGGTGGCGGCGCTGGCGTTCACGGCATCCTCCGCCGCCAGGGCGGCAGGGGCATAAACGCTGGTGGCGGTGAGGGAACCCAGGGCGAGCGCGGTGGCCAGGAACGCATTAAAACGAAGTCGCATACTTGCTCCTTTTCTCTTCGGACGCGAACGGCGCGCGGCCATAACTCTTGCCGCCCAAAGCTAGGTAGTTAGTGTCTGGGCGAAGCTCTGCCAAGTCCTGCAGGCTTGCTCTTTTGCCGCGGACCATCGTCCAGAACGGCTGAACCGCAGCTGAATTAGCGCTTTATCCGCCCGATCCCAAGGCTTGATTTCGCTGGGAGATTTCGTGCTCTCCAAGCGCGCTCCAGCACGCTAACGGCAAAGAAACGAGCGGCCCACTCCCAAATCAATATGCTTGTAGAAATTATTCTTATCCCTGCCGGGTGGGCTTGCGGCGCATATTATTTGTTCAGTTAAAGCGGTGGGTAACTCAAGCATCTCATTTTTGTATTGGAATGTAGATCGTTACTGCATAGCATCGAGCCTGCTTTTACGCCTGTGCTGCCTTTGAGGGCAGGCGGGCTCAGGAAAAGGAAGAAAGTATGGCTCCATTGCCTAAACGGTTGTTTGCAGAGCTTCTGGGTACGTTCTGGTTGGTGCTCGGCGGATGCGGCAGCGCGGTTCTCGCGGCAGGCTTTCCGGATCTCGGGATTGGGTTTCTGGGCGTTGCCCTGGCCTTCGGCCTTACGGTTCTGACCATGGCCTATGCCATCGGCCACATCTCGGGCTGCCACCTCAACCCGGCCGTGACCATCGGCCTGTGGTCGGGCGGCCGCTTCCCGGCGAAGGAGATCGCGCCCTACGTCATCGCCCAGGTGATCGGCGCCATTATCGCGGCCGGCGTTATCCTGCTGATCGCCGGCGACAAGGAAGGCTTCACGCTGGCGGCCAACGGCCTTGCCGTGAACGGCTACGGCACCCTGTCGCCGGGCGGCTATGGCCTGACGGCCGGCCTCATCACGGAAATCGTGCTGACCTTCGGCTTCCTGATCGTCATTCTGGGGGCGACCGACCGGCGCGCGCCGGCGGGATTTGCGCCAATCGCCATCGGCCTTGCCCTGACGCTCATCCACCTCATCAGCATTCCAGTGACCAACACCTCGGTCAATCCGGCGCGCAGCACCGGCCCGGCGCTGCTGGTCGGGGGCCTCGCGCTGCAGCAGCTCTGGCTGTTCTGGGTGGCGCCGATCATCGGCGCGGTGATCGCCGGCTTCGCCTATCGCGGCCTGGCCGGGGAAGAGAAGAACTAAAAACGGCGTTTCAACGCGCGACTGGCAGAAGCCCGGCCGAAAGGTCGGGCTTCTGCTTTTCGTGGCATTTCTGCCCCGCATGAAAGCAGGTATACTATTCCGCGTGGATTGGCGGGTTAGAAACGTCCATGTTTCGTTTCAGCGGCGTGGGCGCTTAACCCCCACTTAACCAGTGGCGCTTAACGATGGTTGCGTCATGGACGTTGCGCGCAACAGCCCCGATGGGCTGACACGTTCGGAGGTGAGATCTTGAGTGCCGGACATCAGCTTTCCGTTGAAGACGTGAAGAAACTCCTGTCGGACCCATCGACCGACAACAGAGCCCTGACAGCGTCCAAGGTGGCCTCGGCCTTTGCCAACGGCGCCCTTGGCGAGCGGGAGCGGATTCTGGCCGAGGAAATCTTCCGCATCATGGCGCGCGATGTGGAATTGAAGGTGAGGGAGGCTCTGTCGCAGAGCATCCGCCTGAGCCCGGAGCTGCCGCATGATGTGGCGGTTGCGTTGGCGAATGACATTGCCGAGGTGGCGCTGCCGATCATCGAGGCCAGCTCCGTGCTGACGGACGACGACCTCCTGGGCATCATCCAGTCCAAGCCCGCCGAATACCAGGTGGCGGTGGCGGGGCGGGCCGTGGTCTCCGAGCGGATCTCCGATGCGCTCGTCGAGACCTGCAACGAGGACGTGGTGGCCCGCCTGGTCGCCAACGATGGCGCCCAGCTCAACGAGAAGACCATGAGCCGCGTGCTCGATGACTTCGGACACATCAAGCGTATCTCCAATCCGATGGCGGAACGCTCGGTGCTGCCGATGAAGATTGCCGAGCGGCTGGTGACGCTGGTCTCCGAGAAGATTCGCGACCACCTGGTGACGCACCATGACCTATCGCCCGACGTGGCGATGGACTTGCTGCTCGACAGCCGCGAGCGGGCCACGCTCAACCTGCTGGGCGGCTCCAGCGACACGCCCGATGTGTTCGAACTGGTCGACCAGCTGCACGCCAACGGGCGGCTGACGCCGACCATCATCATGCGCGCCCTGTGCATGGGCGATATCTCCTTCTTCGAGGTGGCGATGGCCAAGCGGGCGGACATTCCCGTCGCCAACGCTCACCAGCTGATCCATGATCGCGGCGGCAAGGGTCTTGCCCGCCTGTTCCACCGCTGCGGTCTGCCGGCCCAGTCGCTGCCCGTTGCCAAGACGGCGCTGCAGGCGATCGACGAGCTGTCGCACATGGTTGATTGCGACCGGCAGACGATTCGGGAAATGACCATCGAGCGGGTGCTGACCCAGTTCGAGGAAAGCATGGACCCGGAGAATCTGGACTATTTCATCGCCAAGATCGCCGGGCGCGAAGGATCCGCTGCGGCCAGCAAGTCATAAAGGCAGCCTGCCACAGGCAATAAGAAAGCCGAGTCCGCAAGGCGCGCCCGGCTTTTTTTATCTGGCGTTGGGTTTGTTGTCTTGCAAGGGGGGCTTGGCCCCCGCACCCTGTCCAGCTCATTGGCCCGCGCCGGATCAGCCCCCCGAGGCGGTTGATGGACTGGGCCAGCATCACATAGAGCTTGCCCATGTCCGAGGATAGCAGGGTAACGCTGAGAGCCTGCCCGTCGCGCTCGGCCATGGTGCGGCCGATCAGCTTCTCGAAATCACGGATGTAGCGGCGAACCTGATCGCGGAATTCGGTATCCGTATCGAACAGGCGGGTGATCTGCGTGCGCTCGCCCCGGTCCGCCAGCTTGACGGCCCGGCGCACGAAGATGCTGCGGTCGCCCTTGAGGTAGGCCTGCCACTCGGTGTCGGAGACTTCCGTGCCCAGCATCTTGGCGATGTCGATGGCGGCGGAGTTGAGGCTTTCGATCAGGTGAGCGGCGGCGCGGGAGAGGTCCTGTTCGGATTTCTGGCCGAGATAGGCGTCGGTTTCGGCCACGCGCCGTTCGATGGCCGTAGCCAGTTCGTTGAGCCGCGTCATCTCGCCGTGCAGCTGGCCGACGGCGGCCCGGGTCGCCTCGACGCCGCGCTGGCTGGCGGTCTCCACCTCATCGATGCTCTCCCGCAGCGGCTGGACCAGTTCCTCGCGGATGGTCTCCACGCTCATGCGGCGCAGGGTGGATTGGGCGGTTTGAACAATGTCGTCCGCCGCGGTCTTCAGGGCCTCGCTGGCCTGCGCGGTCATGGTGCGGATGCGGCCCAAAGCTTCCACCAGCTGGCTGGAGCTTTGAATGGCGGTCGCCTGGGTGGCCTCGCGAGCGGCGGACAAGGCCGGGGTCATCTCGGCCAGGGCATGCGTCATGCTGGTCTGGAGCGCATCCAGCTCCTCGCGCTGGCGGTCGAGCGTTGCCGAAACGGCGGCCAGGGTTTCCGACAGCTGCGCTGCGCCCGTGGAGACCGCCTGCATGCCGCCGACCATGGTGTTGGAGTGCTCCGCCGCTTCGGCCACGGTCGCGCGGGCCTCGGAGGCCTGCTCGATGGTGGCGGCCAGCGACTGGGTGAGGCGGGATGCCTCGCGCTGGGTCTCGACCAGGGCGTGCTGCATCTGGTCGGTGGCGGTCATGCCGTCGGTGATGGCCTGGGGCAGGGTGCGCGCCTCGTCGCTGAGGGCGCGCAGCCGCTGCTGAAGCTCGGTGACGCTCTGGTCCTGCCGGGTGAGGCCCTCGGCGACCAGGCTTTCCACCTCGCGCCAGGATTCGTGCAGGCGGGCCACATCCTCGGCGGCCGACTGGCGCTGGCCGGCGAACTGGCTCAGCAGCTGGTTGATGCTGGCGCTGACGTGCTGGGTCTGGTGGGCGAGGGTGTTCATCGCCTCGCCGGCCGCGCTGTTGAGGCGGGCGCGCAGGGAGTCGATCGTCGCCTCCAGCGCCTCGGCCTGCTCGGCGGCCAGATCCTTTGCCGATCCGGTGAGCGAGGACAGGCGGGCGGCCATGTCGTCCATGCTGGCGGCGATCTGGTCGCGGCTGCTCCCGAGCTGGCTGGCGATGGACTGGCTGCGTTCGTCCAGCGTCGCCGCCTGAGCCTCAAGCGCGGCGCTGGCGGCCTCGATGCGGGCAAGAAGATCGGTCGTGGTCTTGTCGGTCGCGCCGAGGCTGGCGTTCAGGTCCCGATGGCGGAGCACCAGCTGGTTGATGGCGCGGGAGAGGGATTCGGCCAGATCGTGGCTGATGGTGCCGGCGCCCTGCAGCTTCTCGGCCAGGCCGTCGATGCGGTTGGCCAGCGGTTCCAGCACGCCCGGCATGTCGGTTACGTGGCGGCGGGCCTCGTCCACCGCGCCAGTGAGGCGCGTGGTAACGCCTTCCAGCGCCTCGCTGGAGCCGCCAAGGGCCGAGGCGCTGGCGGCAAGGCGCGCTTCCGCCTTTTCGGTGACACCGCCCAGCGTCTCCACCGCGTTGACGAGGCGGCCGATCTGCTGCTCGATGCCGGAGGACAGGCCTTCGGCCCGGTGCTCGGCAACGTTGAGCGCGCCATCAAAGGCGGAGAAGCTGCCGCTGAGCCGCTCGGCCGCTCGGCGCAGACGCCGCTCGGCAAGAAGCGCGTCGTGAAGCTGCACGCGCGAGGCCGGCGCCTGGGCGCGCACAATGAAGAATCCCGCCACCAGCCAGATGACCGAAAGCGGGGCGGTGACGCCCGCGGCGAAGATGGCCAGTTCGATGAGGCTCGGCCGGGCCAGGCCCTGGTTCTGGTAGAGAACATAGAGGGCCGCGCCAACAAGGGCGAGCCAGATGAAGGAAAGACCAAGGGCAACCCAAAGCGGTGCGCGTGGGCGTGCCGTGCCATCCGCTTCTGCGTCGTCAGTCTCTGCCATGGGGGAGTCCATCAGGTCGGTTTGGGCCGGAAAGTCATTTGGAATGGCTGCCGCCGTGGTTTCCGATGACATGGCTTCTCCACTACCTTCAGCGCCGGCGGATGGGGGGACAACGGTCTCGGTTTCGGAATGGTTTCCGGCGAATCTGGATCTGAACGCAGATCTACGCACGAGCGGGTCACTCCAAAGGATTAACGTAGCGTTAGCAATTTGCGCGGCAGCGTCAATTGCCGGTCCGTGTGATTTGTCAGAGTCTGAAGGGGATGTCCAATACATCGGCCGCGACGCTCGCATAGTTTGCATCAAGGAGAAAGGCCACGATCCCGCGGGAATGATGCGGTATGATAGAAAAGACGCCTCAACGGGCCGGATGCAAGCCTGTTGTTTGGACAAAAAGCAGGTCTACTAGCAGCATATGGTTGGCATGGGCGGCCGGGTCCCTTACGCTTTGACTTAAATATGCAACAGCGCTGGGGGCAGCGGGGATAGGAATGTTCGTAAGAGGGAGCGGCGCTGGGCGCCGGGGGCAGCAGTCATGGCGTTAGATTTGCAGCGGCTGAGCGTTCTTGTGGTGGAAGACAGCCCGTTTATCCGGTCACTCCTCATTCAATCTCTTAAGGTGCTTGGCGTAGGGCAGGTGCTGTCGGCCGAGCACGGGGGACGCGCCATCGAGCTTATTCAGCAGGTTCATCAGGATCCGGTGCGGGCGGGGGCCATGAGCGTCGACCTCATTCTATCGAATTGGCAGATGTCGCCGGTGGACGGGGCGATGCTGCTGCGCTGGGTGCGCCGGCACAAGGATTCGCCGGACCGCTTCGTTCCCTTCCTGATGGTCACCGCCTATTCGGATCGGGCGCGGGTGGAAGAGGCGCGGAACCTCGGGGCGCATGACGTGCTTACAAAGCCGTTCACGATCCGGGCCCTCGGCGAGAAGCTGACATCCATCATCAACAAGAACCGGCAGTTCGTGCACACAAAGGATTACTTCGGGCCGGACCGGCGGCGGCAGAGCCTGCCGTTCGACGGGCCGGATCGTCGCGTATTGACGGACAAAAGCCCGGAAGTGGAGGTGATCCATGGCTGACATGAGCGTATCCGCCAAGCCGGCGGTCAAGGTTCGCTTCTACCGGCTCCGCAACCGGCTCAAGGAAAAGACGGTTGGCCTCGGGCGCCCGATCGATGAGCCCTCCTACATCGACGAGAAGGCGCTGGAGGCCGCCCAGCGGATCTTCGAGGAGATGTCGGAAGACTATCCGGATTGGGTCAACGGACAGATCAGCTCCCTCTATGAACTGCACCGGCGCTGCGTTGACAGCCCCGAGCAGCGGCGTGGCCTGTTCGAGCAGATCACCCGCCTGGCCCATGATCTCAAGGGGCAGGGCGGTACCTTCGGCTACCCGCTGGTGACGGCTTTCTCCACCTCCCTCAACCGGTTCTCGGCGATCCGGCAGGACATCAACGACAACCATGTGGAGATCATCAAGGCCCACATCGACGCCATGCGGGCGGTAATCCGCGATCGCATCAAGGGTGACGGCGGCGAGATCGGGGCGGCGCTCCAGCGGGGGCTGGAACAGGTCATCGCCAAGTACCGCTAAGCCCGAATACCGCCAAACTGTGGGCATCGGGCCGCTGGCCGCTGGCACTGGGCGAGGAATGGCCTTAGAGATGGCCGAGTCTTGAGACGACCGGCATCTCCAGAAGAGGAGCGTCATGGCGCTTATCGGGCTGTTCTGTGCAAACCATCCTCACCGTGAGGGGGGTGACGATCCGTCTGCCCTGTTCAGGGTCGGCGGGATCACGCTGTTGGAGCGGAACATCCGTCTGGCGTTGCGGGCCGGTGCGGCGCGCGTGATCGTGCTGGCCGAGGAGATCGGCCCCGCTCTTGCAGGCGAGCTTGACCTGCTGCGCCGCCGTTACCCCATGCTCGATGTGGTGCGCGATGCCGAGCATCTGACAAGCCGGATCGAAACGGACGATCGGGTGCTGCTCATCGAGGAAGGCTTCGTGGTTGATCCGCGCCTGGTCACGCGGGCGGCCAGCCTTGAGGACGAGGCCGTCATCTCCGTGTGGCTGGCAGGCCCCGCCGTGCCGGAGCAGGCCGTGCGGCTGACCGCGCAGTACTTCTCCGCCGCTGTCAGCGTGCTGCCGGGCCAGCTCGTGCGCCGGGTCGCCAAGGGGCTGGGCGACTGGGATTTCGAGCAGACCATGCTGCGCGCCGCCATGGTGGACCTGCCGGCGCATTACCTGGAAGCCTCGGAATGCGGCGGCTTCGACCCGCTGCAGGGACGGGACGTGCCCCTGATCTGGCACGCCATCACCCGGCAGGAGGAGGCGGACAAGGCGGACCTGAGCCTGTCGCTGGTGGCGGACGCCAGCCGGGACGATGCGCCGACCCGCTGGATCTATGCGCCGCTCGCCCGCCTTGCCCTGCTGCATGGCGACCGGCTGCGCCTTGGCGCGGTGCCGGTGGCCTATGGCGGGGCGGCGCTGGGATTGCTGGCGATTGTCGCCTTTGCCCTGGGGTGGTTCTGGGCGGGCGTCGCCTCGGCCATTCTCATGGGCTTTTCGCTGGAGCTGTCCCACCGCATCGAGCAGGTACGGCTCGATCCGCCCGCGCCCCGGTGGGCGCATCGCCTGATGCCGCGATTGGCGGAGACCGGGTGGTATGCCGGCCTGTGCGTGGCTTTCTTGCGGACCGACGGCATGGCGGCGGTGGCCGTGGCGCTGCTGCTGCTGGTCTGCCGCCTCTCGGCGGACCTGCACCGCCATTACTTCCGCCGCCTGTTCCAGTCCTCGCTGGAAGACAGGCCGGGCCTGCCGCGGCTGATCGGGCTGCTCGGCAGCGGCGCGCAGACCAACATGTGGTTCCTGCTGCTCTGCGGCCTGCCGGGGGTGTGGTATGGCGGCTTCTGGGCGCTGGCGGGGTACAGCGCCGTCACCTACGCGCTCGTTCTGGCCATTTTCATCGTACAGCTGAAGCTGCTGGTGCGCGGCCCCTCCGCCGCTGACGAGGGGGCGGCGGACGCCGCTTCTTCATCGTCCGCCAGCCACAGCGGATAGACAGACGTTCATTTTTCTTTATTTAGCCTGCTGCGAAACAAAACTGGACGCAGACAGTCGGCGTCCTTTGCCACGAGGGGGTAAGTTATGCGCGTTTTGTTGACGGCTCTGGCGCTTTCCCTGGCCAGCGCATCGGTCCATGCCTCGCCCTGGGCGGAGACCGGCGACCGTCAGCTGCGCCAGGATGTGGAGCTTCTGGCCGATGCCGGCCTGCTGGGCGGCCCCATCTCGAGCTGGCCGCTGCCGTGGGCGCAGATCAGCGAGGCCGTATCCACGCTCGATGTCGACGGCTTGCCGCCCCATCTGGCAGCTGCGGCGGAACGGCTGCGAATCCACCTCGACATGGCGCAGCAGGGCACGGTCTACACCTTCGATGCCGGCGTGACGAACGAGGCCTCCCTGGTGCGGGACTTCGGCGATTCCGCCCGCGAGGACGTGGATGCCTCGGTTCAGGTGTCCCACGAGCTGGGCGGCACCACCATCAACTACGGCGTCGGCTGGCGCGCCAAGCAGGGCGGCAAGGACTACCACTTCGAGAACGTCTACCTAGCCCACCGCTTCGGCAACTGGGCGGGGTACGTCGGCTTCGTGGACACCTGGTGGGGGCCGGGGCAGGAGAGCGCGCTCCTCATGTCCAACAGCGCCCGGCCGTTCCCGAAGATCGGCATCAAGCGGCTCTCGCCCGATCCGTTCAGCTGGCCGGTGCTCAACCTTCTGGGGCCGTGGCGGTTCGACATGTTCGTCGGGCGGCTGGAAAAGAGCCGGAACGATTACCAGCATCCGCTCGTCGTCGGCATGCGCTTCTCCTTCAAGCCGGTGCAGGCAGTGGAAATCGGTCTCAACCGCACCATGCAGCTGTGCGGCAAGGACCGCCCCTGCGGCTTCGACATCTGGAAGGATGCGATCTTCGCCATCGGCAGCGCGGACAACACCGGCACGCTCGACGAGCCCGGCAACCAGATCGCCGGTGCGGACATCCGCATCAGCGGCAAGGTCGGGCCGACGACGGCGGCGCTTTACGGCGAGGTGATTGGCGAGGACGGCGACGGCGCGCTGATGATCGAGCAGCTTTCCTACACCGCGGGCGGCTCGCTGACCGGCGGCATCGGCAAGGGCTCGATCTGGCGGGTGGGTGTCGAGTATAGTGACACCTACGCCTTCTTCCTGACCGAAAAACCGGCCGGGTGGGTCGGCAATCACGCGCCGGGCTCCACCTACAACCACTTCATCTACCGCGACGGCTACACCTATTATGACCGGCCCATCGGGGCCAGCCTCGATGGCGACAGCCGCCTGTTCTCCGTGACCGGCTCGCTCACCGACGACAAGAACCGCCGCTTCTATGGCGCGGTTCGCCGGGCCAACATCAACCTGACGAATGATGCGCGCTATCGCATCAGCCAGAACAACGAGAAAATGTGGATCGGCGAGGCGGGCGTCGAGTGGCCGACCCGCTGGGGCGATGTTCGCGTGGAGGGGCGGTTGCAGACGGATGCGCCCAACACGCCGGGCCGTTCGCCGCTGAAGGGCCAGATCGAGCTGGGCCTGCGCTCGCGATTCTGATCCGCGCCGGGTTGTTCTTGCAGGAGGGGCTTGCCCCTCTTGGCAACCTCCCCATTCGTTTGAGCGGGCCGCGCCCTGCATGAACGGTGGAGGCTTCTAACTCCAGCGCTTTGACCGGGTGCGTCCCGAAAAGCGAATGGGGGATCGAAAGGGGGCCTGAGGCTCCCTTTCCTCTTTTGCCTGTTTGCCCTCGCAAACGGGAGGGGGCGAGACCCCCTTATTGCTCCCATCTTCCCGCCCAGCCCAAACTTGGCATCGCTTTTGCGTATTCCCTCACAGGAAATGTGAGGAAAGAGCGGAGCGAAATGGCCAATCTGCAGGAAAACCGCAGTTTGTCGGCGTCGGGGAAGGCCTGCGGCCTCCCGGTGCCAACCGTTTCGGCTCGGCAAATCTTGCCGCTCGGCAAGGCTGGCACGGGAGCCGGCGCATGACGCTCAGCAATATCATCAGCTCGGCCTATTCCGGCCTGTCCGCCTCGCAGGCCGCGCTGCGGTCGGTCACCAACAACATCGCCAACGTGAACACTTCCGGCTACAGCCGGGAAGAGGTGATGTTCGAAGCCAACGCCTATGGCGGCCAGATCGCCGGGGTGAAGATCGGCCAGATCCGGCGGGTAACGGACCAGTTTCTGGAAAAGGCCGTGTACGATGCCAGCGGCGATTCCGGCCGCTACTCCATCATGCAGCAGTTCCACGACCGTCTGCAGGGGCTCATCGGTTCGTCGGATTCAGAAAGCAGCATCAGCGCCCAGCTGGACAGCATCTTTACCGCCATCTCCACCCTCACGAACGATGCGGGGGATTCGGTTCGCCGTCAGGGCGTGGTCGACAGTCTTTCGCGGTTCACGGAGGAGGTGGAGTACCTCTCCAGCCAGATCCAGGGGTTGCGCGCGGATGCCAGCAACCAGGCGATGGAGACGGTCAAGACCATCAACGATCTGCTCTCCCGCATTCACGACCTGAACCCGCGCATCGTCCAGACCAAGGTGACGAACGGCAACGCCTCCGCTCTCGAGGAGCAGCGGGCCCAGGCGATCGAGGAGCTTTCATCGCTCATCGACATTCGCACGGTCGATGCGGGGGACGGCTCGGTCGAAATCGTCACCGCCAACGGTACGACCTTGCTGGACAAGTCTCTGTATCAGCTGGACTACCAGTCGCCGGGCGTCGTGGCGCCGGAGACCAACTTCCCGCAGATCCGCATTCTGTCGGTACATCCCGGCACCGGGGCGCTGTCCGATACGGGCACCGTGCTCGACGGCAAGCTAAGCTCGGGTAAGCTGAAGGGTCTTCTCGACCTGCGCGACAAGGAGCTGCCGGCTGTTGCCGCCGAACTCGGCGAGCTGGCCCGCGCCTTTGCCGACGAGGTGAATGCCGTTCACAACGCCAGCTCGGCGGTGCCGGCGCCGAATGCGCTGACCGGCCGGCAGACCGGCCTTCTGGGCACGGACCCGCATGGCTTTACGGGCACGTCCACCTTCGCCGTCGTCGACAAGGACGGAAGGGTCGTCGCCAAGACAAGCATCAACTTCTCCGCCCTGCCGGCAAATGCGACGATCAATGATGTCGTCACTCTGATCAATTCAGGTCTGGGCGGCGCGGGCACGGCGAGCTTCACCGACGGCAAGCTGACCATCAAGGCCAACGCCGCCGGCAACGGCGTGGTGGTGGCCGATGACGCAGCGGCGCCGTCCAGCCGGGGCGGCCGGGGCTTCTCGCACTTCTTCGGCCTCAACGACCTCATCGTCTCGAAGCAGAACACGAGCTTCGCCACCGGCGTTGCCGGCGCCAACGCGCACGGCTTCACCCCAGGCGGCTCCATGTACCTGGAGGTGCGCGACACCTCCAACCGGATCATCGGCAGCTATACGCTGACCGTTGGCGCCGGCACCTTCAACGACATCATCAACGAGCTGAACGGCCCAGGGGCGCTGGGTAACTACATGACCTTCTCGCTCGACGCGCAGGGGCAGCTGGTGGCGACGCCAAAGTCGAGCTACGCCAGCGCCGAGATCCATGTGGTCTCGGATTCAACCCAGCGCGGGAGCACCGGGGTTTCGCTCAGCAGCTTCTTCGGCCTTGGCCACGGCGCGCAGGCCAAGATCGCCGGGGGCCTCTCGGTCCGCTCGGATATCGAGAGCAACCCGTTCAATCTGGCCCTGGCCCGGTTCGATACCTCCGCCCTGGTGGGCGAGACGGCGCTGGGCGAGGGGGGACCAGCGGGGCGCCAACGCCCTCTTTGATCTCAGCAACAAGACGCTGACCTTCGGCAAGGCCGGCGATCTGGCCTCGGTCTCGGCATCTCTGTCCGAATACATGGGGTTCATGCTTGGCGATGCGGCCATGAAGGCTCAGCGCGCCGACACGGGCGCGGCCGATGCCAACACGCTGCTCACCACCGTCGTACAGCGGCGCGACGACTACTCGGGCGTCAACCTCGACGAGGAGCTGAGCAACATGATCGTTTTTCAGAACAGCTACAACGCGGCGGCGCGGCTGATTACGACGGCCAAGGAGATGTACGACACGCTCCTGGCTGTCGTGCAGTGATGATTGGAGCGGATAAATGACACGGGTTGCCAGCTACTCGCATAATCAGTCCCTGCTGCAGGGGCTGCTGCGAAACCAGTCTGATCTGTACAAGGTCCAGCAGCAGATCAACACGGGCAAGAAGGCCGAGGACTACCGCGGGATCGCGCCGCAGGCCTCCACCGTGGTTTCGGCCCGCGCGGCTTTGGCCCGCACCCAGGCCTACAAGGAAACCGCGGATGAGGTGGGCCAGACCCTCTCGCTCATCGACCTCCAGCTGGGATCCATGCTGGACAACGCCGAGTCCCTGAAGCAGTCCATCCTCGAGGCGCTGGCGATGGGGGACGGCCAGGGGTTCGACCAGATCCTGGACTCGAACTTCCAGATGATTGCCTCGTCGCTGAACACGAAGATCGGCAATTCCTATCTGTTCAGCGGATCCAAGACGGACACCCAACCCTTCTCCATCACCAGCCTTGAGGATCTGGCGGCGCTGCCCAGCGCGGCGGACGCCTTCGCCAACGACCAGAACAAGGGCTCCGTCCGCGTCACGGATACTTTTACCATGCAGTATGGCGTGCTGGCGGACGAGGCGGCCGGGCCGCTGATGGAGGCCATCAAGAGCCTGAAAGAGTTCAACGACGGACCGATGGGGCCCATCAACGGTCCGCTGACCGACGATCAGAAGGCCTTTCTGGAATCCCAGATTTCCGTTCTGGACGGCGCGATCGATACCATGCGGGGCATCCAGACCGCCAACGGCCTGCGCCAGAGCCAGATCAAGGATGTGACCGGCCAGCTGGACGACCAGAGGATCTATTTCGAGACCTTCGTCTCGGGCATCGAGGATGTGGACATGGGCGAGGCGATCACCCGGTTCCTCAACGACCAGTCGGCGCTCCAGGCCTCCTATCAGGTGACCAGCATGCTCAGCCAGCTCAACCTGTCCAAGTTCCTTTAGGCAGGAAACACCCCGTAAGGGGAGCCGCCATCGGCGTTCGACGGTAGGGAGGGTTGTGATTTTGGTCAGGCTCGCATAACGGTACGGTTGCCCGTTGGGCATTCCTCGCGTTTGTAAGTCTGGTTCGTGCCATGCCAATCAAGATTCCCGATGGCTCCCCCGCGGAAGCCGTGCTGCGTAGTGAAGGAGTGGAACTGATCCCGGAAGGCGTTGCCCTCCGGCAGGATATCCGCCCGTTGCGAATCTTGCTGCTCAACCTCATGCCGACCAAGATCGCAACCGAGGTGCAGATCGCCCGGCTGCTGAGCCACACGCCGCTGCAGGTGGAGCTGTCGCTGCTCACCACCGCCAGCTACACCCCGCGCAACACGCCGATCGAACATCTGCAGGCCTTCTATCGCACGCTCGACGAGGTGCGGGCGGAGCGCTTCGACGCCATGATTATCACCGGCGCGCCGGTGGAGACCATGGCCTACGACGACGTGGCCTACTGGCCCGAGTTCCTGGACATCTTCGCGTGGTCCCGCACCAATGTGTTCCGGCGCTTCGGCATCTGCTGGGGCGCGCTGGCGGCGCTCTACGCCGGATATGGCGTCGACAAGGAGCACTTCGATTGCAAGCTGTCGGGCATCTACCCGCAAACCGTGCGCGCGCCGGACGTGCCGCTGCTGCGCGGCTTCCCCGATGCCTTCCCGGCCCCCGTGTCGCGCTGGAGCGGGGTGCGGCACGAGGATATCGCCGGGCACCCGCATTTGCGGATTCTGGCGGACTCGCCCGATACCGGCATCTGTCTGGTGCAGGACGACGCCAATGGCGACCTGTTCATGTTCAACCATCTTGAATATGACACGGACACGCTGAAGGGTGAGTATTTCCGCGACGTGGCGGCCGACCCGACGACGCCGGTGCCGCATGGCTACTTCCCCAGCGATGATCCGCAGCGCATGCCCATGAACCAGTGGCGGCCCTTCGCCCATATGCTGTTCTGGAACTGGATCACCTGCCTTTATCGCGACACGCCGTTTGATCTCGGCATCCTGCAGGAAGATCGGGCGCGGGGCTGAGCTGGTTCGCCGGAAACCATCCTCTGTCCGGGGCGAAATTACCCCGGACAGGGCGTTGGTTGCTGGTGGCGGCGTTAAACCTCTGGATTGATGCGTTTTCTTCTTGCATGGTAATGGCTTATTAATTCCCGCCGCGTTAACCCTGAACCGGTGGAGATGACAGCTGGCCAGCAAAGCATGAGTCAGGATGATATCGAGAAGCTGTTGGGCTTAGCCGCGGATCGGTCACACGAGGCGCGCAAGGAGCTCATTCATGCGATCATCGATTTCTTCCTGCCCGATCGTTACCGCCTGACGGAACAGCAGCGCGCGCTGATGACCGATGTCCTGACCAAGCTGGTCAAGAGCATCGAGATGGACGTGCGGCGCAACCTGGCCGAGATGCTGCTGCGCTCAGAGGTGGACCTGCCCGAGCTGGAGCGGATGCTGGCCAACGACGAGATCGAGGTCGCCCGCCCGCTGCTGGAACAGAGCAAGGTCCTGCAGGACTCGGACCTGATCGAGATTGTCAAGAAGCGCACGGACCAGCACCGCCTTGCCATCGCCATGCGGGACCGGCTGAGCGAGCCGGTGGCCGATGCGCTGATCGAGCACGGCTCGCCCGATGTCATCGAGGCGCTGATTCGCAACGAGGACGCCGCCCTGTCGCGCCGGGCGATGGAGTATCTGGTGGCCGAGAGTCGCCGGCTCGACCGGTTCCAGGAGCCGCTCCTGTCCCGCTCGGACCTGCCGCCGGAGCTAGCGCATCGCATGTACTGGTGGGTTTCGGCGGCCCTGCGCCGGCGCATTCTCACCGAATTCACCATAGACGAGGAAACCCTGGATGCGGCCCTGCAGAGCGCGACGCGCCAGGCCGTCGTCGAGATGGAGGATGGGCAGAGCCTTCAGGCGCGGGCCCACCGGCTGGCCCGGCGCCTGCAGGAGCTGGGGGAACTGACAGACACGTTTCTTCTCCAGGTGCTGCGGCAGCAGCGCGTTGCCCTGTTCCTGGCCGGCATTTGCGAGCGGGCCCAGATCGACAGCCGCATCGGCTGGCATATCATCTCCAGCCGGCAGTTGGAGAGCTTCATTGTTCTGGCGCGCGCCATTGGCATGTCGCGGGATATCATGGCCCATATCGTCCTGTTGCTTGGGCAGGTGAATAACCCGCTGGCCATGCAGCGGCCGGAAGTGCTGACCACCATTCTCAAGCTGTACGATGAGTTGGACCCCGCAAGGGCGGAACGGGTGTTGAAGCTGTGGCAGCGGGATGCATCCTACGTGCTGGCGATCGATGGGGTGCAGCATGGGGCGGATTGACTCCGGCTCGAATGAGACAGGGCCGGTGCTGGTGCTTCCCCCCTTGCGCTCGGCCCGCCGGACGCCCGAACAGCAGGGGGATCAGAAGAACGAGGCGACGTCCGCGACGGTCCATTCCCTTGAGAATGAGGCCAATACGCTGCTGTTCAAGGCCGACCGGAACGGCCGGGTGGTGGACTGTAACGAGGCCTTTCGCCAGTTGAATCTCGCCTGCGGCGGCAGCGAGGCGGAGGTGGGGATTCCATCGTTCCAGACTGGCATCGACGCGGCGCTGCTGTGGGGACGGCAGGTCAACCGCTCGCTCAGCGTCACCGTGGGCGGCGTCGTTCGCCACTACTGGGCCAATTTCACGCCGATGCGCGGCGATGGCGGCCGGGTGGTGGGCGTGACGGGAACGCTGCAGGAGGCGACTGCCCAGGTCAACCGCACCCAGTCGGCGATCATGGATCAGGCCCGCTTCCGCGATTTCGCCCGCGCCTCGTCCGACTGGTTCTGGGAAATCGACGAGCTTCAGCGCCTGACGGCGCTCTCCGACCGGCTGACGGCGCTGATCGGCAGTCCGGTCGCCATGCTCATCGGCAAGCCGCTCCAGTCCCTGGGGCGGTTCGAGGCCAACATGGCCGGCGACATGCCGTTCGAGAGGGCTGTCGCCACCCATGCGCCGTTCCGCAACCAGCTGATGGTGATGGAGGACGCGGCCGGGGATGCCATCCTCTTCCATCTGGCGGGCGTGCCGGTGTTCGATGACGCCGGGGCATTCCGGGGTTATCGCGGCGTCGGCATGGACGTGACGCGCACCTACCTGATGGAGGAGCAGACCCGCAGCGCCCACCGCAATCTGGAAGACGCGCTGGCCGAGCTGACCAAGAAGAACACCGCGCTCGACGTGGCCTCCGAGCAGGCGCGGCTGGCGCTGGAGGCGAAGAACGAGTTCCTGGCCTCCATGAGCCATGAGCTTCGCACGCCGCTCAATGCCATCATCGGCTTTGCCGAGGCCATGCAGATGCAGGTGTTCGGCGATTTGCAGCCCCATTACGTGGCCTACGCCAACGATATCGTCACGGCGGGCTATCATCTCCTCGGCCTCATCAACGACGTGCTGGATGTCAGCGTGATCGAGAGCGGCGAGCTGACCCTGACGCTGGAGGGCATGAGCCTTGCCCCGCTGGTGGATCAGGCCCGGAGTCTCCTGCTGCTGCGCGCCGAGGCCAAGTCCATCGACCTCAGCGCCGTGCGCTGCGACCCTTCGGTCCGCGTGATGGCGGACGAGCGGCGCGCGCTCCAGATCCTGGTCAACCTTCTCACCAACGCGGTCAAGTTCACGCCGGAGGGCGGGCGCATCGGCCTCGATGTTGCCCACATGCCCGGCGCGACGCCCATGGTGGCCTTCACCGTGTGGGATACCGGCACCGGTATCGCGCCGGAAAATCACGAGCGCGTGTTCGAGAAGTTCCAGCAGTGCGTGGGCGATACCTACACCGGCAAGCCGGAAGGCACGGGGCTTGGCCTCCACATCTCCCGCCGGCTGGCGCGGCTCATGGGCGGCGACATTTCGCTCGACAGCAAGGTCGGGCTGGGCGCGCGCTTCACCGTTCTGCTGCCTGCCGCCTGATTCTTTCCTGACAGTTGGATTTGGCGCCGCCTGCCTGGGCGGATCGTCGCCTTGCGCCACCGGCTACCCTGAACGGGTGAACGTTTTGCGCGCCCAGTCGTTCTGGCGTCTATCGATCTATTGACGCAACATAAAGATATCTTTATGTCCACATGTATGGAAGCAGCCCTCACAGTTCTCAAGGCCTCGGCCGACCCCAGCCGCCTGCGAATCCTGGCGTTGCTGCACTATGGCGAATTGGCCGTCAGCGATCTGACACGGATCCTGCGGCAAAGCCAGCCACGGGTGTCGCGGCATCTGAAAATCCTGGTCGATGCCGGCCTGGTGGAGCGCCACAAGGAAGGGGCGTGGGTGTTCTTCCGCCTGGCGGAAGGGGAGCTGGCCGAAATCCTGCGCCGGATGCTGGATGTTTTGGTGCCCGCTGATGATCCGACGCTGTGCGGGGACATTGCCCGGCTGAAGGATGTGCAGGCGGAGCGGGTGAGCCGCGCCAACGCCTATTTCTCCGAGCACGCCGAAGAGTGGGATCAGGTGCGCTCCCTCTACATTTCCGAGCGGGAGGTGGAGGATGCGATCATCCGCCACCTGATGGCAAAGCCGGTGGAGAACCTGCTGGACATCGGCACCGGCACCGGCCGCATTCTCGAGGTGCTGGGCCCGCATGTCAGTCGCGCCGTCGGCATCGATACCAGCCAGGAAATGCTCAAGTTCGCCCGCACCCGGCTGGAGGCGGCGGAGCTTCGCAACGTGCAGGTTCGCATGGGCGACATGTATGCGCTCAACGGCACGGCGGTTTATGATGCCGTCGTTATTCATCAGGTGCTGCACTATGCGGAGGAGCCGCAGGCGGCCATACAGGAAGCCGCGCGGGTGTTGCGTCCCGAAGGGCGGCTGCTGGTGGCGGACTTCGCTCCGCACGATAAGGAATTCCTGCGCGAGGAACATGCCCATCGCCGTCTTGGATTTTCGGACCGGCAGGTTACGGAATGGATGGAGGCCGCTGGTCTCAAGGCAAGGGTTGCGGAGCATCTGCAGGGAAGCGAACTGACCGTGACATTGTGGCTCGGCGAAAAGAAATAAGGATAAGGCAAGCCCATGAACCCCCTGACCCCGAGCTTCCGCCCGCTGTTCGCCGATGTACCCGGCGATATCGGCGTGTCCTTTGAGTTCTTTCCGCCTAAGACGGAAAAGATGGAAGAGACGCTGTGGAATTCCGTCAAGACGCTGGAGCCGCTGAACCCGCGGTTCGTCTCCGTCACCTATGGCGCGGGCGGCTCGACGCGCGAGCGCACGCACAACACCGTCACCCGCATCCTGAATGAAACCAGCCTCGTGCCCGCGGCGCACCTGACCTGCGTTGCCGCCAGCCGGGATGAAGTGGATGAGGTGGCGAGGGCCTACTGGGACAGCGGCGTTCGTCACATCGTGGCGTTGCGGGGCGATATGCCGACCGGCATCAACACGCCGTTCGTGCCGCACCCCGAGGGGTACACCTGTGCGGCCGATCTGGTGGCGGGCCTGAGAAAAATCGCGCCGTTCGAAATCAGCGTCGGCGCCTATCCCGAGTGCCACCCGGACAGCCCCTCGCGCATTGCCGATATCGAAAACCTGAAGCGCAAGGTCGATGCGGGCGCAAGCCGGGCCATCACCCAGTTCTTTTTCGATCCCGACTGCTACCTGCGGTTTGTGGATCTGGCGCTGGCGGCGGGCATTGAGGTGCCGGTGGTGCCGGGCATTTTGCCGGTCACCAATTTTGCTCAGCTGAAGCGCATGGCGGAGCTGTGCGGCGCGAGCGTGCCCGATTGGATGGGCCGCCTGTTCGACGGGCTGGACGACCGGCCGCAAACGCGGCAACTGGTTTCTGCCACCATCGCGGCGGAGCTGTGCGCGCGGCTCTATCAGCGCGGCATTCGAGAATTTCATTTCTATACGTTGAACCGGGCTGAGCTGACCGGGGCCATTTGCCACCTTCTGGGGGTGCGGCCCGCAACAGCGCCGGATGTGGAGGTTGCGGCATGAACAGGGCGCAGAAGGCAGAGCAATTTAAGCAGGCGGCCGCCGCCCGCATTCTGGTGAAGGATGGTCCTTATGGGACCGCCATCCAGCGGCTGAAGCTGACGGAAACGGATTTTCGCGCCGGCCGCGATTTCACGCGCGACCAGAAGGGCAACAACGACCTGCTCAACCTCACCCGCCCCGACGATATCGCCGGCATCTGCCGCCAATATCTGGAAGCAGGCGCGGATGTACTGGCCACCAACACCTTCAACGCCAACCGCATCAGCCAGGCCGACTACGGCACGGAAGACCTGACCTACGATATCAATGTGGCGGCGGCGAAGCTGACCCGCGCGCTGGTGGATGAATACTCAACGCCCGAGCGGCCCCGGTTCGTCGCGGGCGCGATCGGCCCCACCAACAAGACGCTTTCCGTCTCGCCGGATGTGAACAACCCCGGCTTCCGCGAAGTCAGCTTCGATGAGATGAAGGACGTCTACCGCCAGCAGATCGATGGCCTGCTCGATGGCGGCGTTGATTTCATTCTCGTCGAGACGGTGTTCGACACGCTCAACGCCAAGGCGGCGCTGGTGGCGGTGGATGAGGCGGCCGAGGCGAGGGGCGAGGAAATTCCGGTCATGGTCTCGATGACGCTGACCGACATGTCCGGCCGCAATCTCTCCGGGCAGACGGTCGAGGCCTTCTGGCACGCGGTGAGCCATGCCCGCCCGCTGACCATGGGGCTCAACTGTTCGTTCGGCGCGACCGAGCTGCGCCCTTATGTGACGACGCTCGCCAAGATTACCGACACGCTGCTGTGCGTCTATCCAAACGCCGGCCTGCCGAACGAGATGGGCGAATATGACGAACTGCCGGAGACCACCGGCCGCCTGATCGCGGACTGGGCGGAGCACGGCCTCATCAATGTGGTTGGCGGCTGCTGCGGTACGACGCCCGCGCACATTGCCCGGATAAACGAGGCCGTGACGGGCCTGCCGCCGCGGGCCATTCCGCATCCCGAGCCGCGGCTGCGCCTTTCCGGCCTTGAGGCTTTCGCCGCCTGACCGATATTTTCCCAGGCAAGGGCCAGCCCCATGCCGCCCTCAAGTTTTGCGTGATCGAAAAATGACCAGCCAAGCCACTGCCACCTTCATCAACGTTGGCGAGCGCACCAATGTGACCGGCTCCGCCCGGTTCAAGAAGCTGATCCTCGCGGGCGATTACACGGCTGCGCTCGATGTGGCGCGCCAGCAGGTGGAGGCCGGGGCGCAGATCATCGACATCAACATGGACGAGGGTCTGCTGGACGCCGAAAAGGCGATGGAGACCTTCCTCAAGCTGATCGCGGCCGAGCCAGATATCGCCCGCGTGCCAATCATGATCGACAGCTCGAAGTGGAGCGTGATCGAGACCGGCCTCAAGTGCGTCTCCGGCAAGGCCATCGTCAATTCCATCAGCATGAAGGAAGGCGAGGAGGCGTTTCTCAAGCAGGCCCGCCTGGTGCGCCGCTACGGCGCAGCCATGGTGGTGATGGCGTTCGATGAAGTGGGGCAGGCGGACACCTGCGCGCGCAAGGTGGAAATTTGCGAGCGCGCTTACAAGCTGCTCACGCAAAAAGCGCATGTGCCGCCCGAGGACATTATTTTCGACCCCAACATCTTCGCGGTCGCCACGGGCATTGATGAGCACAACAACTACGCCGTCGATTTCATCGAGGCGTGCCGGGAGATCAAGGTCCGCTGCCCGCATGTGAAAATCTCGGGCGGCGTTTCCAACATCTCCTTCAGCTTCCGCGGCAACGAGCCGGTGCGCCGTGCCATGCATTCGGTGTTCCTCTACCATGCCATTCAGGCAGGCATGGACATGGGCATCGTCAACGCCGGCCAGCTGGACGTTTACGATGAAATTCCCGCCGAGCTGCGCGAGCGGGTGGAAGACGTGATTCTCAACCGGCGGGCGGATGCGACCGAACGGCTGCTGGACATTGCCGAGAAATACCGCGAGGCGGGCGGGCAGGCGGAAACGCAGGAAGCGGAATGGCGCTCCTGGCCGGTCGTCAAGCGGTTGGAATATGCGATGGTGAAGGGCATTGATGCCCACGTCATCGATGACACGGAGGAGGCGCGCAAGCAGTTCGCCCGGCCGATCGAGGTGATCGAGGGCCCGCTGATGGCGGGCATGAACGTGGTCGGCGATCTGTTCGGCGCGGGCAAGATGTTCCTGCCGCAGGTGGTGAAATCCGCCCGCGTGATGAAAAAGGCGGTGGCGCACCTCATTCCCTTCATCGAAGCGGAAAAATCCGAAGGCCAGCAGGCCAAGGGCCGCGTCGTCATGGCGACGGTGAAGGGCGATGTGCACGATATCGGCAAGAACATCGTGGGCGTCGTGCTCCAGTGCAACAATTTCGAGGTCATTGACCTTGGCGTCATGGTGCCGTTCCAGACCATTTTGAAGGCGGCGAAGGACCATAACGCGGATATCATCGGCCTCTCCGGCCTCATCACGCCATCGCTCGATGAAATGTGCACGGTGGCGGAAGAGATGACCCGCGAGGGGTTCACCCTGCCGCTGATGATCGGCGGCGCGACCACCTCCAAGGTGCACACGGCGCTGAAAATCGCGCCCTGCTATCAGGGGCCGACCGTTCATGTGCTAGACGCCAGCCGGGCGGTGGGCGTGGCGACGGCGCTGGTTTCGGAGACCGGGCGCGACGCCTTCGTGGCGGACGTGGCGGCCGAGTATGAGGCCATCCGCATCAAGCGCGCCAACAACAAGGAATCCGAGCTTATCTCGCTGGAGGCGGCGCGGAACAACGGCGCGAAGATTGAATGGGACGGTTATGTGCCGCCCAAGCCGTCTTTCCTCGGGACGAAGGTGTTCGACGATTATCCGCTGGAGGATCTGGTCGAGCGCATCGACTGGACGCCGTTCTTCCGCTCGTGGGAACTGGCGGGCACTTACCCGGCGATCCTCACCGACGAGGTGGTGGGCGAAAGCGCGAGCCAGTTGTTCGCCGACGCGCAGGCAATGCTGGAGAAAATCATCAAGGAGAAGTGGCTGACCGCCAAGGCTGTCATCGGCTTCTGGCCCGCCGCGCGCGATGGCGACGATGTAATCCTGTTCGAGGACGACGCGCGGACGAAGGAACTCTCCCGCGTGCACTTCCTGCGCCAGCAGTTCGCCAAGCGGGAAGGGCGACCCAACATGTGCCTTGCCGATTATGTGGCGCACGAGAACGATTATCTGGGCGGTTTCGCGGTGACGGCGGGCCATGGCATCGAGGCGCATCTGGCCCGCTTCAAGGCGGCGCATGACGATTACTCGGATATTCTTCTCAAGGCGCTGGCGGACCGCCTTGCCGAGGCGCTGGCCGAGCGGATGCACGAGCGCGTCCGCAAGGAATACTGGGGCTATGCGGCGGATGAAACCCTCAGCAATGAGGAGATTATCCGCGAGAAGTATCAGGGCATCCGCCCCGCGCCGGGGTATCCTGCCTGCCCGGACCATTCGGAGAAGCCCGAGCTGTTCCGGCTGCTGAACGCCGGCCAGCACACCGGCATCGTGCTCACCGAAAGCTTTGCGATGGTGCCGACGGCCGCGGTTTCGGGCTATTACCTGTCTCACCCGCAGGCGCAGTATTTTGGCGTGGCGCGTATCGGCAAGGATCAGGTGGAAGATTACGCGCGGCGGCGCGGCGTCTCCGTCGAGCAGGCGGAGCGGTGGCTGAGACCGAACCTCGGCTATTGACAGGAGAGCCCCCGCCGCCCGTATTTGAGGCAAGGGCCGCACCCTCTCATGCGGGGCGGCTTGGTGGGGGCTGAATGGAACAGGGCATCAGGGGCGGGGCCGCACGGCTGGGGCGGCGGCTTTTCAGGCTGGGCGCAGTTGCGCTGGCGATGGTTGCCGTCGTCGTCATCGCAGCGGCGCTGTGGACGCAATACCGGTTTCAGGAGCCGTTCATGCGGACCTGGAGCCGGGCGCTGAAGCCCGAACTGGCGTGGCAGCGCGCCAAATACCCCTCCATCGACTGGGCCTTCGCCATTCCCGCCGCGCTGATGGTGAACGACAACCGTCACAGCTTTCAGATGATCGGTGATGCCAGCGCGGAAGGGCTGGCGCTTTCCGAAAGGGTCGGCCCGCGCGTGCTGGCAGAGCCGCTTCCGGCCCGCTATTCGGCGGAGGGCGTTCCCCTGCCGGTGATGGGGCCGGCGGAAGACGGTGAGCGAAGCGCGCCGGCGGCGGAAAGCCTGCCCTCGGCTTCACCAACGATGGTCTCCAACACGATCGAGCTGGCCAAAGCCGTTCGCAAGGCGCAGCCGGGCGACCATATTCTGTTGCTGCCCGGCACCTATGTGGTGGGGCGCACCCTCGAAGCCATGACCAGCGGCACGCCGGAGCAGCCGATTTTCGTGCGCGCGGCGCGGCTGGGCGATGCCACCGTGCAAGTCCGCACGACGCAGGGCTTTGCCGTTTACGGCGCCTACTGGGTATTTGAAAATCTTTCTTTTGAAGGCACGTGCCCGATCGATGAATATTGCGAGCACGCCCTGCATATCGTGCAGAGCGCCAAGGGCACCATCATTCGCAACAACGTGCTGCGGAACTTCAACGCGCCCATCAAGGTGAACCTGGGGCGCAAGCGCGAACAGGCGCCCGACTATGGCCTCATCGAGGGCAACCGGTTCAGCAATGACCGCCCCCGCAACACCACCCGGCCGGTCACGCTGGTGGATATCGTCGGCGCGGATGGCTGGCGGGTGGCCTCCAACATTCTGGCGGATTTCGCCAAGGTGGGCGCCGATAACACCAGCTACGCCGCTTTCTTCAAGGGCGCGAACCGGGGCGGCGTGTTCGAGCGCAACCTCGTGATGTGCGAGTGGAAGCACCGGGGCGGCATCCGGCTTGGGCTGTCGCTGGGCGGCGGCGGCACGGCGCACTATGCCTGCCGTGACCGGAGTTGCGCGTTTGAGAACGAGGGCGGGGTGATCCGCAACAACGTCATCCTCAATTGCCCCAACGACGTGGGCATTTATTTGAACAAGGCGTCGAACGCGGTCATCCACAACAACCTGATCGCGGGCACCATGGGGATCGACGTGCGCTATAAGCAGTCCGACGCGCTGATCTTCAACAACATCATCGACGGCCGCGTGCGGGAGCGCGATGGCGGCATTGCCACGCTGGAAGCCAACGCGACCCCCGGCTGGACGGCGGCGCTGCTGAACGAGGTGAGCAACGGCCTGTTCCAGAACCCGGCCAAGGGCGATTTCACGCCCAAGGATGTGGACGCCATTGCCGGGCGGGGCAAGCCGCTGCCCGCCGGGCGCGTCGATTTCTGCGGGCGGCTCCACGACGGCGCAAAGCCGGACATCGGGCCGTTCAGCCTGGCGGGCGGAAAGACCTGCGCTGAACCGTGGGTGGGGCGCTGAGGCTGGTTGTTGTTTTCACTGGGCCGCGTCTCCAGAGTGCGCTGAAAACGCGGCCCGAGACCCCTGCAAAAATCCTATAGTCTGAGAAAAGCCGTCAGGCCTTTTCGGCGGGGCGGAAGGCGTAGTGCCCCATGGCGGGCATGGAGGGTCTGCCGGCGTGCTCGCCGGTTTCCAGCTCCTCAATGGGGATCCAGCCGCTGGCGGTCAGCACGTCGAGCGGCTTGTAGTGGATCTTGTAGGTCATCTGGCGGCAGTTGGGGATCCAGTAGCCCAGATACACATAGGGCAGGGACAGCTCGGCCGCGCGGCGGATGTGGTCGAGGATGATGTAGGTGCCAAGGCTCTGGCGTTCGCCGTCCGGCTCGAAGAAGCTGTAGACCATGGAAAGGCCATCCGAGTGGTGGTCCGTCAGGCACACGCCGACGAGGCGGCCGCCACCGTCCGCATCGGGGCCGTTCGCGCTCGGCTCGCGGTATTCGTAGACCACCGTATCGACCGGCGTGCGCTCCACCATGTCGGCGTAGTCGTCCGCGTCCATCTGGGTCATGCCGCCTTCCGGGTGGCGGGCATGCAGGTAGCGCTGGAGCAGGTCGAACTGCTCCGCCGTCGCCCAGGGCTCGCAGGCGCTCACCAAAAGGTCGCCGTTACGCCGCAGCACCTTTCGCATGGTGCCGCTGGGCTTGAACGCATCCGCCCGCACTCGCACGGACTGGCAGGCGCAGCAGCGGTCGCAGGCGGGGCGGTAGGCGACATTCTGGCTGCGGCGAAACCCCATGCGGCCAAGGGCTTCGTTGAAGGAAGAGGCATCAAGCCCGCGCAATTCGGTAAACACCTTCCGCTCCACCCGGCCGGGCAGATACGGACAGGGGCCGGGCGCTGTCAGAAAGAAGCGCGGGAACTGAAGTATCTGATCGTTCATCCTCACCCGCTGAACAGTCTACGAGCCACTGCCGGAAGGGCGATGCCGCGTGCGGCAAGCCGCCCTTCAACCACAGTTTTCAGTATAGGCGCGCCATTGCCGCGGGAAAGGGGAAAACCGGGGATTTTCTCAGGAGTGAGGCAGGGCGAGGCCGGGGTCAGTCGCCATTCGCGAAGCCGGGGGCAAGGGCCGGCGCTTCCCTGAGAAGGAGAATGGCGACACGGCGGTTTTCCGGCCGATTCGGCTCATCCGGGTAGAGCGGCTGGGTGGCGGCTCGCCCGGTCACCTCGGCCATGCGATCGGGGCGCACGCCGGCGTCCCGCAGCACCCGGCGAGTAGCATTCGCCCGGTCGGCCGACAGCTCCCAATTGCCGTACTGGCCTTCGCTGGCGGAGACGGAGCCATCGGTGTGCCCGGTAATGGAAATACGGTTGGGCACGGTCTGGATGACGCCCGCGATGGTCTGGAGAATGCGGATGTAAAAGGCATAGGGCGTGGCCGTGCTGGGCCGGAACATTGGCCGTTCGTCCCGGTCGATCAGCTGGATCCGCAATCCATCGGGCGTCTGCTCCATAATGATCTGGTCCCGATGCTTCTGCAGCTCGGGGGTTTCCTGAATGGCCGTCTTCAGGTCGTCCTCCGCCTTCAGCAGCTTTGCGTCCGTGGCAGTCGGCAGCTTCATCGCATAGGTCGGGTTCTGCTCGCTCTGCTGCTGGTCCTCACGGGCGGACTCGTTGGATTGGGATGCCTTGCTGGGCGATGAGCTGGGAATGGCCATGATGCGCGCGCCGCTGGCCTTCGCGCCTTCGGATTCCAGCGCGGTGCCGGCCAGGATGCCGCCCGCGCCCGAGGAGTTGGACATGGTGGCGTTGGAGGGGGAGAAGTAGTCGGCGATGCCCTGCAGCGTCACCTTGTCCGAGACGGTGAGCAGCCACAGCAGCATGAAGAAGGCCATCATGGCCGTCACGAAATCGGCGTAGGCCACCTTCCACGCGCCGCCATGGTGGCCGCCGCTGACCTTCTTGACCCTCTTGATGATGATGGGGCGAACATCGTTGCCGCCCTTGCCCTTGGCCATGACCACATGTCCCACACAGTACTTGGCCGCACTATGGGGCGAAGCGGTTAAGGGGAGGTTATCCTTTTGCCGAAACGGGGCTTACACTGCCTCGATCACCCGCACGTCGTAGCCGCGCGAGCGCAGGGTGGTGATGAGCTGGTCCAGATGGTCCCGGTCGCGGGTTTCCACCTCGATGTCCGCATAGGTGCCCTTGGCCGGCAGCTTGGTGAACACCCGCTGATGGCTCACCTCGACAATGTTCACCTGATGCTCGTGGAAGATCTGAGTGACATGGAACAGCTCGCCCGGCCGGTCCTTGAGGCGGATGCGAAGGCGCGCCAGCCGCCCTTCGCGGGCCAGTTCGCGCAGGAGCACGTTGGCGAGCAGGCGGGTGTCGATGTTGCCGCCGCTGATGATGAGGCCGATCTTCTTGCCCCGGTAGGGCGCGGCCTGGGCCACCAGCGCGGCAAGACCCGCCGCGCCTGCGCCCTCGGCCACGGTCTTCTCGATGGTGAGCAGCAGGGAGACGGCCCGCTCCAGCTCGGCCTCGGAGACCAGAACGATGTCGTTCACCAGCGCCTTGACCACCTGATAGGTGAGCTGGCCGGGGTATTTGACCGCGATGCCCTCGGCCAGCGAGTCGCCGTCGCAAATCGCCTCGAAGCCCTTCACCTTGGCGGCCATGGAGGGGTAAAGCTCCGCCTGCACGCCGATGATCTGCATGTCCGGCTTGATGGCGCGTGCCGCGGTGGCGACGCCGGAGATCAGTCCGCCGCCGCCGATGGGCACGATGAGACAATCCAGATCCGGCGCGGTCTCCAGCATTTCCAGCGCGATGGTGCCCTGGCCGGCCATCACCAGCGCGTCATCGAACGGATGGACGAAGGTCAGCCCCTCGTCCTTCGCCAGCTGCTGGGCAAGGGCGGTGGCCTCTTCCAGCTTTTCGCCGTGCAGGATGACGCGCGCGCCGTGGCTTGCCGTCTGCTGCACCTTCACCGTCGGCGTGCCCTGCGGCATGACGATGGTGGCCGGAATGCCGAGGCGGCTGGCGTGGTAGGCAACGCCCTGGGCGTGGTTGCCCGCCGACATGGCAATAACGCCCGCCTTGCGCTGGGCCTCGCTCAGGTGCAGCAGGCGGTTGAGCGCGCCGCGCTCCTTGAACGAGGCGGTGAACTGGAGGTTCTCGAATTTCAGCCAGATCTCGGCCCCGAAGATGTCGCTGAGGGTGCGGCTCTTGAGGCAGGGCGTATTGATGATCGAGTCCCGAATGGCGGCATGGGCCATCCGCACATCCTCAAACGTCACGGGGAGGGATGCGGCGGAGTCGCCGCTGGCGGGCTGTGCTTGTGCCACGATCATGGTCTCGTACGCCTGTTCAATCGTCAAAGGGGGCCGGTCGGCGCTGTCTTAGGGGATAGCGTGAGGCCGGTGCTAGGGGAGGGCATACACTTCGTTGCTGACCTCAGCAACATTCTGTGAGTCCAGTGCTGGACTTGTGTGACTTTCCTGCGTCGCTGCGGCCTCGCGCTGAGGGGGGCGGCCTGTGCTAGGACACGGGGGCAGTACGAATTAGGGGTTTGCGAAATGGCGAAGATTGCGTTTCTGGGACTGGGCGTCATGGGCGCGCCGATGGCGCGGCATCTGGCGAAGGCCGGGCATGAGGTAAGGGTGTACAACCGCACCACCTCCAAGGCGGAACGCTGGGTGGCCGAGAACGGCGGCGCGTGGGCCCCAACGCCGGGGCAGGCAGCCCAGGGATGCGATTTCGTGTTTTGCTGCGTGGGCGCGGATAACGACCTGCGCGAGGTGACCATCGGGCCGGATGGGGCCTTCCATGCCATGGCCGAGGGCAGCCTGTTCGTCGATCACACCACCGTCTCCGCGCAGGTGTCGCGCGAGCTAGAGGCCGAGGCCAGGGCGAAGGGCATCGGCTTTCTCGATGCGCCGGTCTCCGGCGGTCAGGCGGGCGCGGAAAACGGCAAGCTCACCATCATGGTTGGCGGCGATGCCGAACAGTTCAAGCAGGCCGAGCCGGTGATGCAGGCCTATGCCCAGCGCATCGGCCTCATGGGCCCCAGCGGCTCCGGCCAGCTGACCAAGATGGTCAACCAGATCTGCATCGCAGGCATCGTGCAGGGCCTGTCCGAAGCGCTGAATTTCGCCATGACGGCGGGGCTCGACCCCCGTGCGGTGGTGGAGGTGATCTCCAAGGGCGCGGCGCAAAGCTGGCAGATGGAAAACCGCTCCTCCACCATGGTCGATGGCCAGTTCGACTTCGGCTTCGCGGTGGACTGGATGCGGAAGGATTTAGGGCTGGTGCTCGACGAGGCCCGCCGCATCGGCGCGCCGCTGCCGGTGACGGCGCTGGTGGACCAGTTCTATGCCGACGTGCAAAAGATGGGCGGCGGCCGGCAGGATACGTCGTCGCTGATCCGCCGCTTCCGGGGGTAAGGCCGGGCCCTTGCCCGGTCTGGGGCCTTGTCCGGTCCGGGCTGGGGTCCATATGCTGCCGTAACGGGGGCGATCACAAAGGGGGAGTATTTCCATGCGTCTTGCCACGGCGTTTCTTCTGGCAACCTGCATCGGCGGAACCGCGCAGGCTGCCACTTTTGTCGAGAACGTGAAGGGCTACACCCTTGATGGGCTGGGCCGGCTTAAGACATTCGAGGCCGCCCTGATCGACGACAGCGGCAAGGTGGAGGCCGTCGGCGGCAAGGATGCGCTTCGCAACCGCGCAGAGGATGCCGAAGTGGTGGACGGGCGCGGGGCGGTGATGCTGCCCGGCCTCATCGACGCCCATGGCCATGTGATGGGCTTGGGTTTCAACGCCCTGACGGTTGATCTGTCGGACACCCGCTCGCTCGATGAGGCGCTGGCGAAGGTGAAGGCCTATGCCGAGGCCAACCCGGACGCCAAGTGGATCAAGGGGCGCGGCTGGAACCAGGAAATCTGGGGGGCTCGGCCGCTTTCCGACGGCCGAGGAGCTGGACAAGGCGGTGGCGGACCGGCCCGTATGGCTGGAGCGGGTGGACGGCCACGCCGCCTGGGCCAACAGCAAGGCGATCCAGCTCGCCAAGGTGACGGCCAAGACGAAAGACCCCAAGGGCGGCGAGATTATCCGCAAGGAAGACGGCAGCCCGGCGGGCGTGTTTGTCGATGGCGCGCAGGATCTGGTGGCAAAACACGTGCCCGAGCCGACCGAGGCCGAGCAGGCCGCAGCCCTTGAAGCGGCGCTGAAAATCATGGCCTCGGTGGGCCTGACCGGTGTGCATGACGCCGGGATCGATGCGAAAACATGGACGCTTTACCGCCGCTTCGGCGAGGAAGGCCGGCTGACGACGCGCATCTACGCCATGATCGGCGGGACGGGGAAGGACTTCGACATCCTCTCGAAAGAGGGACCGCAGACCGGCCTTTATGACGGCCGCCTGTCGCTGCGCTCGGTCAAGCTCTACTCGGATGGCGCGCTCGGCTCCCGCGGGGCGGCGCTGCTCGAGCCCTATTCGGATGCGCCCGACAGCAAGGGCCTGCCGTTCCACAGCGATGCAGCGGTGGCCAACATGATCTCCAAGGCCATAGCCAAAGGCTATCAGGTCAACGTCCACGCCATCGGCGATGCCGCCAACCGGCAGATCCTGAACGCATTCGAGATGATCCTGCGCCACACCGGGCAGGGGCTGCGCCACCGCATCGAACACGCGCAGGTGCTGAGCCCGGAGGACATCAAGCGGTTGGCCCAGCTGGGGCTGATCGCCTCCATGCAGCCGACCCACGCCACCTCCGACTGGCAGATGGCCGAAAAGCGCCTCGGCCACGATCGGCTGGAAGGGGCCTACGCCTGGCGCACCGTGCTGAACACCGGGGCGAAGCTCGCCTTCGGCTCCGACTTCCCGGTCGAGTCGCCCAACCCCTTCTATGGCCTCCATGCAGCGGTGACGCGCCAGACCCGCGAGGGCGAGCCGCCGGGCGGCTGGCGGCCGGAGGAGAAGCTGTCGCTGGTAGAAGCCTTCCACGCCTTCACGCTGGGCGCGGCCTATGCCGGCCATCAGGAAAGCCAGGTGGGCAGCCTGACGGCAGGCAAATGGGCCGACTTCATCCTCGTGGACAAGGACATCTTCAAATCGCCGCCTTCCGAGCTGTGGCAAACCAAGGTGCTCGAAACCTGGGTGGCCGGAAAGCGCGTCTACTGCGCCGAAGGTCGGTGCAGTGCCGAGACGGCATCAAACGCTGTGACTCGGTAAGTTAAGAGGAAAGGGGGACTCAGCCCCCCTTTCGATCCCCCATTCGTATATGGGGACGCACCCGGTCGTATCGTTCAGCGCGACCGGAGAGGTCACTTCGGGCCGTAGCAGGCGCGGCCCTTTGAAAAGAATGGGAGGTGCAGGAGGGGTAAGCCCCTCCTGCAAAAATCCCTCAAGAAAACAAAAACCTACTTCCCCTGCAGCAGCTTGGCGGCGTCCACGGCGAAGTAGGTGAGCACGCCGTCGGCCCCGGCGCGCTTGAAGGCCATGAGGCTCTCCAAGATCACGCGGTCCCGGTCCAGCCAGCCGTTCCGGATGGCCCCGGCGATCATCGCGTATTCGCCGGAGACCTGGTAGGCGAAGGTGGGCACGGCGAAGGTGTCCTTCACCCGGCGCACCACGTCGAGGTAGGGCATCCCCGGCTTCACCATCACCGTGTCCGCGCCTTCGGCGAGGTCGAGCGCCACTTCGCGCAGGGCTTCGTCGGTGTTGGCGGGGTCCATCTGGTAGGTTTTCTTGTCGCCCTTGAGGCGCGCGCCCGAGCCCACCGCATCCCGGAACGGCCCGTAGAAGGCCGAGGCGTATTTGGCGGCGTAGGACATGATCTGCACATTGGTGAAGGACTCGGCTTCCAGCGCCGTGCGGATGGCCTTGATGCGACCGTCCATCATGTCGGAGGGGGCGATGATGTCCGCGCCCGCGCGGGCCTGGTTGAGCGCCTGTTGCACCAGCGCCTCGATCGACTCGTCGTTCAGGATCTCGCCCGTCTCCGAGATGAGGCCATCGTGACCGTGGGTGGTGTAGGGGTCGAGCGCCACGTCGGAGAGGATGCCGATATCGGGCACGGCGTCCTTGATGGCGCGGGTGGCGCGGCACATCAGGTTGTCCGGGTTGGTGGATTCTGCGGCCGTCCTCCGTCCGCAGCTCGGCGGGCGTGTTGGGGAACAGGGCGAGGCAGGGAATGCCGAGGCTCTTCGCCTCCTTGGCCGCCTGTACCGCAAGGTCGATGGACAGGCGCTCGACGCCGGGCATGGAGGCGACGGCGGAGCGCTCACCCGTGCCTTCGGTGACGAACAGGGGCCAGATGAGGTCCGCGGGGGTGAGCACGTTCTCGGCCACCATGGCGCGGGACCAGGCGGTCATCCGGGTGCGCCGGGGGCGGTTGGCGGGGTAGGGCGCGAGAGGAAATTGGGTCACGATCAGAACCTCAACTGGGTTGGCGGCAGCGGTGCGAGCGCCCGGAACGCTTTGGCATCATCGGGATGCCGCGGGGCGCGCCGGTTTCCCCATCTGCCGCTTTTGCTCATCGCTGGCTGTTTCCAAGCCGGCGGGAAATGCTCTAGACACGAGTTCTGCTTACTTTCAACCGTGTGGATTGTCACAAGTTGGCGAAAACGCGAAAACCGTTGCTGGTATTCGATTCCGGCGTCGGCGGCCTCTCGGTACTGGCCGAGATCCGCCGGAAGCTCCCCGATGCTCCCGTGGTTTACTGCGCGGATAACGGCGGATTTCCCTACGGCACCAAGACCGAGGCGGAGCTGAGCGCCCGCGTGCCGGCTCTGCTCGGTCGCCTCGTCGAGCGGTTCGACCCGGAACTGGTGGTCATCGCCTGCAATACCGCCTGCACCATTGCGCTCTCTCAAGTGCGCGCGGTCTTGAACGTGCCGGTGGTGGGCACCGTTCCGGCGGTAAAGCCCGCCGCCGCCATCAGCAAAAGCCGGGTCATCGGCGTGCTGGGCACCAACGCCACGGTGCGGCAGGCCTATGTGGACAATCTGGTGGCCGAGTTCGCCCGCGATTGCCTGGTGCTGCGCCATGGCTCGGCCGAGCTGGTGGTGCTGGCGGAGCGCAAGCTGCGCGGCCAGCCGACGAGCCCCGAGGAGTATCGGGCAGTGCTGGATGGCCTGCTGAGCCAGCCGGGGGCTGAGCGGCTGGATACGATCGTGCTGGCCTGCACCCATTTCCCGCTGGTGAAGGACGAACTGGCCGCCGTTGCGCCGCGCCCGTTCAACTGGGTGGATAGCGGGGAGGGCATCGCCCGCCGCGTCGCCCACCTGTGCGAGGGCGTTGAGTGGGAAGGCGAGCCTTCGGGCCTCGCCGTCTTCACGCGGGCGGACGAGGATGTGCATTTTCTCACATCGGCTCTTCATTCCTATGGGCTGGACAGGGTCGTCACGCTTTAGGACTGTGGCGACCATTTTTTGATCGCAGCTTTCTGACGGATGAGGGAACCATGAACGACGCCGCTCTTGTGAATGAAGACGTTCTGTTCGAGATCGAGGGTCGCGCGGGCATCATCACCCTCAACCGCCCCAAGGCGCTGAATGCGCTGACGCACCCCATGTGCATTGCCATCCACGACCAGATGAAGGCGTGGGAGGATAACCCGGCGGTTCAGATCGTCCTCATCCGCGGGGCGGGGGACCGGGCCTTCTGCGCGGGCGGCGACGTCGTGAGCATGCACCGGGCGGGACGCGCGGGCGGGGAGGGCTACGAGCGCTTCTTCTTCGACGAATACCGCGCCGATTACCTGACCAGCACCTTCCCCAAGCCGTATGTGGCGCTCATCGACGGCATCGTCATGGGCGGGGGCGTCGGCCTGTCGGTCCATGGTCCCTATCGCGTCGCCACCGAGAAGACCCTGTTCGCCATGCCGGAGACCGGCATCGGCCTCATTCCGGACGTGGGCGGCACGCACCTGCTCGGCCACATGCCGGGCCAGCTGGGCGTTTACCTCGGCCTGCTCGGCGAGCGCCTGAAGGCGGCGGACTGCCTCTATGCGGGCATTGCCACGCACTACGTGCCCTCCGAGCGGATCGAGGCGCTGGCGCAGGCGCTCATCCATGAGGACGCTTCGGTGGAGGAGATCCTCTCCCGCTTCCACGCCGACCCCGGCGAGTCGGCGCTGGCCGGGATGCAGGCGAAGATCGACCGGTACTTCGCGGGCGAGACGGTGGAGGAAATCGTCGCCGCGCTGTCCGGCGGTGACGACTGGGCCGTTGCCCTGCGCGACCGGCTGCTCGCGCTGTCGCCCACCTCGCTGAAGCTGACGCTGCGGGCGGTGCGGGCCGGGCGGGGCCTCGACCTGGCCGGGTGCCTGCGGCAGGAGTATCGTATGGTCTGCCGGATCAAGCATGGCCAGGACTTCTACGAGGGCGTGCGCGCCCAGCTGATCGACAAGGACCGCAACCCCCGCTGGAGCCCGGCGAGCCTTGCCGACGTCACGCCCGAGATGGTCGAGGCGCATTTTCAGGAACCGGCAGGCGGAGACGTGCGTCTCGACTAACACCAAAGTGGGGGTTGGGCGCAAAAGCCGCCCGAAGCGGCAGGGTTGCGACAAATTCGGCTATTGCGGGGGAACCCACGGATACATAGGTATAAATCAAACGTAACGGTCCAGGACGCTCGGCCATGAACTACGAGAGAGTTTTTCAGGAGGCGATCGATCGCCTGCATCAAGAGGGCCGGTATCGCGTCTTTATCGATATCCTGCGGAACCGTGGCGCGTATCCCAATGCTCGTTGCTTTGCCGGTCACAACGGCCAGCGTCCCATCGTCATGTGGTGCTCCAACGACTACCTATGCATGGGTCAGCACCCCAAGGTGATCGAGGCCATGGAGCAGGCGCTGCATGATGTGGGCGCAGGCTCGGGCGGCACCCGCAACATCAGCGGCAACACCCACTATCACCTCGATCTGGAAGCCGAACTGGCGGACCTGCACGGCAAGGAAGCCGCGCTCACCTTCACCTCCGGCTATGTCTCGAACGAGGCGACGCTCTCGACGCTCGCCCGCCTGCTGCCCGGCTGCGTGATCTTCTCGGACGAGCTGAACCACGCCTCCATGATCGCGGGCATCCGCAACTCGGGCTGCGAGAAGCACATCTTCCGCCACAACGACCTCCAGCATCTGGAGGAGCTGCTGGCCGCCTGTCCGGCAGAGACGCCCAAGCTGATCGCCTTCGAGTCGGTCTACTCGATGGATGGCGACATCGCCCCCATCAAGGAGATCTGCGACCTGGCCGACAAGTACAACGCGCTCACCTACCTGGATGAGGTGCACGCGGTCGGCATGTACGGCGCGCGCGGCGGCGGCATTTCGGAGCGGGACGGCGTTGCCCAACGCCTTACCATCATCGAGGGCACGCTGGGCAAGGCCTTCGGCGTGATGGGCGGCTACATCACCGCGAGCAAGACCATCATCGACGTGGTGCGCTCCTATGCTCCGGGCTTCATCTTCTCCACCTCGCTGGCCCCGGTGCTGGTGTCCGGCGCGCTGGCGAGCATCCGCCACCTGAAGGAAAGCCAGGTGGAGCGCGAGCGCCATCAGGAGCGCGCCCAGTTCCTCAAGGACCTGCTGGCGGAAGCGGGCCTGCCGGTCATGCCGTCGGTCAGCCACATCGTCCCCGTCAAAGTGGGCGATCCGGTGCGCTGCAAGAAGATCTCCGATATCCTGCTGCTGGAGTACGGCATCTACGTCCAGCCCATCAACTACCCGACCGTCCCGCGTGGCACGGAGCGCCTGCGCTTCACGCCGACGCCGTACCACGACGATACCATGATGGTCGCCCTGCGCGACGCCCTCCTGGAAATCTGGGACCGTCTTGACCTGCAACTGGCGGCCTGACCGGCCGCCACAGCGTCGCGCCTGATCGCAACGAGCCCGCGCCATGACCGACGAGACGGACTTCGAGGGCTTCTTTGTGGAGTTCACGCCGGTCGGCAGCAGCGTCAAGGTGTGCGCCATCGATCCGCTCACCGGGCTGGAGGCGGTCGTCGTCGGCTCCAGCCATACACCGAGCCACGTGCTGGCCAACATGGCGATCCGCAAGCTGAAGGCGTCTCTCGGGCAGGGCGGGGAGGGCGACACGCAGGAGCCCGCCAAAACGACGCAGCACCCCCGACGCGGGCTGATCGTTTGAGGCGGAGAGGGGAACTCCCTGCCTATAGCGTGGGCGCATGGCTGTTCATTCTGCCACCCCCTAGCCCTTGTGGTCCGGCTGTGCTAGGAGCGCCCCCGTTATGGCAGGCCTGAAAGACCGGCCCCTAACTCCTGCTTTCGAGTCGAGAGATTTCATGACCAAGACTGTTGCGATCGGTTCGGATCATGCCGGCGTCAAGCTGAAGCAGATCCTGATGGATGACCTGCATGAGAGCGGGTTCAACGTGCTGGATCTGGGCACCTGCGGCTCCGAGTCGGTGGACTATCCGGACTTCGGCTATGCCGTGGCCGACGCGGTGGCGGACGGCAAGGCGCAGCTGGGCGTCGTGGTCTGCGGTTCGGGCATCGGCATCTCGATTGCGGCCAACCGCAACCCCGCCGTGCGCGCGGCGCTGTGCACCAGCGGCCTGATGGCGCGCCTCGCTCGCCAGCACAACGATGCCAACGTGCTGGCGCTGGGCGAGCGCCTGACCGGCGTGGACGTGGCCCGCGACATTCTGAAAGAGTTTCTGGCGACCCCCCTTCGACGGCGGCCGTCACCAGCGGCGGATCGACAAGCTTTCCAATCCGCCCCTTCGTACCCAGGGAGAATAAGCGATGACTTCCGCCGCTCTTAAGACCGAAACCGAGGGCCGCGCCCCCGATTTCTTCACCGCCGGCGTCGCGCAGGCGGACCCGGAACTGGCCGCCGCCATCGAGGGCGAGCTGCGCCGCCAGCAGGACCAGATCGAGCTGATCGCCTCGGAGAACATCGTCTCCCAGGCGGTGCTGGAAGCGCAAGGCTCGGTGCTCACCAACAAGTACGCCGAGGGCTACCCCCACAAGCGCTACTACCAGGGCTGCCACCACGTCGATATCGCCGAGCAGCTGGCGATCGATCGCGCCAAGAAGCTGTTCGGCGCCGAGTTCGTCAACGTGCAGCCGCACTCCGGCGCGCAGGCCAACGGCGCGGTCATGCTGGCTCTGTTCCAGCCGGGCGACACCATCATGGGCCTGTCGCTGGCGGCAGGCGGCCACCTGACCCACGGCGCGCCCCCGGCGCTCTCCGGCAAGTGGTTCAAGGCGGTGCAGTACGGCGTTGACCCGAACACCCACCTGATCGACTTCGACGAGGTGGAGCGGCTCGCCAAGGAACATAGCCCCAAGCTCATCATCGCGGGCGGCTCGGCCTATCCGCGCACGCTGGACTTCAAGCGCTTCCGCGAGATCGCCGACTCGGTCGGCGCGCTCCTGATGGTGGATATGGCCCACTTCGCCGGCCTCGTTGCCGGTGGCGCGCACCCGAACCCGCTGCCCTATGCGGACGTGGTGACCACCACCACCCACAAGACCCTGCGTGGCCCGCGCGGCGGCATGATCCTCACCAACCGCGAGGATATCGCCAAGAAGATCAACTCGGCGGTGTTCCCCGGCCTGCAGGGCGGCCCGCTGATGCACGTCATCGCCGCCAAGGCCGTCGCCTTCGGTGAGGCGCTCCAGCCGGAGTTCAAGGTCTACGCCAAGAAGGTGATCGAGAACGCGCAGGTTCTGGCGGCACGCCTGAAGGAGCGCGGCTGCGATATCGTGGCCGGCGGCACCGACACCCACCTGGCGCTCATCGACCTGCGCCCGAAGGGCCTCACCGGCAAGGACGCCGACGAGGCGCTGGAGCGCGCGGGCATCACCTGCAACAAGAACGGCGTGCCGTTCGACCCGCTTCCGCCGACCAAGACCTCGGGCATCCGCGTGGGCTCGCCCGCCGGCACCACCCGCGGCTTCGGCGTGGCCGAGTTCCAGGAAATCGGTGACATGATCGCCGACGTGCTGGACGGCCTCGTCGCCAATGGCCCCGAGAACAATCAGGCCGTGGAAGCCGATGTGCGCGCCCGCGTCTCGGCGCTGTGCAAGCGCTTCCCGATCTATCAGGGGTAAAACCTTTGGGTTGTTTGCAGGAGGGGCCCCGTGCGCGGAGGCGCACAAAATAACAGCTCCCTCCTGGCAACCTCCCATTCGATTTTCGGGCCGCGTCCGTCATGCAGGGCGCGGCCCTTTTCGTGTTCCTGAATGGGATTCGCCCTCCATCACGGGCGCGCCCCAAAAGGGAAGGGGGTGCAGGGGTCCGAGACCCCTGCAAGAATAATAAATCGATTTAGAGGCTGATGGCGGAGTGGACACCATATCTGGTGTGGACTACTGTCCGGCCATGCTCGCCAATCGGGATGAAAGGCGGAAGCGCTGATGCGTTGTCCATTTTGCAGTCACGAAGATACGCAGGTGAAGGATAGCCGCCCGACCGAGGACAACTCGGCCATTCGGCGGCGGCGTCAGTGCCCGGCCTGCGGCGCGCGGTTTACCACCTTCGAGCGGGTTCAGCTGCGGGAACTGGTGGTCATCAAGAAATCGGGCAAGCGCGAATTGTTCGAGCGCGACAAGCTGGAGCGCTCCATTCGCATTGCGCTTCGTAAGCGTCCGGTGGAGCCGGACCGGATCGACCGGCTGGTGACGGGCATCGTGCGCCAGCTCGAGTCGATGGGCGAGAACGAGATTCCGGCCCACCAGATCGGCGAATTGGTGATGGAGCGGCTTGAGGCGCTCGATCCGGTTGCCTATGTCCGCTTTGCGTCGGTTTACAAGAACTTCCGCGAGGCCAAGGACTTCGAGACTTTCGTTGGCCAGTTGGGCGGAAAGCTTGTGGACAATCGCGAACTGGATGTCTGGAAAAGCGAGTAGCCGTAAGCGAAAGCAGGCTTGATGAACCAAGATTTCCGATGGATGCGCTCGGCGCTGGCTCTGGCCGAGCGCGGCCTGGGGCAAACCCAGCCCAATCCGTCGGTGGGCTGCGTTATCATCAAGGATGGTGTCGTCGTCGGCCGGGGCTGGACCCAGCCCGGCGGCCGCCCCCATGCCGAGGCCATGGCCTTGGAACAGGCGGGCGCGGCGGCCCGCGACTCCACGGTTTATGTCACCCTTGAGCCCTGCGCGCATGAAAGCCCGCGTGGGGCCTCCTGTACCAGTCTGCTGCTCGCCGCGCAGCCAGAGCGGGTGGTCATCGCCACGCTGGACCCGGACCCGCGCACGGCGGGGCACGGCGCGCTGGCGCTGCAACAGGCGGGCATTTGCGTCACCACCGGCGTTCTGGAGGCGGAGGCGGTGCGCCAGCAGCGCGGCTTTCGCCTGCGCCTTGCCGAAGGGCGGCCGGAAGTCACCTTGAAGCTGGCGACCTCGCTTGATGGCCGCATTGCCCTTTCCAATGGCGAGAGTCGCTGGATCACCGGCCCGGAGGCGAGGGCGCATGTGCATCTGGAGCGGGCGCGGCACGACATTATTCTTATCGGCCGCCGCACGCTTGAGGCGGACGATCCGCTGCTGGACGTGCGCCTGCCGGGCCTCGAACACCGCTCGCCCCGCCCGGTGGTGGCGAGCCAGACGCTTGGCCAGATTCCGTCCAACCTGAAGCTGGCGGGGAAGGCGGAGATTCTCTCCGGCCAGTCCCTGCCGGAAATGCTGGCCGGGCTGGCGGCGGAAGGGGCGCTCAGGGTGATGGCCGAAGGGGGGGCGGGGCTTGCGGCGGCGCTGCTTCGTCACGATCTGGTAGACTGTCTGCTGTGGTATACTGCCCCGATCATCCTTGGCGACGGGCGCAGCGGGGTCGAGGATCTGGGCCTTGCCCGGCTGGATGAGGCGCACGGACGCTGGCGCGCGCTGGACACTTGCGCTCTGGGTCAAGTTCGGCTGGCGGTTTTGGAGCGTATCCGCTAACGGGAAGCTGCTATGTTCACAGGCATCATCACAGACATCGGCACCGTCCGTTCCATCGAGCAGCGCGGCGATACGCGCATTGTTCTTGGCACCGCGTTCGACCTCTCGACGGTCGAGATCGGCGCATCCATCGCCTGTTCGGGCGTCTGCCTGACGGTGGTCGACAAGGGCGAAGACTGGTTCGCCGTCGATGTTTCCGGAGAAACGCTCGCGCGCTCGGCGCTGGCAAGCTGGCAGGCGGGCACGCCGGTCAATCTGGAGCGGGCGCTGAAGGTGGGCGATGAGCTGGGCGGGCACATCGTCACCGGCCATGTGGATGCGGTGGGCCGCATCACCAGCATCGTGCCCGATGGCGCGTCCCGGCGCATTCAGTTTCAAATCCCGAAGGCGCTTGCGCCTTATGTTGCCCAGAAGGGCTCCGTCACGGTGGATGGCATCTCGCTCACCGTGAACGCGGTGGAGGACAGCGCGGAGGGCGCGCTGTTCGAGGTGAACATCATTCCCCACACCCAGGCATGCACCACCCTCGGCCAGGCCAAGGTGGGCGATGCGGTGAACATCGAGATCGACGTGCTCGCGCGGTATGTGGCGCGACTGAAGGAGGTTGCGTCATGCTGAAGACGGTCCATTCCAGCGACCTGCAGGCCCTGTCTTCCATCGAGGAAATCATCGAGGACGCCCGCAACGGGCGCATGTTCATTCTGGTGGACGACGAGGACCGGGAGAACGAGGGCGACCTCATCATTCCGGCCCAGATGGCGACCCCCGATGCCATCAACTTCATGGCCAAGTACGGCCGCGGCCTCATCTGCCTGTCGATGACCGCCGAGCGGGTGCGCCAGCTCGACCTGCCGCTGATGAGCCAGAACAACGGCACCCGGCACGAAACCGCCTTCACCGTCTCCATCGAGGCGAAAGAGGGCGTCACCACCGGCATCTCCGCAGCCGACCGCGCCCGCACCATCGCGGTTGCCATCGACCCCTCCAAGGGCAAGGAACACATCGTCACCCCCGGCCACGTGTTCCCGCTGATGGCGCGCGAGGGCGGCGTGCTGGTGCGCGCCGGCCATACGGAAGCGGCGGTGGACATCGCGCGCCTCGCCGGGCTGATGCCCGCGGGCGTGATCTGCGAGATCATGAACGACGATGGCACCATGGCCCGCCTGCCGGACCTGATCGCCTTCGCCCAGCACCATGGTCTCAAGGTTGGCACCATCGCGGACCTGATCGCCTATCGCCGCCGCCACGACAATCTGGTGGCCTGCATCGCCGAGGGCGAGCTGGAGAGCATCTACGGCGGCACCTGGAAGGCGAAGACCTACGTCAACCGCGCCGAATATGCCGAACACCTGGTGCTCATCAAGGGCGAGATCGACCCCTCGAAGCCGACGCTCGTCCGCATGCACGCCCTCTCGCTGTTCGAGGACATGCTGGGCGAGGTGGGCACCCGCACCGGCCAGCTCCAGGCGGCGATGAAGGCCATCGACCAGCATGGCAGCGGCGTCATCGTCATCATCCGCGACACCCGGCCGGACCGGCTGTCGCAGCAGATGAAGGCGCGCGCCACCCAGACGCAGGAAGACCATACGCTGCGCGACTACGGCATCGGGGCGCAGATCCTGCTTGATCTGGGCATCAAGGACCTGATCCTGCTCACCCGCTCGCCGCGCCACACCATCATCGGCCTTGAGGGCTATGGCCTTCAGGTGGTTGACGAGGTTCAGTTCACGGTCGAATGACCAGGCGGGCCTTCCGCCCGTTTTCGTTCTTTTTCGTTTGTATTCATTAGGTAAGTCCATGACCGCACCGCATATCCTTATTGTCGAGGCTCGTTTTTACGAGGACATCGCCGACGAACTGGTGAAGGGGGCCACGCAGGCTCTCGAGGCCGCCGGCGCAACGTGGGAGCGGATCGCCGTGCCGGGCGCTTTTGAGATTCCAGGCGCAATCGCCATGGCAGCCAAGAGCGGCAAGTACGACGGCTATGTGGCGCTGGGCCTCGTCGTGCGCGGCGAGACCACCCACTACGACTACGTGTGCGAGGAAAGCGCCCGGGGCCTGATGGATCTGGCGGTGCGGGAGCGGCTGGCCATTGGCTACGGCATCCTGACGACGGAGAATTTCGTGCAGGCGTGGGAGCGCGCCCGCGTGGGCCGTGGCAACAAGGGCCGCGCCGCCGTTGAGGCAGCCCTGACGATGGTCGATTACCGTCGTCGCTTTGGCGCGGAAGGTTGATTTGCCGTGACTGAACAGACCCTGAAACCCAAGACCCGTCCCGGCACGCCGCGCAGCGCGGCGCGTCTTGCCGCCGTGCAGGCGCTCTACCAGATCGAGATGGGCGAGGACGCGGTTGCCCGCGTCATCAAGGAATTCCACGATCACCGGCTCGGCAGCGAGATCGAGGGCGACACCTACATCCGGGCCGATCGCAACCTGTTCGATGATATCGTCTCGGGCGCGTGGGCGCGCCGCAGCGAGGTGGATCAGTTGATCGCAGGCCATCTGGCCGAGGGCTGGACGCTGGACCGGCTGGACCGGCCGATGCGCCAGATCCTGCGCGCCGGAACCTATGAGCTGCTTGCCCGGCCGGACGTGCCGACGGCGGTCGTCATCACCGAATATGTGGACGTGGCCCACGCCTTCTACGAGCCGCGCGAGGCGGCGTTCGTGAACGGCCTCCTTGACCGGGTGAGCAGCGCCACGGGCCGCAAGGCCGCCAACGCAAAGTGAAGGAGTTCGAGCTGATCGGCCGTTTGCTCGCGCCGATCGCTCGCGCGCCCGCTGCCCGTGGTCTTGCGGACGACGTGGCCGTGTGGCCCGCGCCCACGGGGCACGACATCGTTCTGACCAAGGACATGGTGGCCGAGGGCGTGCACTTCCTGGGCGAAGATCCGCCCGAGGCCATCGCCGCCAAGCTGCTGCGGGTGAACCTTTCGGACCTCGCCGCCAAGGGGGCAAGGCCGCAGGGCGTGCTCCTTGGGCTGGGGCTCACGCCCGCGCAAGGCGAAGACTGGCTGCGCTGCTTCACCGACGGGCTGCGGGCGGACCTTGAGCGATACGATGTGCAGCTGTGGGGCGGGGACACCATCCGCACGCAGGAGCGGCTGGTGCTCAGCCTCACCGCGATCGGGACGACGCCGCAGGGCACGGCGCTCAGCCGCGCCCACGCGCGGGCAGGGGATGAGGTTTACGTCACCGGCGCCATCGGCGATGCGTGGCTTGGCCTGCAAAGCCTCACCCGCAAGCTGGACCTGCCGGAAGACCACCGAAACGCGGTGGAACAGCGCTACCGCTGGCCCGAGCCGCGTGTGGACTTTGGGCGTGCGCTGCTGGGGCTGGCCCGCGCCTCGGCCGATGTGTCCGACGGTCTGCTGGCAGACAGCGGCCACATCGCCGAAGCCTCAAATGTGCAGGTGGTGCTGGAGGTGGCGCGGTTTCCGCTGTCCGCCGCAGGCGAGGCCTGGGCGGGCGAGGACCTCACCCGCCGGTTGCAGCTTGCGACGGGCGGGGACGACTACGAGATCGTCTTCACCGCCGACCCGGCCCAGCGCGATGCCGTGTTGGGGCTTTGTCAACGCTTTGGCCTTAGGGTCACGCGCATCGGCCGTGTCCTTCCAGGGCAGGGGCTGACGGTCCTTGGTCCGGACGGGGCGGAACTTGCGTTGACGACGTTGGGGTATGAGCATGGCGGAGAAGGCTAAGAACAAGGCGGAAGCGGACGGCGCTGCCGCGCCGAAGAAGCCCTCCAAGCTCGTGCCGATGCTGATGGCGCTGGTGGGCATTCTGGTCGGCGGTGGTGGCGCTGCGGCCTACTTCCTGTTGCTTGCTCCGCAGCATGATGGCGCCGCAGCGGAGGAGGCGCAGGCTCCGGCCGAGCCGGAGGGGCCGCCCGCGCTCCCGGAGTTCGTGGACCTCTCCCGCATGACCGTGCCGCTCGTCACAAGCGACGGCAAACTCAGCGGCTACATGAACCTCGACCTCAAGTTCGAGGTGAAGGCGGAAGACGCCGAGTTCGTGAAGGCGCGCATTCCCATGGTGCGCCACGCCATCAACGAAACCCTGTCCCACACCCCGATCGCCGATGCCCGTAACCCCCAGCTGCTCGACTACGACGTGGCCGAGAAGGTGCTGCGCGACGCCGTCAATCAGGTGCTGGGCAAGCCGGTGATCCACAGCGTTCGCGTCACCTCGGCCCTGCCGATCTGAGATAATCCGGTTTTTATTGCAGGAAGGGGCTCACCCCCTCCTGGCAACCTCCCTTTTGTTTGATCGGACCGCCCCCTTCAGGGCTGGGCGCGTTCCGGCAAAACGAAGGGGCAGGGAGAGTATAGACCCCCTGCGAAGAAAACCGACAGCCGAGGGATGCCCCCTCGGCTGCGAGATTGCTTGCAAGCCCCTGATGCATTTGCAACGATCCGCTCCGGTAGCAACGTGCAAGATGGATGATGCGGAGCCTCCTTTGACCCCTGTTTGCGGGTCATTGCTCCAGTGCGTTGATTTCGCTTGATTTTCCGAAGACAGGCCCAGCAGACGGCCGCCGGAAAATGCCCTGTCGTTGCGGAAGCGTCCATGACAACGAAGCCAGGTAAACCAAGGGGAATCGCTCGTGGACATACTCTATGCGTCTATCGGATGCGGGATCATCGCGCTGCTCTACGGCGTGCTGGCGGCCCGTTCGGTTCTGGGGGCCCCGGCGGGCTCCGAGAAGATGCAGCAGATCGCGGCTGCCATTCAGGAAGGGGCGAGGGCTTACCTCACCCGGCAGTATACCACCATCGCCCTGGTGGGCGTGATCGTTGCGGGGGTCATCTTCTTCACGCTGGGCCTCTATCCGGCGGTGGGGTTCGTTTTGGGCGCCATCTGCTCGGGACTGGCCGGGTTCATCGGCATGAACGTTTCGGTCCGGGCCAATGTCCGTACCGCCGAGGCCGCCCGTCATGGGCTCCAGCAGGGGCTGACGCTCTCGTTCCGCGCCGGGGCCGTCACCGGCCTTCTGGTGGTGGGGCTCGCGCTCCTGGCCATCGCGGTCTACTTCTTCGTGCTGACCCGGATGCTGGGCCACGCCGTCAATGACCGGGTGGTCATCGACGCCCTGGTGGCGTTGGGCTTCGGCGCCTCGCTCATCTCCATCTTCGCGCGGCTGGGCGGGGGCATCTTCACCAAGGCGGCGGACGTGGGCGCGGACCTCGTCGGCAAGGTGGAAGCCGGCATTCCAGAGGACGACCCGCGCAACCCGGCGGTGATCGCCGACAACGTGGGCGACAACGTGGGCGATTGCGCCGGAATGGCGGCCGACCTGTTCGAGACCTACGTCGTGACCATCGGCGCGACCATGGTGCTCTCCGCCCTGCTGTTCGGCGCGGACCAGGACTCCGCCCTGCTCAGCAACCTTATGGTGCTGCCGCTGGCCATGGGCGGCCTGTGCATTCTCACCTCAATCATCGGCACCTTCTTCGTGAGGCTCGGCAAGTCGCTCAACATCATGGGGGCGCTCTACAAGGGCTTCTGGGTGTCGGCCATTCTTGCGGCTGTCGGCTTCTGGTTCCTCATCCCCTACGTGGTGGGGCCGGGCGGCGGTGCGATCACCGCAGGCGGCATGACCTTCACGGCCCAGGACCTGTTCATCTGCAGCCTCGTCGGGCTGGCGGTAACCGCGCTCCTGGTGTGGATCACCGAATACTATACCGGAACCAATTTCCGGCCGGTGCAGTCCATCGCCACGGCGTCGGTGACCGGCCACGGCACCAATATCATCCAGGGGCTGGCGGTGAGCCTGGAGGCGACGGCCCTGCCGACCATCGTCATCTGCGCGGGCATGATCTTCACCTACAGCCTGGCGGGCGTGATGGGCATCGGCTTCGGCGCGACGGCCATGCTGGCCCTGGCGGGGACGGTGGTGGCGCTCGACGCCTACGGCCCGGTGACGGACAACGCGGGCGGCATCGCCGAGATGGCGGGGCTCGACAAGGATGTCCGCAAGAACACCGACGCGCTGGACGCCGTTGGCAACACCACCAAGGCCGTCACCAAGGGCTATGCCATCGGCTCGGCAGGGCTGGCGGCGCTGGTGCTGTTCGGGGCCTATGCCGCTGACCTTCGCACGTTCTTTGGAGAGCTGACCATCGACTTCTCGCTCTCCAACCCGTTCGTGGTTGTCGGCCTGTTGCTCGGCGCGCTGCTGCCCTACCTGTTCGGCGCGCTCGGCATGACTGCCGTCGGCCGCGCGGCGGGCTCCGTGGTCGAGGAGGTGCGGACCCAGTTCCGCGACAACCCCGGCATCATGGCGGGCACCGCCAAGCCCGATTATGCCCGCACGGTCGACCTCGTCACCAAGGCGGCGATCAAGGAGATGATCCTGCCCAGCCTCCTGCCGGTGCTGGCCCCGATCGTCGTCTACTACGTCATCTCGGCGGTGGCCGGGCAGGCGCAGGGTTTTGCGGCGCTCGGCGCGCTGCTGCTCGGCGTCATCGTCGGCGGGCTGTTCGTCGCCATCTCCATGACCTCGGGCGGCGGCGCGTGGGACAATGCCAAGAAGTTCATCGAGGACGGCCACCACGGCGGCAAGGGCTCCGATGCCCACAAGGCCGCCGTGACCGGCGATACGGTGGGCGATCCCTACAAGGATACCGCCGGGCCCGCCGTCAACCCGATGATCAAGATCACCAACATCGTCGCCCTGCTGCTGCTGGCGGCACTGGCGCACGGGTAGGGGGTATCTTGTTGCAGGAAGGGGCCCCGTGCGCGGAGGTGCACAAACTCAAGGGTTCCCCCTCCTGGCAACCTCCCAATCGTTTTTGGGCCGTGTCCTTGATGAAGGATGCGTCCGATAAAACGAATGGGGGATGGGATCTTAAGGGGGACCGAGTCCCCCTTAAATCCTTCTCTGAAATTTAACATAAACTAAAATCGCCGCTAATAGGTCTAAAACGCCCGTACAGAGGTTTTCGCCTATGGCGGCTATGGTGGTAGCGGGCAGGTCTGTTTTGGCGCTGTAAGAGGCCTTTACGGGGCTTGTGGGGCCATTCCAGATGCTGAAGGGACGGCGATGATGCGTCAGGCGGGTTGGGTGAGGTCCTGATAGAACACCAGCGCATCGACGAAGCCGAGGTGCGGGTGCTCGAATGCGCCGGGCAGGCGGCCCACGATTTCAAAGCCGAGGCTTTGCCACAGGCGCACGGCAGTTTCGTTGGTGCTGATGACGAAGTTGAACTGCATGGCGCGGTAGCCGAGGTCGCGGGCAAGCTTCAGGGAGTGCTCGCACATGCGCCGCGCAACGCCCCGGCCGCGGGCGGCGGGCGAGGTCATGTAGCCGCAATTGCACACGTGCCGGCCGCCGCCGGCCTGGTTGGTCCGCAGGTAGTAGGTGCCGAGGATCTGTCCGTCCTCCTCCAGCACAAGGGCGTGATGGCCGGGCGACAGCCAGTAGGCGAGGGCATCTTCCCGGCTCATGTCGCGGTCGAGCGCGTAGGTTTCGCCTGCCCGGATCACCGGCTCCAGAATGGCCCAGATGGCATCCCGGTCCTCAGGGGTGGCACGCCTAATCATGAAGCACTCCTCCAGGCAAGCAACTCCACGCCGAGGACAGACCAATTCGGCTGCAAGGTCAAGGTGCTGGCTGGGTTCCAATTGGCTTTTGGAAGCGGGGAAGACCGTGCCCCTGGTGAAGGGCGGGGCGGAGAAAAACAAATCCCCCCGGACGGGCGGGCCATCCGGGGGAGTCTTGAAATTGGCCGGTGGGGCCGATCAGGCGGCGTTGGTCAGGCGGCCCCAGACCAGATTGTCGTAATCCGTCAGCAGCTGGCGGGTGATTTCGCCGACCGTGAAGTGCCACGGGCCGATCTGGGACACGGGCGAGACCTCGGCGGCGGTGCCGGTGAGGAAGCATTCCTCGAAGTCAGACAGCTCTTCCGGCCAGATGGCGCGCTCGTTGACGGTGATGCCGCGCTTGCGGGCCAGCTCGATCACGGTCTGGCGGGTGAGGCCGTTGAGGAAGCAGTCCGGCTCCGGCGTGTGGATCGCGCCGTCCTTCACGAAGAAGATGTTGGCGCTGGTGGCCTCGGCCACCCGGCCCCGGTAGTCCATCATCATCGCATCGGCGCAGCCCTTCTCCTCGGCGGCGTGCTTGGAGACGGTGCAGATCATGTAAAGGCCGGCGGCCTTGGCGGCGCTCGGCGCGGTGTAGGGGGCCGGGCGGCGATAGCGGGCGATGTCCAGCTTCAGCCCCTTCAGCCGCTCTTCCATGGAGTAGTAGGACGGCCATTCCCATGCGGCGATGGCGACGTGGATTTTCGTCTTCTGCGCCGAAATCCCCATCTGCTCAGACCCGCGCCAGGCGACCGGGCGGATGTAGCAGTTGGTAAGGCCATTGGCCTTCATCAGTTCATAGCAGGCGGCGTTAATCTCTGCGTCCGTGTACGGAATGTCGAAGCCGAGCATATTGGCCGAGGTCCGCAGGCGGGCGGTGTGTGCTTCCAGCTTGAAGATCTTGCCGTCGTATGCCCGCTGTCCTTCGAAGACCGACGAGCCGTAGTGCATCGCATGGGTCAGGACATGCACCGTGGCCTCGCGGTGCGGGACCAGCTGACCGTCGAACCAGATAAAGCCGTCGCGGTCATGAAAAGGACGCTCGGACATGGAACCTCTCTTGGTGGCTATAAATTCTAATATTCTTCTACGTGGGGGGTTGTGTTCGGTAACATTCTAAGCGATATAAGTCAACATGGCTGACGCAAATTCCCTTGCTTCTCCCCTGTTCCTGCGTGAGGCTGAGCTTCGCCGCGGGATTGAGCTGCTGTACTTCGGTTACAGGGATTTCACAAAGGGTCCTGATGCGCTTTTGGAGAAGCATGGTTTCGGCCGGGCGCACCACCGGGCGCTTTATTTCATCGGCCGGAGGCCCGGTCTTTCGGTATCGGAATTGCTGAAGCTGCTCTGCATCACCAAGCAGAGCCTGAGTCGGGTGCTCTCTGATCTGCAGAACAAGGGGTATGTGGTGTCGTCTGTCGGCCACCACGACAAGCGCCAGCGCCTCCTTTATCTCACCGAAACGGGCGCCGAGCTGGAGCGGGAAACCTTTGCGGCCATTCGGGACCGCATGGCCCAGGCCTATGGGCAGGCCGGGCCGCAGGCGGTGGCGGGCTTCTGGGCCGTGCTGATGGGCCTCATCGAGGCGGACCAGCAGGCGACCGTTCAGGACCTGATGCGGTAGGGCAGTTTAATTTTCAGATAATTACAAGGGGGACGCATCCCCCATCCGTTTCAGGGACGCACCCGGCCAAACCGATGTGCGGCCCTTTGAGTTTCAACCGGTTGCCCAATGCATGCAGGGCGCGTTCCGATCAAACGAATGAGAGGGCAGGAGGGGCTAAGTCCCTCCTGCGAAACAAAAACCTATCCAGCGCTTTGCCGTCAGGCGACCGGAGAGGGACCCGCCGCGGGGCCGCTCTGGCGCGAGGACTGCCAGCCCATGCGGTTGCACCAGCGCTCGGCGCGGCTGAGCGCCTGATCGAGCGCCGCCATGGTGCGCGACATGTCGGGCGTGTCGTCCTGCAGCCAGGTGCGGGTGACGGAGAGGTAGAGGCACGTCAGTCCCTGCACCCGAGCCATGCCGGCAAGGCCGCTGGTGTTCATGCCTGCCGCATCTGCGATCACGCCGAGGGAGCGCGGCAGCTGGCAGGCGAAGAAGGCGGCAAGGCCGGGATCGGTATAGGAGGCGTTTGCCAGGTTTCTGACCGCGCCCTTGTAGGGCTGGTGGGCGTCAAACCGCGCCATGATGAGATCGAAAAGGCGGTCGCGCGTGCTGGGGCCGGCATCGGCCATGTTCACGGAGCGCAGGGCGGCGATGTCTGCGCGGCGGCCGAACTTCGCCAGCATGTCGAAGCGATTTCCGGCCGTCATCACCAGCTGCCAGACGGGTATCCCCGCCTCGGCAGCAACGGTTTCCAATGTGGTGTCTCGCCAGCCCTGCCGCTCGATCACGGCCATGAAAGCATCAAGGCAGCGATCAAGATCAGCCAGGGGTTCTGAGGTCATGTGTCCTGTCCGAGCTCCCGGCTGCGGTTGTACGCAGCCGTCAAGGTTGCCTGGATCAGGGGAGCCAGTCCTTGCTCGCTCATCAAGATGCTCAGCCCGGCGGCGGTGGTGCCATTGGGGCTGGTGACCTGGACACGCAACGTCGAGGGGTCGTCCTGCGAGCGTTTGGCCAGCTCTCCTGCTCCGGCAACCGTATCACGGGCCAGATCCAGTGCCAATGCCGGGGGCAGGCCGAGCTTCGCGCCCGCCGCCGCCATGCATTCCATCAGGTGGAAAACATAGGCCGGGCCGGAGCCGGAAAGGGCGGTCACCGCGTCGATGAGCGCTTCTTCCTCAACCTCATAGGCCGAGCCGACCGCCGAGAGCAGGTTCTTGGTGAGCGCCCGTTCGTCCGGCGTAACTTCCGGGCGGGCGACGATGACCGTCGCGCCCCGGCCAACCGCTGCCGGCGTGTTGGGCATGGCGCGGATGAGTCGCGGGTGCCCGCCGGTCAGCTCTTCCATCCGCTTGAGGGTGGTGCCCGCCGCGACGGAGATGACCAGCGTATCCTCGCCGATCAGCGGGCGGAGAGTGGGGAGAACCTTGCCCATCATCTGCGGCTTGACCGCCATCAGGATGGCGCGCGGCACGGGGCCGCCCTGCGGCACCTCGGTGAAGACGTTGGCCGGTTCCGCGCCATACGCCACGGGGCGGTCGACGCCGGACGGCTCGATGACCCTGATGGCCTTGGGGGAAATGCCGGCGGCAATCCAGCCCCGGAACAGGGCCCCGCCCATGTTGCCGCAACCAACCAGAAGCAGCGGACGATCCGCCGTGAACTCAATACTCATTCTACTTCGCCACTCACGCTTCGCCTTGGGGGTCCAAAAGAGCAGCCTCCATCGCCTCGGACGGGCGCTTGCCCGCCCACAGGACGAACTGGAAGACCGGGTAGTAACGCTCGCACTCACCCACGATGGACTCAAGGATGGTGTGCGCCTGGGACGAGGACAGGTTGCTGCCGTCGTCGTCCATCACGATGGCGTGGCGGAACAGGATGCTGCCATCCTGCGCCCACATCTCGAAGTGCCCCAGCCACAGCCGCTCGTTGATGAGGCCCAGGGTTTCGTAGATGGCGGCGCGCTTGGCATCCGGCACGCGGATGTCGAGCATGCACGCCAGCTGGATCACCTGGTCGTCCCGGTGCCAGAAGGCGCGGAGCTGATAGGCGTTCCAGCTGCCAGGAGCCGCAACGATCAACTCGTCGTTGTTATCGCGTTCGTAGGCCCAGTCCCGCTCCGAGCAGCAGTATTCGAGTACCGACAGCGGGTCAGCGTACGACGCACCGACATCGTCCAACTCGAGCGCAGTCATGGTGTCTCCTGACATCGACAAAAGTGGAGCCGTGGCTCCAGACGCTAGAAATAGTCTCACGGACCATGGGTATCCGCAAGGCGTGGTAGGCAGCCAGACCGCAGAATCTTGTGGACAAACCTGGGGTTAAATGGTCCCGGTCGGCGATTCGGAGCCGTTTTCCGAGGCAGGGGCCTGGGGAGAAGACTGACCCCTGAGGGCCGCTTCCAGCGCCGCGACGCGGGCCTTCAGCTCCTCGTTTTCCGTGCGGGCGCGCTCGGCCATGGCCCGTGTCGCCTCGAACTCGTCGCGGCTGACCAGATCAAGGCCGCCCACCACGCGTTCCACGCGCTGGCGCACGAGGGCCTCGATCTCGCGCTTCATGCCCGCCAGCGCGCCGACGGCGCCGGTGGCAACCCGCGACAGATCATCGAACAGGCGGTTGTCAGTCTGCATGTGGCTCCCTCATCCTTGCCAGCTGGGCACAAACCGGGCGCGAAACGGCGAACCGTCTCCCGCGCCATTACGCCTGAGGTAGAGGTCTCGGGCGGCGCGCACAAGGCTTGGCATCGGGAAAAGTGGGGCAGGGCCTGTTTCTTATAGCAAAGCCGCCGCGAGGAAGGCCCCGCGGCGGCTCTGGTTTCTCCGTCCCCCTGTTGGGCCGAGGGACTATTCGGCGGCTTCTGCCGTGACCGTCTGGCTTGCCATCTGGGCCTCCAGATCCCGCGTCACCGCCTCGGGCGAGCGGGTGTAGCGCGCCAGCCGGTTGTAGATGACCGGGATGACATAGAGGCTGAGGACGGTGGACAGCGACACGCCGAACACGATCACCGTGCCGATGGACTGGCGCGAGGCTGCGCCCGCGCCGCCCATGATGACCAGCGGCACCGCGCCGGCAACCGTGGCGATGGAGGTCATCAGGATCGGGCGCAGGCGGCGCTCCGACGCGCTGAGGATGGCGTTGCGGATGGAATGGCCTTCGTCGCGCAGCTGGTTGGCGAACTCCACGATCAGAATGCCGTTCTTGGTGGCAAGGCCCACCAGCATGACGATGCCCACCTGACTGAAGATGTTCAGCGTTGCCCCGAGCAGGTGCAGGCCGAGCGCCGCGCCTCCCACCGCCAGCGGCACCGTGAGGATGATGACGATGGGGTGGATGAAGCTCTCGAACTGGGCCGCCAGCACCAGATAGATGACGACGATGGCGAAGATGAGGGCGAAGATGAGGGCCGAGCCGGCCTCCTTGAACTCCCGCGACTCGCCCTTGTAGCCGATGGCGACGACCTCGGGGTGCTTGAGGGCCTCGTTCTCCAGGAACGACAGCGCCTCGCCCAGCGAGAAGCCGGGGCCGACGTTGCCCTCGAGCGTGATCGCGCGCAGCCGGTTGTAGCGGCCGAGCGTGCCCGCGTCCGCGAACTCGTCGAGGCTGACGAGGTTGGAGAGCGGGATCAGCTTCTGCGTGGTGGTGGAGCGCACGTACATGTTCTCCAGGTCCGATGGCGAGAGGCGGTGCTCCCGCTGGGCCTGGAGGACCACGTAATACTCCTCGCCGCGGTCGATGTAGGTGGTGACGCGGCGGGAGCCCATCATGGTCTCCAGCGTGGCGCCGATGTCCGCGACCGGCACGCCCAGGTCCGCGGCGCGGGTGGTGTTGATGTGCACCTGCATCTGCGGCTTGGTTTCCTTGTAGTCGGAATCCAGGCCCTGGATGCCGGGGTAGGTGGCCGCCGCCGCGATGATCGCGTCGCGCGCCCGCGCCAGTTCCTCGAAGGACGAGCCGCTGATGACGAACGAGATGGGGCGGCCCCGGCCACCGCCCAGAGAGCTGTTCTGGTTGGCGAAGGCGCGCACGTTGGGCATGTCGTCCAGCCTCGCCTGCAGCTGCTGGATGACGTCCTGGGTGCGGATGTCGCGGTTGCCCCAATCCTTGAGAACGAGCGAGGCCGAGGCGCTGGTGAAGTCGCCGCTGGAGCCGAAGCGGCTCGGCGCGCGGACGATGAAGCGCTCGACCGGCTTGTCGCCGCCAACAAACTCCATCAGCCGCTTTTCCAACTCCAGCGTGGAGTCGATGAGGGCATCGAAGCCCATGCCTTCCGGGCCGACGATCGTGACGCGGGCCATGCCGGTGTCCTCTTCCGGCGCCAGCTCGCTCTTGAGCGTCATAAGGCCGAAGATGGTGAGACCGAACACGGCAACGCAGGCCAGCCCCATCAGGACCCACCGGTCGAGGATCCGGTCGAGCGAGCGGCGGTAGGCCGCGCCCAGGCGGTTGAGATACTCGTCCACCTTCCGGTTGAAGCGGTTGGGCTTCACGTTGCCCTTGAGCATCTTGGAGCACATCATCGGCGTCAGCGTCAGCGAGACGATGAGCGAGACGCCCACCGCGCCGATCATGGCCGCCGCCAGCTCGCGGAACAGGCGGCCAACGTTGCCGCCCAGGAACAGCACCGGCACGAACACCGCCATGACGACGACGGTAGAGGCGATGACGGCGAAGCTGACTTGTCCCGCGCCGTTGTAGGCGGCAAGGAGCGGGGGCTCGCCCTTCTCAATGCGGTGATAGACGTTCTCCAGCACCACGATGGCGTCATCGACCACAAGGCCGATCGCCAGCACCAGCGCGAGCAGGGTGAGCAGGTTGAGCGAATAGCCCAGCGCGGCCAGGAGGATGAACGCGCCGGTGAGGCTGATGGGCACGGCCACGGCCGGCATCAGGGTGGCGCGCATCGACCCCAGGAACAGGAAGATCACCACCACCACGAGAACGGCGGCCTCGCCGAGGGTGTGATAGACCTTGCTGATGGACTCGCTGATGAAGACCGACGTGTCGTAGTTGACGAACAGCGACATGCCGTCCGGCAGGGTGCGGGCGACTTCCGGCACCAGGTTGCGAATGGCCTCGGCCACTTCCACCGTGTTGGCGTTGGACTGCCGCACGATGGCAAGGCCAACGGCCGGTTTTCCGCTGTTGTGGTAGAAGGTGTAGGGGTTTTCCTGCCCCAGCTCGACCTGGGCGATGTCGCCCATGCGGACCAGATAGCCGTTGGCGCCGCGCCCGATGATGAGCTTGGTGAAGTCCTCCGGCGTCACGTAGGGCCGGTTGATACGAAGGGTGAGGTTCTGCTCGGTCGACTCGATGCGGCCGGCCGGCAGCTCGACGTTCTGCGTGCGAAGCGCCCTCTCGACGTCCGCCGTGGTCAGCTGATAGGCGGCCAGGCGTTCCCGGTTGAGCCAGATCCGCAAGGCCGGGCGGCTGCTGCCGTAGACCTGCACGCGCGCAACGCCGTTGGTGGCGCTGAAGCGATCCACCAGATAGCGCTCGGCGTAGTCCGCCAGCTCAAGGAGGCTGTGCTTGTTGCTGGTCAGGCTGAGGAAGATGATGGGCTGGGCGTCCGTGTCCACCTTGTTGACCTCGGGTGGATCAGCCTCCTCCGGCAGGTTGTCGAGAACGCGGGAGACGCGGTCGCGCACGTCGTTGGCGGCGTCGTCGATGTTTCGCGAGATGTCGAACTCGATGGTGATGTCGGAGCGGCCGTCCCGGCTGGCGGAACTGATCGACTTCACGCCCTCGACGCCGGAGATCTGCCCCTCGATCAGCTGGGTGATGCGGCTCTCGATGACCTCCGCCGCCGCGCCGGTGTAGTTCGTGTCCACCGAGACGACGGGAATGTCGATGTTGGGATATTCGCGCAGCGGCAGCCGCGTGAACGAAATGATGCCGAACGCGATAATCAGCAGGCTCAGCACCGCCGCGAACACAGGGCGGCGGACAGCAATGTCGGAAAAACGCATCCGTTAGCTCCTGGAGGTCTCGCGTTCGGCGGTCTTGGGCTCGTTGCTCGCCGACTTGAGGAGCTTGATGGGAGACCCGTCGCGCAGCTTCACCACGCCCTCGGACACCACCAGATCGCCCGGCTGGAGACCGGCGGTGACCTCCACATAGCCCGGCTGGCGCTCGCCGGTCAGGACGCGGGTGCGCGAGACGGTGCGGCCGTCCTCGTTGACGGTATAGACATACTTCTCGCGGCCCTCGCCGACGACGGCCAGCTCCGGCACGGCCAGGGCGTCGCGCTGCTCGCGGATGATGCCGACAGTCATCAGCATGCCGGGCTTCAGCTTCAGATCCGGGTTGTCGATGAGAGCCCGCACGCTGGCCGAGCGGGTCACGGGGTCGACCTGCGGGTCGATGGCGGTGATCCGGCCAGTGAACAGCTGGTTGTTAAAGGCCGAAACGCGGGCCTGCACCTGCTGGCCCACGTCCACCTGGCTGAGGTAGGCCTCGGGAATGGTGAAATCGAGCTTGATGGTCGAGATGTCGCTGATCTCCACCAGCGGTGTGCCGGCGGTCACGATGATGCCTGGCGACACGTTCCGCAGGCCGGCGATGCCGGAGAAGGGCGCGCGGATGATGCGATCATCGATACGGGCCTGGATGCTCTGCATGGTGGCTTCGGCGGCATCGCGCTCGGCGATACGCTGGTCGAGGTTGGCGCGGGTGGCATAGCCGCGCTCGGCCAGCTGCTGGACGCGCTCAAGCTGCAGCTGGGCTTCCTTGAGGCGGGCCTGGGCCTCGGCCAGATCGGCGGTTTCCTCCGACAGGGACAGCTCGGCCAGTATCTGGCCCTTCTTCACCGCCTGCCCGTCGTGGAAGTGCAGGGCCTTTACCCGCTCGGTGACGTTGGCCGAGATGACGACCGATTCGCGCGCATTGGCGGTGCCGACCGCCTCGATGGCATCAACAAAGCGGCGCATGGTCGCCGGCTTGGCGATCACGGTCGCAGGCTGCTCGGCGCGCCGCGCACTGCCCTTTTCTGATGGCGCTCCGCTCTCGCCGCCGCAGGCGGAGGTCATAAGGGCTAGTGAAAAAACAGCTATCGCTCGGCGCCACATAGAACTCGATCCGTCAGAAAGGGAAACCAAGGGAAACCCACCGTCCCAAAGATATTATACAATTTCGGTTACGACGGCAGAGGTCAAATCCTTCGCACTTTTTTCTTAACGTCTTTCCTCCGATTTATGCTGCAGTGCGAGATGACCCCCTTTCCATTTATTTCAAAGTAGGTCAGTATAGCTGACAGAATTTGGGGATGGAGAGTGAGGCATGGCCCTCTTGGATCCTCGCGTCACGCTTGACGACAAATACATCAAGGAGCGTGGCCGAGTTTTTATCAGCGGATTGCAGGCCCTCGTGCGCCTGCCAATGGTTCAGGCTGCCCGCGACAAGGCGGCGGGCCTGAACACGGGCGGTTTTATCTCCGGCTACCGGGGATCGCCGCTTGGCAACTATGACCAGGAACTCTGGCGCGCCAAGAAGCTGCTGGACGAGCGCAACATCGTGTTCAAGTCCGGCATCAACGAGGACCTGGCGGCCACGGCCGTCTGGGGCAGCCAGCAGGTCGGCCTCAGGCCTGGCGCCAAGGTCGATGGCGTGTTCGGCATCTGGTACGGCAAGGGGCCGGGTCTCGACCGCTCAATGGACGTGCTGAAGCACGCCAACGCGGCCGGCACCTCGCCCCATGGCGGCGTGCTGGCGATCGTGGGCGATGACCACGGCGCCAAGTCCTCGACGCTGCCACACCAGTCGGACCACAACTTCCAGGCGGCGTTCATGCCGTTCCTGTATCCGGCAAGCGTGCACGAGTATGTGGAATATGGCCTGCTTGGGCTCGCCATGTCCCGCTTCTCGGGCTGCTGGGTCGGCTTCAAGGCGACGGCGGACACGGTGGAAACCGCCGCCACGGTCGATCTGGAGAACGAATGGCGCGAGATCGTCATTCCAGAGTTCGAGATGCCCGAAGGCGGCCTGCACATCCGCTTGGGCGACATCTGGCGCGAGGAGGACTCGCGCCTCCAGCTCTACAAGGGCTTCGCGGCCCAGGCCTTCGCCAAGGCCAACAAGATCGACAAGGTGATCTGGGACAGCCCGAAGCCCCGGCTCGGCATCGTCTCGGCCGGCAAGGCCTATGCGGATACGCTCCAGGCGCTCGAAGAGCTGGGCATCGACGAAGCGGTGGCCGCCGATATCGGCATTCGCCTCTACAAGGTCGGCATGCCCTGGCCGCTGGAGCCGGATGGCATGCGCCAGTTCTGCGAAGGGCTGGAAGAGGTGCTCGTCATCGAGGAGAAGCGCGAGTTCCTCGAACACCAGATCAAGTGGCAGCTCTACAACTGGGACGAAAAGGTGCGCCCGCGCGTCGTCGGCAAGTACGACGAGAACGGCCAGTGGCTGCTCCACCCGGACAACGAGCTGAGCCTGGGTGAGATCGCCCACGTGATCGCCTCGCGCATCGCCCGCTTCCACACGACCGACCGGATCAAGGCGAAGCTGGAAGTCTTTGCCGCCCGCGCGGCCGCCAAGAAGGGCTATGCCGCGCCGATCGCCCGCAAGCCCTACTTCTGCTCGGGCTGCCCGCACAACACCTCGACCAAGGTGCCGGAGGGCAGCCGGGCGTTCGCCGGCATCGGCTGCCACATCATGTCGCTGTGGATGGACCGGAACACCGATACCTTCACCCACATGGGCGGCGAGGGCGTGACGTGGATGGGCGAAGCCCCGTTCACCAACGAAAAGCACGTCTTCTGCAACCTGGGTGATGGCACCTACTTCCATTCGGGCATTCTCGCCATCCGCCAGTCGGTGGCGGCGGGGGTGAACATCACCTACAAGCTGCTCTACAACGATGCGGTGGCCATGACCGGCGGCCAGCATGTGGACGGCGAGCTGACCATTCCTGAGCTGATCCAGCAGCTCATCGGCGAGAACGTGAAAAGAATCGTCGTTCTCACCGAGGACATGAGCCGGTACGACAGCATCAAGTTCCCTGAGGGCGTTGATCTGCTGCCCCGCTCGGAGCTGGACCGCATCCAGAAGGAATTCCGCGAAATTCCGGGCTGCACGGTCATCGTCTACGATCAGACCTGCGCCGCCGAGAAGCGGCGCCGCCGGAAGAAGGGCCAGTTCCCCGACCCGGACAAGCGGGTCATCATCAACGCCGCCGTGTGCGAGGGCTGCGGCGACTGCTCGGTGCAGTCCAACTGCGTGTCGGTGGAGCCGCTGGAGACCGAGTTCGGCCGCAAGCGGACCATCAACCAGTCCAGCTGCAACAAGGACTTCTCCTGCGTGAAGGGCTTCTGCCCCTCGTTCGTGACGGTGGAGGGCGCGAAGATCGCAACGCCATCGCTGCCGAAGGAGACGGACTTCGCCAGCGGCGTGCCCATGCCGAACGTCGGCGTTCTGTCGGAAGACTATAATGTGGTCGTCACCGGCATCGGCGGCACGGGCGTGCTCACCATCTCGGCCATTCTCGGCATGGCGGCGCACCTCGAGGGCAAGGCCTCGACCACGGCCGACATGGCGGGCCTCGCCCAGAAGGGCGGCGCGGTCTATGCCCAGGTGCGGCTGGGCGCGAGCAACGAGCATCTGCTCAGCCCGCGCATCATCACCGGCGGCACCGACCTACTCTTGGCCTGCGACGCGGTGGTGGCCTCCAGCGCGGTCATCCAGGACCTTGTGAGCACGGACCGCACCACGGCGGTGGTGAACAGCGCCATCCAGCCGATCGCCGACTTCGTGCGGAACCGGGACTTCGACTTCAAGCACGGGCAGGTGGAGCGCTCCATCCGCAACGCCACGAAGCCGGACGCCACCGATTTCGTGGCGGCAGAGAAGATCGCAACCGCCGTCATGGGCGATGCCATCGCCACCAACATGATGATGCTGGGCTATGCCTGGCAGAAGGGCCGGGTGCCGCTGGCGCTGGACAGCATCGATGCGGCCATCAAGCTCAACGGCGTCGCGGTCAGCTTCAACCAGCGGGCGTTTGCGCTCGGCCGGTTGCTGGCGCACGACCCGGCGCGGGTATCGGCGCTCATCGAGGCCGCGCGCGGCCCCGTCGCCGAGCCGGTCGCCAAGACGCTGGCCGAAGTGGTCGCCAAGCGGGTTGCGGACCTGACCGCCTACCAGAACGCCGCCTATGCCGAGCGCTACCGCAGCTTGGTCGAGAAGGTGGCGGCGGCCGAAAGCCGGATTGCACCGGGCTCGGAAAAGCTGGCGCTGGCTGTCGCCCGCAACGCCTACAAGCTGATGGCCTACAAGGACGAGTATGAGGTTGCGCGCCTCTATACCGACGGCCGGTTCGAGCAGGCCCTCAAGGCCCAGTTCGGCAGCCACAAGGCGTTGAAGCTCCACCTCTCGCCGCCGCTGCTGGCAAAGCACGATCCGGCAACCGGCCGCCCGAAGAAAATGGAGTTCGGCGGCTGGATGTTCAGCGCGTTCAAGCTGCTGGCCAAGCTGAAGGGCCTGCGCGGCACCGCGCTCGACATCTTCGGCTACACCGAGGAGCGTAAGACTGAACGCCAGCTGGTGGAGGACTACTTCGCCACCGTCGACAAGCTGCTGGCGGGCCTCACGGCCGAGCGGCTGGAGCTGGCTGTCGCCATCGCTTCCGTGCCGGACCAGATCCGCGGCTTCGGCCCGGTGAAGGCGGCGAGCCTGCCGGTTGCCCGCAAGCGCGAGGCCGAGCTGTGGGAAGCCTGGGAAAAGGCTCCAGCAAAGGCGGCTGCTTAAGGGTGGTTTGACGCAGGGGAACGCGTTCCCCCTCGCGACCCCCAATTCCTTTCAAAGGGCCGTGCGCGTGGTGACGGGTGCGGCCCTTTTCTTATGGATTCATTGGGCCGTGGCCTTGATGAAGGATGTGCCCGAACAAACGAACGGGAGGTGCAGGAGGGGTAAGCCCCTCCTGCAAAAATCTGCAAAAACAAACCAAAACCGGCTATGCCGGGGACAGCGGAACCGGACGGGGCGGCCATGAGCGTGATGGACCTGAGCATCGAGGGCGATGTGGCGTGGCTGGTGTTGAATCGGCCCGAGAAGAAGAATGCCCTGAACCATGAGATGTGGGAGGCCATGCCCGGCCTGCTGCGGCAGGTGGAGGCCGACCCGCGCGCCAAGGTGCTCATTCTTGCCTCCTCGTCGCCAGAGGCGTTTTGCGCGGGGGCGGACATCGAGGAGTTTGCCGCCAAGGCGTCCGATGTCGAATGGCGGCGGCGCAACCAGGCGGCGATCCGCGAGACGCAGACGACGCTGGCGCGGCTGACGAAGCCCACCATCGCGGCGATCGACGGGGTGTGCGTGGGCGGCGGCTGCGGGCTGGCGATTGCGTGTGATCTGCGCGTGGCGGCAGAGACGGCGCGGCTGGGCATCACGCCTGCGAAGCTGGGGCTGGTTTACAGCCTGCACGACACCAAGCTGCTGGTCGATCTGGTGGGGCCTGCGCGGGCGAAATGGATTCTCTACACCGGTGCGCTGTTCAGTGCCGAGGAGGCGCGGGACATGGGGCTGGTGGATGTGCTGGCGACACGGGAAGAACTGCGGGATGCGGCGCTGGCATTGGCGCACAGCATCGCGGCCAACTCGCAGCATGCCATCCGCTCCACCAAGAAAATCGTGCAGCGCATTCTGGACGGCGCGGTGGATGACGATGAGGAAACGATCGCGCAGTTTTTCGATGCCTTCGACGGGCCGGACCTGCGCGAGGGCGTGCAGGCCTTTTCCGAAAAACGGCGGCCGAATTTTCCGGTCCGCTGAAATCAATTTCGAGCAAGGGGGATAAGCCGTGGCGGGTGCGTTGGCGGGAATTAGGGTGCTGGATCTGTCGCGCGTGCTGGCAGGGCCGTGGGCGGGGCAGATCCTCGCCGATCTCGGCGCGGATGTCATCAAGGTGGAGCGCCCCAAAGCGGGGGACGACACGCGCGGCTGGGGCCCGCCGTTCCTGAAGGACCAGGAGGGCAACCCGACGCGCGAGAGCGCCTATTATCTCTGCGCCAACCGGGGCAAGCGCTCGCTGGCGCTGGATATTACGCACCCCAAAGGGCAGGAGATTATCCGCAAGCTCGCCGCAGAGAGCGACGTGCTTCTGGAGAATTTCAAGACAGGCGGGCTGGCAAAATACGGGCTGGATTACGAGACGTTGCGGAAAATCAACCCGCGCCTCATCTATTGTTCCATCACCGGGTTCGGCCAGAACGGGCCGAACGCCAACCGGCCGGGCTATGATTTTCTCATCCAGGGCATGGCAGGCCTGATGAGCATTACCGGCACGCCCGAGAGCGGCCCGACCAAGGTGGGCGTGGCGGTGACGGACCTGACGACCGGGCTTTATTCCGTCGTCGCCATTCTCGCCGCGCTTCAGGCCCGCCACCGCACGGGCGAGGGGCAGCACATCGACATGGCGCTGTTCGATGTGCAACTGGGCTGGCTGGCCAACCAGGCGACCAACTATCTGGTGGGCGGCGTGGTGCCGGGCCTCATGGGCAATGCCCACCCCAACATCGTGCCCTATCAAGATCTTCCCACAAAGGATGGTCGCATCATTGTCGCCGTGGGCAATGATGAGCAGTTCCGCCGCTTCGCGCGCATTCTGGGCAAGCCTGAATGGGCGCAGGATGAACGCTATGCCACCAACCGGGCCCGCGTCGCGCACAGGGCGGAACTGGTGGCGCTGATCGAGGCTGAATTGAAACGGGAGGACGCGGGCCACTGGCTGGCGGCGCTGGATGCGGCGGGCATTCCGTGCGGCAGGGTCGCGTCCGTCGCCGAGGCGTTCGAAAGCGAGCAGGCCAAGGCACGCGGCCTGACGGTGGCGCTGGACCACCCGCTCTCCGGCACGGTGCGAACCGCTGCCAACCCGATCAAACTCTCCGGCACGCCCATCGAATACGGCAACGCGCCGCCTACGGTTGGTCAGCACAGCCGCAAGGTGCTCTCGGAACTGGGACTGAGCGCGGATGACATCCGCGCGCTGGCCGAGGCGGGTGTTGTGGACGGGGTGGCGGAGTAGGTTTTTTGCAGGAGGGGCGCGCCTGTTATCGCGCACGCCCGATAAAACGAATGGGGGCGCAAGGGGTAAGACCCCTTGCGTTCCTTACTTCGCCAGCGAGTCCGAGATGGAGCAGGCGGCCGGGCCCATGATGACGACGAAGAGGGTCGGCAGGATGAAGAGGATGAGCGGCACGGTCATGACGGCGGGCAGGCGCGCGGCCTTTTCCTCGGCGCGCATCATGCGCTCGTTGCGGAATTCGGCGGAGAGCACGCGCAAGGAAGAGGCCAGCGGCGTGCCGTATTTTTCGGTCTGGATGAGCGTTGTCACCACGCCGCGCATGGGTTGAAGGTCCACGCGCTTCGAGAGGTTCTCCAGCGCCTGCCGCCGTTCCTGCAGGAAGCCGAGCTCGATGGAGGTGAGGCTGAATTCGTCCGCCAATTCCGGGTAGGCCATGCCGAGTTCGCGGGAGACGCGGGAGAAGGCGGCATCCAGCGTAAGACCAGCCTCGGCGCAGATGACGAGCAGGTCGAGCGCATCGGGCAGGGCGAGACGAATGGCCTCGGAGCGCTTTTGCACGGCATTGGTGACGAGCAGGTCCGGCAGCTTGTAGCCCGCCAGCACCGCGCCGATGAGAACCATCAGCTTCATGTTGGTGCTCTTGTCCGCCATGACGCCGACGCCATAGAGCAGAATGAGAGCGATGATGCCGCCGAGGATCGGGGCGACCAGCCGGGCGAACTGGTAGATGACCACGGATTCCTTGGCGCGCCAGCCTGCCTGGGACAGGCGCTCGGCGGCCTGTTTGGTCTGCTCGTCCTGAAGGATTTTCAGCTTGTTCAGGATCTGGCTCATCGTTGCCGTGGCATCGGCCTTGCTGATGAGGGCGCTGCGACGGCGCGGCGCGGCAAGACCGGCGCGCAGCTGCGCGCGGCGTTCCTGCAACGCCTTGATGCGCTCGCGCATGGGATCGCGGACGGTGGTGGCGGCCCAGATGGCAAGTAGCACCATGAAGGCGGCGACGCCCGCCAGGATGGTGGCGAGGTCGAGCGGATCAAGGCCGAAAGGGAGGTTGAGGGAGTTGGGTTCCACTGCGCTGCCCTTACACCTTGAAATTGACCATCTTGTACATGATGAAGCCGCCGAGGCTCATCCACAGGAGGCCGCCGACGCCTGCAACGATGAGGCGGGGATCGCTGAAAAACCCGGCGAGGTATTTGCTGTTCACCATCCAGATCAATCCGAACACGGCGAAGGGCAGGAAGCCCACGATGTAGGCGCTGGCCTTGGCTTCGGACGACATGGCCTTGATCTTCAGCTTCATCTGCATGCGCTTGCGGAGCACGTCAGAGAGGTTGTCCAGCGTTTCGGCCAGGTTGCCGCCGGTTTCGCGCTGGATGGCAAGCGTGATGACGAAGAACTGAAACTCAGGCGTCGGGATGCGCCGGGCCACGTCGTTCAGCGCCTGATCCATGGTCTGGCCGATCTTGATTTTGTCGGCGACGGTGCGGAACTCGATGCCGACGGGATCAGGAATTTCCCTGCCGGCAATGGCCAGCGCTTCGGTGATCGGAAGGCCCGAACGCAGGCTTCGCACCAGAAGGTCGATGGCGTCCGGAAAAATGGTGACGAATTTCTGGATGCGCTTGTTGACCAATATGCCCACGACGGCATGGGGCAGGCCAAGCCCGATAAAGAGCCCGAGCAGCAGGCTGAGGAGAAACGGCAAGCCAAGGACAACGCCTATCAGCGTAACGCAGAGGAGGACGCCGCCGCAGATGGCGCCATATTGCCCGAGGCTGATGTTGCGGCCCGTGCGGTTGAGGCGCGCCCTCAGTTCGGCCGGGCGCGGCAGGAAATTGTGAAAGACCTGATCCAGCCGCGTTTCCTGCTGCATGGCGAGGATGCGGCGCATCTGGGCCTTGGCTGCGCTTTCCCGGCTGGAAGCGAAGCGGACCTTGATTTTGTCCAGCCGCTTGGCCGCCTTCTTCTGCGGATTGGGCGCCGTCAGGAAGGCAAGCGCCAGCAATGCCAGCATCAGGACGCTGCTCACCAGAAATAGAAGGAGCATCATCGGCGACATCAGGGCTGTCCTGCTGGCTGAAGGCGGATCATAGGCAGTCCATCAGGGCGCGGCCGAGGCCATAGTATTCGGCCCGGTCATAGAAGGCCGGACGTAGACCCGAGGAGACGAAATCGCCCTTGAGGCGGCCGGTCTCGTCCTCGCCGGTGAACTGGAAGGTGTAAAGGTCCTGCGTGGTGATGACATCGCCTTCCATGCCCACCACCTCGGTGATGTGCGAGATGCGGCGCACGCCGTCGCGCATGCGGCTGACCTGGATAATCATGTTCACTGCGCTGGCGATCTGCTCGCGAATGGCCTTGGGCGGCAGGTTGAGGCCCGCCATGTTGACCATGTTCTCAAGGCGGGTGAGAGCCTCGCGCGGGCGGTTGGCGTGCAGCGTGCCGAGCGAGCCGTCGTGGCCGGTGTTCATGGCCTGCAACAGGTCGATGGCCTCGCCGCCGCGAACCTCGCCCAGGATGATGCGATCCGGGCGCATACGCAGGGCGTTCTTCACGAGGCCGCGCATGGTGACCTCGCCCTTGCCTTCAAGGTTCGGCGGGCGGGTTTCCAGGCGCACCACGTGCGGCTGCTGGAGCTGAAGTTCCGCCGCGTCCTCGATGGTGACGATACGCTCGCCGGGGTCGATGTTGCGGGAGACGGCGTTCAGCATGGTCGTCTTACCCGAGCCCGTGCCGCCCGAGATGATGATGTTGAGCCGGCAGCGGCCCGCGATTTTGAGCAACTGGGCCATCTTCGGGCTGATGTTGCCCTGGCTTGCCATCATATCGAGCGTAATTTTCTTCTTGGAGAATTTACGGATCGAGATGGACGTGCCGTCGATGGCGAGCGGCGGGGCGATAACGTTGACGCGGCTGCCATCGGCAAGGCGCGCGTCGCAGATCGGCGAGCTTTCATCGACACGCCGGCCGACCGCCGCCACGATGCGCTGGGCGACGTTGAGCAGGTGCGCTTCATCGCGGAACTTCACGTCGGTGAGTTCCAGCTTGCCCTTGCGCTCAACGTAAATCTGGTTGGCGCCGTTCACCATGATATCGGTGATGGCTTCATCCGCCAGCAGCGGCTCGAGCGGCCCCAGACCGAACATGTCGTTCAGCATGAGCGTGACAAGCTCGCGCTGTTCGTTCTTGTTCAGGTTGATGCGTTGCTGGAGCAGCAGTTCGGTGACGATATCCGACACCTGATCGGCCACTTCGTCACGCGGCAGCTCGTTGATCGCGCTGGCGTCGATGTGCTCCATCAGGAGCGGCTGGATCTTGTCCTTGGCGGTGGCGACGGTGTTCTGGCTGCGACCGCTGCTGCGCTGGCTATCGGCAGTATCGAGCGCCTTGTAAGCGTAGACCAGCTCGTTGAGCAGAACCGTGACCGCATCACGGGTTTCCATCTCGTTGAGATCGATGCCGTTGGCGCGGGCGGTTTCCTGCACGCGATCCTGAATCGCCATCACCAGTTCGGTGCGGGCGCGATCCTTGTATTCGAGCGCGGGAAAGAGGGTGAGCAGATCCGGCGCGATGATCTCGAACAGCTGGTCGACCACCGCGCCGCGCGCCGCAGATTCCGAGGAAGACGTAGCCGGCGTTGCAGCCGACGCCGGCGCTTCGGCCGCGCCCGCAGGCGCGCGCCGGGCAGGGCCGCCCTGCGCCGTATCAAGCTTTGCGTTTGCCTGTCCGAATTCAGCTCTTTGCGTCGAGCGTCGTCCGAAACCTACCTGTCTCATGCGCGAACCCTATCGTCCGTCAACGGGATTTGACGGGAAGCAAGGATTTCAAGTTTTTAAACTTCGCAAACAACGGGGCCTTGTTCGGTTCCTCGCCGCCATCGGGGGCCATGATGGAGCGGGCAAGATCGATCAGCGCCGCGCCGGTCTTGCCGCCCTTGGCGACCTCGGCCAGGCTCTTGCCCTGCTGGGCAGCGGCGATGGCCAGCTTTGGATCGAGCGAAAGCACCGTGCCGATCGCGCTCTCGACCGAGGCCTCGAAATCCTTGCGGCTGACCTCGGTCTGCCCCTGGGCCGGAACCTTGTTGGCGACCAGATGGACTTTGGCGGTGGGCGCGTGCGTGCTCAGAAAACCCATGAGCCGCAGCGTATCGCGGGCCGCAGCCAGCGTCAGGTCGGTGACGATGATGACGTGCCCGGCCTCGGCCACCAGCAGCGGATTTTGCACGGCGAACAGACGCGGCAGATCCATGACGATGGTCTCGTACGTCTGGGCCACCTGCTCATGCAGATGCAGGAGGGCCGAGCCGTCCGTCAGCAGCGGCGCGTTGATGGGCGCCTCGGCGGACAGGACGGCAAGATTTTCAGAGGCCTTTACGATGGCCCGTTCGATGAACAGGCTGTCGATGCGCGCCGGATTTTCCAGCGCATCGGTAAGGCCGCGACCTGGCTCGAGATCAAACGCGAGGGCGCCGACGCCAAAGTGGATATCGAAATCGAGCAGGGCGGTGCGACGGCCCAGCGTATCCGCGCCAGCCCAGGCGAGGGAGGCAGCGACGGTGGACGCGCCGACGCCACCCCGCGCGCCGATGACCGCGATGGTGCTGTTGGCGCTTTCCGCCTCGTCGGGCGCGGCCTTCGGCGCAAGCAGCGCGGCCTGCGCGTTGTGCAGGGCCTCGTGCAGGGCCGGGCCGGATATGGGCTTCAGCAGATAGTCGTGAATGCCGGAGCCAAGCAGTTCGCGATAGAGCCGTACGTCGTTGACGGTGCCGATGGCTACCACAATGGTGCCCGGCTCGCACACCTCGGCGAGCGCGTTGATGTCGTTCAGCGGATCGTGACAGTCCGTCAGGTCAACCAGCAAAATCTGCGGCGAGGCCGAAACGGACAGGGTCTGGACCGCATTGGCAAGGCCACCCTTGTGAATTTTGTCCGGCGCCCAACCCATGTCGAGCACCGAGTTCTTCAGCGCCTCGGCGGTCGCATCATCGCAGACGAACGCGGCGAAGATGTCGCGCTGGGCGTTGGCGAAGCGTTGGTTCGATGACCAGGGTGCATTCATTTTTCAGGTTTCCCGCTGCCAGGCCGATCAGTTGCCGCCGCCGCTGCCAAGGGAGGTGCTGGGCAGCGCCTTCCCGATGCCGGAGGGCTCCCGCTGACGCCAGCCATCCTGGGTCTTGGAAATGTCAGAGGCGCTCGACCCCTCGTAGGCGCGGCCGTTGGCCAGATCCCTGGGGTCTGCCACCATGGCCGAGAGGTTGCTGTTGACCGCGCAGCCAAAGTTGCTGTGGGTGGCAGCGCTCATGTTGGAGGACGGATTGCTGCTCCAGTCCGGGCAGGCGGGCGCAATGGCCTGCGCGCGCTCGACCCACAGCCGCGCGGTGCCAACGGGCATGTCGGTGCTGGCCGGCGGCGTCGCGTTCGTCAGTACGCCGCCGCTTGCGGCAACAATGGAGGCAACGGCGGCGCGGCGCGCGGCCGCGCCTTCCGGGTGGGGATCATCCAGGGTGAGGCGGGCGCCGTAATCCAGGCGCAGGCTCGCGAGGAAGGCGCGCAGCGCCTCGGCATCCGCCGGGCGGATCTTCTGATCCGGGCCGAAGGCGATGTCTCGGGTGATGGCCTGGGAGGCGACCGTCGGCGTCTTGATCGAGGCGTTGCCGCGATGCGTGCCGCAGGCGGACAGGACAAGGGCCATGCCCAGCAGCGAGCTGGCGAGCAGGGAGCGTTTGAAGGCAGACGCGTGGCTCATTGTGCGTTCCCCTGGAAAGAGAAGCCAGGCGCGGCAGCGCCTTCCGGCTGGGCCGGCGCGCTGGCGGCGGGCTGGCCGGCTGCCGGCGGCGCGGACTGGACGAAGGACTTGCCCAGCAGCCAGCGCTCCAGATCGCTCGGCGCCTTGTAGCCGTCCGTCGGCAGATGGACGTCCTTGGCGTTCATCGGCTTGACCAGATAAGGCGTGACGACGATGACGAGTTCCGTCTCGTTGCGCTGAAAGCTGTCGGAGCGGAACAGCGCGCCCAGAATGGGCAGGTCGCCCAGCACCGGCAGCTTGCTGACGCTCTGGCCGGTGGTGTTCCGAAGCAAGCCGGCGATCATGAAGCTCTGGCCCGAGCCCAGCTCGACCGTCGTCTCGGCGCGGCGGGTGGTCAGGCCCGGCACGCTGATGCCATTTACCGTGATGGCGCCGGCCTGCGAAAGCTCGCTCACCTCGGGGCGCACCCGAAGGGCGATGCGGTTGTCGGCCATCACCGTCGGCGTGAAGGCGAGGCCGACGCCGTATTGCTTGTATTCAATGAGCACGCGGCCATCCTCGGCGGGCATGGGAATGGCAAATTCGCCGCCCGCCAGGAAGCTGGCCATCTCGCCCGAAAGCGCCGTCAGGTTCGGCTCGGCCAGCACGGTGACGAGGCCTTCCTCGGCCAGCGCGTCAATAGCCGCAGCGGCGTTCATGCCGAACAGCCTGCCTGCCATGCCGATGGTGTTGGTGCCTTCCGGAATCGTGAATTTCACGACGCCGTTGTTGAATTCGATGCCGTTGCTGCGGCCCTGCCAGAGACCGAACAGAAACCCGCCGGTTCCATCCTGCGTGGCGACGTTGATGCCCAGGTCCTTAAGCAGCGTGCGGCTGACTTCGGCGATCTTCACCTGCAGGTTCACCTGCACCGGCGTTGCGGTGCGAACCTTGTTGATGACCACCTGCTTTTCGCCCAGCAGCTGCTTCACCAGATTCTCGGCTTCGCCGACGGCTTCGGGCGTGGGGGCGGTGCCGGTGAGCATAATCATGCCGTTGAACGGCTCGGCCGTGATGCTGGATTCAGGCATCGCGGCCTTCAGCAGGCTGCGGACCTGCTCGATGTTGCTCGAGACATGGACGTTGGCCGAGTAGATTACCTGGTCCTTGGCGTCCATGGCGTAGAAGCTGGTCTCGCCGGGATTGACGCCGAGCACGTAGATGAGGTGCGGAGAGCGCACCTGCACATCGGCGATCTTGGGGTTGGCGATGAAGACGCCGTTGGTCGGCCGGTCAAGGCGGATCAGCGTACCCTTGCTTACCTCCAGGCTCAGCGATTCCTGGGTGTCCTGGACGGACGCGGCCCGCGCGGCGGCAGGCGCGCCCAGAGTGAGGCCGGCGGCAAGCCCGCCCCAGGCAAGGGCGGCCAGGATGCCGGTGTGAAGCGAACGGCTGGCACGCATGTTATTTTGCTCCAGTCTCGATCTCGGTGACCGTATTGCCGCGCACGACAACCACGACTTTGCCGCTCCGGCGCGGCGCATCGCCCGAGGACCGGCCGACATTGGTGAAGCGCGTCACTTCCCGCGCCGTGGTGTAGGAGGGCGCGCGGTCGCTCGGCTCGGCCGGGCGGATTTCATCACCGGATACCGTGTCCATGTTGTCGGCCAGCGGGCGCAGGCTGAGCGACAGATCACCCACCCGCTGCATGACCTTGATTTTTTCCACCTGCTTCGGGGTCACCTCGAGCGTGGCGGTTCCACCGACCTTGGGCTGGTTGGCCACGTTGGCTGTCGCCTGATCGATGGCCAGAACGCGCACGTTACGCATCACGGTTTCAGACACGTTGAGCGAGGGCGCGTCGCCCCGCTCCACCTGATGGGTCATCACGAGGTCGACACGATCGCCGGGGAAGATGAAGCCGGCAACGCCCGAGGTTGCGGAAATGGACACGGTGATCGCGCGCATTCCCGGCGACAGCACCGCCGCGAGGAAGCCGCGGTCATTCGGGCTGATAATCGCATCGGTGGTCAGGGGCTGGCCCGTGAGAAACGCGTTCCGCAGCACCTTGCCGGTCATGTCGTTGATGGAGGCGCTGTCTTCCTTGACGTAGGCGTCATGCATCGCGTCTTCCGGCCACGGCTGCCACTTCATATCCTCCGCCTGGAGAATATGGCCAACCGTCAGGGTGCGGGCCGCCACCAGGATCTTGCTTTCCGTGACCTGCTTGGTGACCTGGGCTGGTTTTGCCTGATCGTTTCCCGACATCAGGGCGCGCGCCATGAACGCTGTCACAACAGCGATGATCAGGGCCGCGACGACCAGGATGAGACTGCGAACGTTCATGCCGTCCTCTTTCGCGTCTGAACCGTGCGCCGTTATAGACCTGAAAAATTAACGATTGGTTCGAGCGCCAGCGTGATGCCGCCGAGGGCTATGGCGACCCCATAGGGCACGGCGCGGTGAGTCTGGCCGCGCAGTCGGCGTGTCACCACCAGAACGAGCGCCAGAACACCGCCGTAAATGGCTATGAGGAAAATCAGCTCAAGAATGCGTGCGGGCGGTATCCATAACGCGAGCGCCGCAACGAGTTTGACATCGCCGCCCCCCATCGCCCCTAAGGCAAAAAGAACGGCGAACCCGATAAATACCAGAAGTGCAACGCCAATTTGCCAGCCGAGCAGGGGCAGCAGCGCCGCCCCGGTGGCCGCGCTCGCCGCAAGCCAATAGGGCAGGGCCAGGCCCGCCACTGCGATGCAGAGCCGGTTCGAAATTCTGTATCGCCGCACATCGCCCACTGCGGCGATGACCAGCAGGGCAACCAGCGTTAAGAGAAGGCTGAGCCGAATGATGTCCCACATGCGACGAACGCTCACATGGAAAACTGAAAAAGTGGTAACCCGCCGTGCATATGCAGATCCAACACGCCTTTAACCGGCACGCTTTCGGCTCGCAGACCCAATTTCTGGACTGGCGCGCACCCGATGGCTGGCCGATGCGGACCATGCGCTGCCTGCCGGAAGGGCAGGCGCGCGGCACGGTGATTTTCCTCAACGGCCGGGCGGACTTTCTGGAAAAATACCTGGAGAGTTACGGCGCGTTCCTCGACTGGGGCTACGCAGTCGCTTCGCTCGATTGGCGGGGGCAGGGCCTCTCGGGGCGGCTGGGGGACCACCCGCACAAGGGACACCAAACCGACTTCGACGTTCTGGTTGGCGACCTGGCCGGCTGGATTGCCGACCTGACGAAGGACATGCCGCCGCCGTTCTACCTGGTGGCCCATTCGATGGGCGGGCATATCGCCCTGAGGTTCCTGGCGGAACATGCCGGCGTGATCTCCCATGCGGTCCTGCTGGCACCCATGCTGGGCATACGGACCGGCGGCATACCGAGCCCGGTGACCAAACGCTTGGCGCGCTGGATGGTCGGGCGCGGCCGGAGCGGGGAGTTTGCCCCGACGCAGCGGCCCTATGGCGCGCGGGCCGCCTCCGCCCTTCGCCAGTCGGCGTTAACGGGGGACAACGAACGCTTCGCCGACGAGATCTGGTGGATCGAGCAGAACCCGGCGCTGGCGCTCGGCGGCGTGACCTACGGCTGGCTGGATGCCGCCTTCCGTTCCCTTGATCGACTGGCTGCGCCCGGCTACCTGCAGGGCGTGGATGCGCCGGTTCTCATCCTGATGCCGGAACACGAGCAGGTGGTCGATCCGGTGGCCGCGCGGCATGTCGCAGCGCACATGCCCCACTGCCGCCTCAAGGTGGTGCCGGGCGGACGGCATGAACTGCTGCGGGACGTGGATGCGGTGCGGAACAGGACGCTGGCCGAGATTCACGCGGCCCTGATGGCGACGGAGGCGGAAGGGCGTGGCTGAGCGGTTTGACGTCATCATCGTCGGCGGCGGCATTGCGGGCGCGATCCGTTGCCGGAAGCCTGGGCGATGGTTTGAGGGTCCTGTTGCTCGAGGCCGAGGATTTTCCAGGCTACCACACCTCCGGCCGGTCGGCCGCCTTCTATTCCGAAACCTACGGCGGACCGCTCGTGCAGCCGCTCACCACCGCTTCGCTGCCGTTCCTCCAGAACCCGCCCGAGGCGTTCGACGGGCCGCTGGTCTCCGCGCCGCGCGGGGCGCTTTATGTGGGCCAGGAGGAGCAGTTGGGGGCAGTGCGGGAAATGCACGGCCTTTACCCCGGCCTTGACCTGGAGATCATCAGCCCGGAGCGGATCGCCGCCCTTGCGCCGGCGCTGCGCCCGGCATGGCAGGCGACTGGCCTGTGGGAGCCCGCCGTGCGCGATATCTACACGGCGGCGATGCACCAGGGGTATCTGCGCCGGTTCCAGCGCGCCGGCGGCACGGTGCTGACCGGCCAGCGCGTCACGGCGCTCAGGCAGGCGGGCGGCTGCTGGCGCGTGCAGTGCGGCGGGCAGGCGTATGAGGCGCGCATTCTGGTCAATGCCGCAGGCGCATGGGCCGACGAGGTGGCGCGGCTGGCGGGCGTCGCCCCGGTGGGGCTGACGCCGATGCGCCGTACCATGGTGGTGCTGCGCGTGCCAGGGGAGGAGTATCGCGCCGAGATGCCCCTTGTGCTCGATATTGGCGGCAGCTTCTATTTCAAGCCGGATGCGGGCGCCTATTGGGTCTCGCCTCATGACGAGACGCCGTCAGCCCCTGCGATGCCCAGCCGGAGGAACTGGACGTGGCGATTGCGCTTGATCGGCTGGAGAAGGCGACCACCTTTACCATCAGCCGGCCGGAGCGCAGCTGGGCAGGCCTTAGAACCTTCGCGCCGGACCGCGTGCCGGTTTACGGGTTCGAGCCGGATGTTCCTGGCTTCTTCTGGTGCGCGGGGCAGGGCGGTTTCGGCATGCAGACGGCCCCGGCTGCCGGGGCGCTGTGCGCGAGCCTGATTTTGGGCGAGGCCTTGCCGCAGGCGCTGGCAGACGCGGGTGTGAACGCTGCCAGCTATGCGCCTGCGCGGTTTCGAAAGTAGGCCTTCCTTTGCAGGGGCCTCGGGCCCCTGCATTTAGCAGAATGTCAGGACTTCGCCTTCAGCGCGTCGCGGATTTCGCGCAGCAACTGAATATCCTCGGGCGGCGGCGGAGGCGCGGCCGGGGCTTCGTCCTTCTTGGCCGGGCGGCTCAGCGCGTTGGCGCCCTTAACGATCCAGAACACCACGAACGCCAGCAGGATGAAGTTGATGGCAACGGTGATGAACTGGCCATAGCCCAGAACCGGCACGCCGGCAGCCACGAGATCCTTATAGGCCATGGAACCGGCGTAATCTGCAGGGATCGAACCAAGGACCAGATAGAGATTGCTGAAATCGGGCGTGCCGAAAAGGGCCGAGACGATGGGCATGATGAGATCTTTCACCACCGAATCGATGATCTTGTTGAACGCCGCGCCGATGATGACGCCGACGGCAAGATCGAGCACGTTGCCGCGCAGGGCAAATTCCTTGAATTCCTTAAACATTATTTGCGCCCCAAATTGAATGAGGGACGAATGTTAGCCTTTGAGCCCGTGGGTCGGCTACCTTTTCTCGGTTGCTGGTAGGAAGATTTGGCTCAGGCGCTGCGGCGGATCTCGGCGATGCCGAGCCGCGCCAGTTCGTCGGCCCGCTCATTTTCCGGGTGGCCGGAGTGGCCCTTGATCCAGCGCCAATCGACCTTGTGGGGCTTTGCCGCCTCGCTGAGCGCCTGCCACAGCTCGGCGTTCTTCACCGGCTTCTTGTCCGCCGTCTTCCAGCCGTTGCGCTGCCAGTTGAACATCCATTTGGTGATGCCGTCGCGCACGTAAACGCTGTCGGTGGTCAGCACCACATGGCAGGGCCGCTTAAGCGCCCGCAGCGCCTCGATGGCCGCCATCAACTCCATGCGATTGTTGGTGGTGTGCGGCTCGCCGCCGTGGATTTCCTTAACATGGTCGCCCGCGCGCAGGATGGCGCCCCAGCCGCCCGGCCCCGGATTGCCGGAGCAGGCGCCGTCGGTAAAGATCTCAACGGTTTGCGGCGCGCTCATGACGCCACCGCGAACAGGCTGGCCGCCTGCTCCCGAAAGAAGCTGAGGCGACGGGCGTAGGCCAGCGGGTCCTTGCGGGTGACGAGCGCGTCGGCGGGCGTATTGAGCCAGTCGTAGGCGCGGGTGAGGAGGAAGCGCAGCGCCGCGCCCTGGCACAGCAGCGGCAGGGCGTCCCGCTCCTGCAGCTCCAGCGGGCGCACGCTCTCGTAGCCGGCGATAAAGGCGCGGGTCAGGTCCTGCCGGTAGCTCTTGCCGTCCGCGCTGAAGCACCAGGCGTTGAGGCAGACGGCGATATCGTAGGCCCAGAAATCGTTGGCAGCGAAGTAGAAGTCGATGAGACCGGTGACATCGCCATCGCGAACCAGCACGTTGTCCGGAAACAGGTCGGCGTGAATGGGGCCCGACGGCAGGCCCTTGGGCCAGGCCGCGCCGATTTCGCCCAGCGCCGTGTCGATGAGACCGCGCAGGCCGGGCGAGATGCCGTCCGCCTCGGCGCGCACGGAGGCCGCCAGCCGCCGCCAGCCATCGACCGACAGGTCGTTGGGGCGGGAGAGCTCAAAGCCTGCCGCCGCCAGATGGAGCTTCGCCAGCGCCGCGCCGACGTTGCGGCAGTGTTCGGCCGTGGGCTCGGTGACGGAGACGCCGGTCAGGAACTCGATGAGGCAGGCAGGCCGGCCGGCGAGCGTATGCAGCGTCTCGCCTTCCCGGTTGGGGATAGGGCGGGGCACCGGCAGGTGCTGGTCCGCCAGATGGCGGGTGAGGCCGAGGAAGTAGGGCAGGTCTTCCAGCCGCACGCGCTTTTCATAAAGGGTGAGGATGTAGCGCCCGCGCTCGGTCTCGATGAGATAGTTGCTGTTCTCGACGCCCTCGGCGATGCCCTTGGCGCTCAGAAGGTGGCCGATATCGAAGCCCGCCAGGAAGGTCTCCAGCGCTTCGGTTGAAACATGGGTGTAGACTGCCACGGGCCCCCTCGTTTTCTCTTGCGTTCGCGGTTGGCCGGTCAGGCCGTCAAGGCGCGCGGCAGCTTGAACTCGATATCCTCGGTCGTGGTGGTGACGTGCTCGATGGTCAGCATAAACCGTTCGTGCAGCGCGGAGACCACCTCTCCCACCAGCACCTCGGGCGCGGAAGCTCCCGCGGTGATGCCAACGCAGGAGACGCCCTCGAACCAGGCCCAGTCGATATCGGTGGCGCGCTGCACCAGGCGGGCCTTGGCCCCGCAGCGCTCCGCCACTTCGACGAGGCGCAGCGAGTTGGACGAGTTGGGCGCGCCGATCACGAGCACCAGCTGGGCCCGGTCCGCAATGGCCTTCACCGCATCCTGCCGGTTGGTGGTGGCGTAGCAGATGTCTTCCTTCTTCGGGCTTTCCAGCGAGGGGAAGCGCTGCTGAAGGATGGCGACGATCTCCGCCGTGTCATCGACCGACAGGGTGGTCTGGGTGATGTAGGCGAGGTTTTCCGGGTCCTTCACCTCGATGGTGCGGGCATCCTCCGCCGTCTCGATCAGCGAGATTTCGCCTTCGTCCAGCTGGCCCATGGTGCCGATGACCTCCGGATGGCCGGCATGGCCGATCATGAGGATGTGGCGGCCCTGGGCGGAGTGGCGCTCAGCCTCCCGGTGCACCTTGGAGACCAGCGGGCAGGTGGCATCCACATAGAGCATCTGGCGGCGCTCGGCCTCGGCCGGGACCGACTTGGGCACGCCGTGGGCGGAGAAAATGACCGGGCAGCCTTCCGGCACTTCGTCCAGTTCATCGACGAACACCGCGCCCTTGGCCTGAAGCGTCTCCACCACGAAGCGGTTGTGCACGATTTCGTGACGGACATAGACCGGCGCGCCGAAGCGCTCGATGGCCAGCTCGACGATCTTGATGGCGCGATCGACCCCCGCGCAGAACCCGCGCGGATTGGCGACCAGTACGGAGAGGGAGGGCAAAGTCATGGCAGGATCTATAGCGACATTGCCTGGCAAAACAAACGGGCGAATTTGGTTCGCAGGGCGAGGCGATCAGGCCTGGCGGCAGGAGAGGTTGTTGCAGCGGCGCTTGCCGAAACGGGTGGTTCATTACGTCAACCGATCATTTACCTTTTTGATCTAGGTCAATGTCGTGTGTGGAGGCGTAACGGGCATCAGAAGGAGCCGTGCGCGTCCTTTGAGTTGATCGAGGATCGAGGAAAGGCAGTAGGATGTTCGGGAAGTTTGCTCGCACCATGGCATATGCGGCTGTCGCAGCTGCGGCCGTTGCTGGCGCCGCCACCCCAGCCAACGCGCAGGACGCGGGTTGGCAGAAGAAAGTGGCAGCGCTCATTGCCGATAACTTCAGCTACCCCCGCTCGGCGCAGGTGCGCGGCGAAGAGGGTACGGCCAAGGTGAAGGTCTCGATGGACGCAAGCGGCCGAATCACCGGCGTGCAGCTGGTCGAGCCGACCTCCTCGGATATTCTGAACCGCGAAGCCGAGAAGATCATGAACAAGATCGGCAGCTTCCCGCCGCCGCCGGCCGGGATCACCAGCCTGGTGGTGCCGATCAGCTGGAAGCTGAGCTAAGCCGCACCCGGCCTGACGTGCCGGAGGGTTTCGCGAGCCGTTCGACGCAAGGCGTCGAGCGGCTCGCTTGCGTCTGGAGCGAAGCGTGCCTACTGTGCGGGCCGCATATTTGGCGGGAGAGTAATGCATGGCCACTGGAATGATGCCAGCCAAGGGAATGAAGGCTTTGACGAACCTGCGCCGCCTGGCGGGCATCCGCTTGGCTGGTGAGGGGCGGTCCTGGCGCGTGGCTGGCCTCGTGGCGGTGATGATGCCGGCGCTGCTGGCCGGTTGCGCCAACAACCCGCTGGAAGTGACCCGTACGCTCTGCCCGGCGACCGCCGTGCCCAAGTACGCCGGCACGCTCACCTTCTTCTCGCCGCCCAGCAGCCGCACCGCGGACTCGGTGGTGGCGAACGCCAGCATCTTTGGCCTTGAGAACCATTGCGTCGAGAGCTCGCCCAAGGTGACGAGCAACCTGCGCTTCACCATCGGCGCGCAGCGGCCCAATGCGGCCGCCGCCCAGACCATCACCGTTCCCTACTTCGTCGCGGTGGTGAAGGAGGGCAAGGAGATCGTCTCCAAGCAGGTCTACGAGGCGACGCTGACCTTCCAGCCCGGCGACGTGCGAGCCGAATCCGTGCAGACGGTGCAGGCAGCCATCGACCGCGAGGAGGCGCTGAAGCTGATCGGGCCGGACCCGAGCAAGAAGAAGCGCAAGCGCGGCGAGCCGCGCCAGCCGGAAGACCTGTTCTTCGATGCCAAGCCCAAGGACAGCGGCTTCGAGGTGCTGGTGGGCTTTCAGCTCACCGACGAGCAGGCGCACTACAATATCGCGCATTAAAACTGAAATCTCTCACCCCGCATCCGACAAGTTATTGACTTAAGGATGGCGACTCATAGGGTGAGCGGGCTGCGGAGCAATCCGACACCAGCGCGGGAGAGGCTGGGCGGCAGATGCATCTGATGAAGATGCAGCCGTCCGGCGCCGAAGGAGCAACCGCCCCGGAATCTCTCAGGCAAAAGAACCGCGAAGGGTGAACAGCACTCTGGAAAGCATTTGTCGGCGGTATGCCGGCGAATCACCGAAGGGGTAAGCGGCGGCCGGTCCAACGGCGTCCGCGAAAGCTCTCAGGTTCCGTGACAGAGGGGGCCGGATCGTCCTGATGAGGGACGGCTTTGTCACGGAGATATTGTCATGGCCGACGCGCCAGAAAATCTTTTGCATACGCCGCTTTACGGCCTTCATACCGATCTTGGCGCCCGCATGGTGCCGTTCGCCGGCTATGCGATGCCGGTGCAGTTCTCGGCCGGGATCATGGCCGAGCACAAGTGGACCCGCGAGAACGCCGGTCTGTTCGACGTTTCGCACATGGGGCAGGTGTTCCTGACCGGCGACAATGCCGATGCGGCGCTGGAGACGCTGGTGCCGGGCGATATCCTCGGCCTCAAGCCGGGCCGGATGCGCTATTCGCTGCTGCTGAACGAGAAGGGCGGCACGCTCGACGACCTGATGATCACCCGCCGCGAGAATGATCTCTATGTGGTGGTCAACGGCGCGTGCAAGGAAGGCGACATCGCCCACATGCGGGCGCACCTGGAGCCGAAGGGCGTTACCGTGACCTACCGGGACGACCTGGCGCTGCTGGCGCTGCAGGGCCCGAAGGCGGCCGATGCGCTGTCACGGTTGCTGCCGGGCGTGGTGAACCTTACCTTCATGACGGCAGGCGCGTTCGACTGGGACGGGACGCCGCTGTGGGTTTCCCGCTCGGGCTACACCGGCGAGGACGGTTTCGAGATTTCGCTGCCCGCCGAGAAGGCGAGGGCGTTCGCCCGGACGCTGCTCACCCAGCCGGATGTGGAGGCGATTGGCCTCGGCGCGCGGGATTCCCTGCGTCTGGAAGCCGGTCTGCCGCTCTACGGCCACGATTTGGATACCGACATCACGCCGGTGGAGGCAGGCCTCAGCTTCGCCATTTCCAAGCGGCGTAAGGCGGAAGGCGGCTTCCTCGGTGCCGAGGTGGTGCTGGATCAGATCCTGAACGGAACCGCCCGCAAACGCGTGGGGTTGAAGCTGGATGGACGCCAGCCCGCGCGCGAGGGCGCAATCGTTGAAAGCGCGGACGGCCAGGAAATCGGCTTCGTGACCAGCGGCGGTTTCGCCCCGACGGTGCAGGCGCCGATCGCCATGGCGTTCGTCGCCAAGGACTTCGCCGCAGACGGCACGCAGGTCACCATCGACGTGCGCGGCCGCAAGCTGACGGCAACCGTGGTGCCCATGCCGTTCGTGCCGCACCGCTACGTTCGTTCCAATCAACCGGCATAAAGCCAACAGGGGTAAGGTTTCATGACTGTTTATTACACCAAGGATCATGAGTGGGTGCGGGTCGAAGGTGACACCGGCACCATCGGCATTACCGACTACGCCCAGGGCCAGCTTGGCGACGTGGTGTTCGTCGAACTGCCGGAAGCCGGCCGCACCGTCGCCCAGGGCGACGAGCTGGCCGTGGTCGAGTCCGTGAAGGCGGCCTCGGAAGTCTATGCGCCGGTCTCGGGCGAGGTGGTGGAGGCGAACGATGCCCTCAATGCCGACCCGAGCCTGGTCAATTCGGGCGCTGAAGGCGACGGCTGGTTCGCCCGCGTGCGCCTCAGCAACACCGCTGAACTGGACGCCCTGATGGATGAGGCGGCGTACCAGGACTACGTGGCGAGCCTCGCCTAACACCTGTTCTCGAGGATCTGGGATGCGTTACCTGCCCCATATGGATGCCGACCGCCGGGCAATGCTGGCGGACATCGGCGTCGAGCATATCGACGAACTGTTCCGGGACGTGCCGGCATCTGCCCTGCTGAAGGGGCCGATCGGCACGTTGCCGAACCACGCGACCGAGCTTGAGGTGGAGCGCACGCTCGTGCGGCTGGCCGGGCGCAACACGCCCGCAAGCGCGGTGCCGTTCTTCATCGGCTGCGGCGCGTACAAGCACCATGTGCCGGCAAGCGTGGATCACCTGATCCAGCGCGGCGAGTTCCTGACGAGCTACACGCCGTACCAGCCGGAAATCGCGCAGGGCACGCTCCAGTACCTCTTCGAGTTCCAGACCCAGGTGGCGCGGCTGACCGGCATGGATGTGGCCAACGCTTCCATGTACGACGGCTCGACCGCGACCACCGAGGCCATCTTCATGGCCCGCCGCATCACCCGCCGGAAAAAAGCGCTGATTTCGGCCGGCGTCCACCCACACTACGTCGACGTCGCCAAGGCGCTGGCCAAGGTGACGGGCGACGAGCTGGTCGTCGGCACGCCGGAGCTGACCACGGGCAAGCCGGGCGGCGACTATGAGGCGCTGCTTGGCCAGATCGACAAGACGGTCTCCTGCGTCGTCGTCCAGAACCCGAACCTGTTCGGCCATGTGGCGGACCTGACGGAACTGGCCGAAGCCTGCCACGCCAACGGCGCGCTGCTGGTCGTCGTGGTGACCGAGGTGGTCTCGCTGGGCCTCATGAAGTCTCCGGGCGAGATGGGCGCGGACATCGTTGTGGGCGAGGGCCAGTCCATCGGCAACGGTCTCAACTTCGGCGGTCCGTACCTTGGCCTGTTCGCCTGCCGCGAGAAGTTCGTGCGCCAGATGCCGGGCCGCCTGTGCGGTGAGACCGTCGATGCGGACGGCCGCCGCGGCTACGTGCTGACGCTCTCTACCCGCGAGCAGCACATCCGCCGCGAGAAGGCGACCTCCAACATCTGCACCAACTCGGGCCTGTGCGCGCTGGCGTTCACCATCCACCTCAGCCTCTTGGGCGAGGCGGGGCTGCGCCAGCTGGCCGAGTTCAACCACGCCCGCGCGGTGCAGGCCGCCGAACGTCTGGCCAAGGTGCCGGGCGTCGAGGTGCTGAACGATGCCTTCTTCAACGAGTTCACCATCCGGCTCTCGAAGCCCTCGCGCGACGTGGTGCGGGAGCTTGGCCATCGCGACATCCTTGCGGGCGTTGCGCTGAGCCGCCTTTACCCGACCGAGACCGCGCTGCACGACGGCGTGGTGCTGGCCGTGACCGAAACCGTTACCGAATCCGACATCGAGGCGCTGGCGAAGGGCCTTGAGGAGGTGCTGTCATGCTGAACCGTCAGGGACGCCCCACTGGGCCCGGAGAGACGTTGGGGGGCGAAGGCTCCTCGGCCGAAGGTTTTGCCACCTTCACCGGCCATAAGGGGCTGGAACTCAACGAACCGCTGATCTTTGAGATCGGCCGCGGCGACCGCACCGGCGTCGACGTGCCGGAAGCGCCGAAGGTCGCCTCCCGCCTTGGCGGGCTGGAGCGGAAAGACCCCATCGGCCTGCCGGGCCTCTCCGAGCCGGAAGCGGTGCGCCACTACACGCGCCTCAGCCGCAAGAACTACGCCATCGACATGGGCCTGTTCCCGCTCGGCTCCTGCACCATGAAGCACAACCCGCGCCTCAACGAGAAGATGGCGCGGCTGCCGGGCTTTGCGGACATTCACCCCTTGCAGCCGCAGGACACGGTGCAGGGCGCGCTGGAGCTGATCGATACCGTCGCCCACTGGCTGATGGAGCTGACCGGCATGCCCGCCGTCGCCATGTCGCCCAAGGCGGGCGCGCACGGCGAACTGTGCGGCCTGCTCGCCATTCGTGCCGCACTGGAAGCGCGCGGCGACGCCCGTGAGGTGGTGCTGGTGCCGGAGTCGGCCCACGGCACCAACCCGGCGACGGCGGCCTTCTGCGGCTACCGCGTCGAGGAAATTCCGGCGACCGCCAATGGCCGCGTGGATTTCGAAGCGCTGAAGGCGCGGCTGGGTCCGGACGTGGCGGCGATCATGCTGACCAACCCGAACACCTGCGGCCTGTTCGAGCCGGACATCATCCGGATCGCCGAGGCCGTGCATGCGGTGGGCGCGTTCTTCTACTGCGACGGCGCGAACTTCAACGCCATCGTCGGCAAGGTGCGCCCCGGCGACCTCGGCATCGATGCCATGCACATCAACCTGCACAAGACCTTCTCCACCCCGCATGGCGGCGGTGGTCCGGGGTCGGGTCCGGTGGTGTTCTCGGAAGCGCTGGCGCCGTTCGCGCCGCTGCCTTACGTCAAGAAGACGGACGAGCGGTTCGAACTGGTTGAGCACTTGGCCGAGGGCGACAAGAGCTTCGGCCGCATGGTCGCCTTCCATGGCCAGATGGGCATGTTCGTGCGCGCGGCCAGCTACATGATGAGCCACGGCGCGGATGGCCTGCGCCAGGCAGCGGAAGACGCGGTGCTGAACGCCAACTACATCATGGCCAAGTTGAAGGACGTGATGACCCCGGCGTTCGAGGGCCCGTGCATGCACGAGGCGCTGTTCGACGACCGCTTCCTGAAGGACACCGGCGTCACCACGCTCGACTTCGCCAAGGCGATGATCGACGAGGGCTACCACCCGATGACCATGTACTTCCCGCTGGTGGTCCACGGCGCGATGCTGATCGAGCCGACGGAAACCGAAAGCCGCGCTTCGCTCGATGAGTTCATCGGCGCGCTGGGCGCGCTGGCGCAAGCAGCGAAGGCGGGCGACAAGGAACGCTTTACGGCGGCTCCGCACTTTGCTCCGGTGAAGCGCCTCGACGAGACCCGTGCTGCCCGCCAGCCGGTGCTGACCTACAAGACCCCGGCCGAACCGGGTTCGGTGACGACGCCGGTCGCCGCCGAGTAAGGCACCGCCAGAACTGGGTTGAAAAGCGCCGGTGGGAGAAATCCCGCCGGCGTTTTTGTTTTCGCGGCGGGTGTGCGTCCTAGATCGGTTTAATTTCCCTTTGGTTGTCAATCCTGCTTTTCCACCACCTTGCCCAGTGCTCTATATCTATCAAGTCCAGGACGTTGTATTTGGCTGTGCTTTCTGCGGAAATTTCAATCGCAAATGCTCGCTCGAGCGCTTTTGTATCCAGTAGACCCAATTGCATCAGGGCACCTGAGCTTAGGCTCTCTTTAAAAAAATCCAGGTGGTGCGTGTACAAGTCCTCATAATAATCATGCGCGGTTCCTTTGGATTGCCGCGAAATGATGGAATGAGGCACATCTCGCCGAAAGGCATATCGCGCCAGCCCCCGATCAATTCCGTTCAGGCAGAAGAGATAGGTCGGAATCCTGGCAATGGCTTCGATCACAGGTTGAGATAATAGCGGATGAATTTTTGGTATTTCCCAATCCTCGCGGTTGGGAACGTAGTGGTGCTGCGCGCACCAGCTGTTCGTTAGTTGTACGGCCTTCCCGATTGATATTTCCTCAAGCCCACTGAGCCAGTGGGCGCAGTGCTTGTTAAGGTCCAATGAATTAAATAACTCGCTGTTAACAATGGAGTTCGATCTCTCCTTCATCAGTGCATTGAGATTTAAACTCCTGCCGCGGCGTCGACTCCTGACGGTTGTTGCCAATGCGTCGTAGAACGACGTTCTTGTCACGAGGGCGTTTTCGGCAATGCATCGCAGCGCGCCCCAGTTCCAGCCATGGTTCCAGACATAATCTTCCGCTGAGGCGGCTGTGCCCTGGGCAAAAATCATATCGCCCCCATGGCCGCTCAGGAGGGCGCCGACATTGTATCGATCAATGAACTGCCGGTTGCGCGGACCAGACATGATGCTGCCCATGCAATTGATGGGCTCTGCATTGAAATCGAAATCCCTGAGTGTCGTTGGATCGATGTCTTCGCTGCACAATTCGGTGCAATGAATCTCTATGCCTGCGCGTTCTGCCATCTCACAGGCCCAGCGCCGCTCGTCTGACTCGGCGCTCGACGGAAAATAGACGTGGGACGCAATGGTGGTGGGCGGATGGGCCGCTTTCCTGAGAGCGGCAAGAACGATCGAGGAGTCGAGCCCGCCAGATAGCGAAATACCAATCCTGTCAAACACGCTGCCCCATGCCCCTACGCATTGGACAATCGTATCGTGGAGCAGGGTTGCTGCCTCCTCGTGTCCCCAGGTTCTGGATTTTTTAACAAACTGTCCAGGATGCCAGTACTGCTCAACGCGCGTGCCTTCTTCGCTTACGATGAGCGCGCTGCCTCGATTGACCTTTTTTATCTCGTTAAATCCGGTGTTGTTATAATCATAGAGGTTTGTCTTGATGTGCGAGAGGATGCGGTCGGTGTTGAAGCTGAGGGCGGTCAGGCCAAGATCATGAAAATCTGAGCCGTTGGAAAAGAGTAGGACATATGCGTCGGTCTCGAAGTAATATATTGGCATCGACCCGGATGGATCAGACACAACAACTCTTTTTTGATTTTCTGTGTTGTTGATGAAGGCGGCGTAGCGCCCCCAATAGGTATCGATAAGATGACGGCCCAAGGTGCCTGCTATTTGCGAGGATTCATGCTCGGATAGCTGATCTGGCACATGCCCAGCAGCGGACTGGCTTGAGCGATGAAACAGGCGGCCCATCACCAGGCCTTGAGAATTTGCAAGCTTGTAAATTCTGATTGCCCTGTCGGAGGTCTCTCCGGCAACCAATGCGAAAGACCCCTCGCTCTTGAAGCAGGGTTTATAGTTAGGGTGAACCGAAATTATATGGGAGAAGAGGCGTGTTGATCGCTCCCTGGCGTTTGGTGATTTTTCGATTGCAGCAAAATATGAAAGCACGAAAAGCCTCCTAAACTGCCAGTATGGGGCGAAGCATTCCTGTCTCGCCTAAGTAATTTGTGACGAGAACATCCCCAACTTGTATCCAGGAGTGAGCGCGGAACGGCTCCATTCTCACGCCAAAAATCCAGACAGGATCGTAGCCATAGCGCCGGAGAAAATACATGTGCACGACGCAGTCGAAGTAACAGTGGTCAATTTCTTTATAAAAAAAGATCCGTATCAAGCGTAGGGCGTCAACCACCTCTTCGAGGGTATATCTTTGCTTTTTGGTTGTTGTGCTGGAATGCCTATGTCGAGATAGGCTTCGGACCAACCGCTCAATCCCTAGGATTTTTATTCCAAATACGGCTCGACCGTATGCATAGATAAAATTGACAATATGAATAAAGGGGATGCTGCGATGGCCTTCAATATTGGCTTCGCTTAAGTCCCTGCGCGGCTTGGTTATTGATCGCGGCCTAGCGCATGTCGGTTTCGGGACGATGGGCTGGAGAATTCCCCTGGCCTTAAGATTTGCTATGGCGCTTTGGATGTCTGGATGGTTCTGCTCAAATTGCTGCGTATCAATTGTTTTTTGGGTGGCGAGCAGGCTCAAGGAAGTGCTGAGTTCCGGTGGTAAGGCGGAGTACCTGTCCTTTTTAAGATCTAGAAAGACAATATGACCGTTGGCAAGGCAACTGTGGATGTGCTCTGCGAGATAGTATGCTGTCATAATGTCTTTTCCGTTTAAATAAAATATGTAAGGCGGAAATAATGACTAGATATCGGGCAAGGGGTATGGAGCTATAGTTGCTGCTTGCATTGCGGCTCGAGGGGCGGTTATGTAATTTTATGCAGTCAATAATGTGAATTTATAGTTGGCACATATAATATTACCTAAATACAAGTGCGTGAATTTTATTATTAAAAAATATTGAATAAATTTCAATTATATTATTGCGGTATTTTTTGATATTATTCCTAATATTCTTATTTTTTGTATTGGTGTTTTGGAAAATAACATAAATATTTCGTTATCATTTGAATTATTTTTCGTAGAGTTTATGAGCCGATTGTCAGTGATCGGGCATTAACTGGAGAACAGTCATGATTGATCTAGGCCGTGTATCTATTGAAACAAAAGGCCCAAATGGACAGTATTATGACAATCCATGTGAGGTATCTTTGGGGCGTTCGACAATTCGCTATGTATGCCCGTGAGAAATTTACAAGATGAATTTATTGTAAAAATGATATCGTAGTTTTGAATTTCTGAATGGCAGTCTGAAGGCGTGGCTTGCTTGCCACAATCCTTCAGGCTGCTTTCTTTTGTCTGGTTTGTGCATCGTGTGTGGTGGATGCTTTTGATGATGTGTGTTGGGGCCGGCGCCCGACAGTATTACGGCAGATTCTCGCCTGTTTCAGGGGATACTATGCCTGCGTAGGTTCTCTGTGAGAAAAAAAACCGCGATGCTTAAAAAAAACGGCCGGAGCGGGGGCTCCGGCCGCCAGTTAGAGGCAGGTGATCACTGCTTCGAAGAACTCATCCCGCCGCTTGCCGTCGGGGATTGGCGTAGATGGCGTGCGGGGTGAAAAATTCTTCCCGCTTGCTTCGGGCGGCGAGATGTTCGCCCAGGCGGATGGCAAGGGCGGCGATGGTGAGGGTGGGGTTGGCCCAGCCCGAGGTGGGAAAGACCGAGCTGCCCGCCACATAGAGATTGTCGATACCGTGAACCTGGCAGTCGGCGTCGACCACGCCCGTGCGCGGGCTGGCGGACATGCGGGTGGAGCCCATATGGTGGTAGCCGCCGATGGCATGGGAGCTGACCAGCGGATCCGTCTGCCACAGCGGGCCATTTTCGCCCAGCCAGTCCTCCGGCTCCACGCGACCGATCCTGCCCTGGCGCAAGGTCGCATCGAAATGACGGGCGAGCACCTGGAGGGTACGCTTGTCGATGTCGCTGAATCGCCAGTCGAGCTCCACCTTCGGAATGCCAAAGGCGTCGCGCTCGCGGCCCAGGCGCACCCGGCTGTTTGGGTTGGGAGCCTGCTCTGCGCGCACCACGATCGCCAGTTCGCGGCGCCCGGCCTTCAACATCAGCCACGGACGCAGGGGATCGATCCGCTCGTGCAGCCACACCGCGCCCTGCTTGGTGACCATCCATAGCCGTCGGCCGGCTTCGGTCGGCGGCAGGCGGTGCTTGAGGGTGTTGTACAGCTTGACCGGCAGGAACATGGCGGCATCGGCGGGCTGGCGCGCGCCGAGGGTGAAGGCGGTGTTGAGGATGCCTTCCCGCTGCTGCAGGGCACGGCTTGGCCGCAGCAGGGCAGCAAGACGCGTGCCCTGATGGCGGTGTGAACGGGCCAGAACGCGCAGCAGCGGCCAGCTTCTCGCCGTCTCCACCCGCCCGCCGCGGGCGTGGGGGTGCTCCATGAAGTAACGGCCCACCTGATCGTAGGCGTTGCCAAGGCCGCTCTTCCAGATGTCGTTGGAGGCAAGCAGCAGCCGGGCGTTCTCGATGCCGCCTGCGGCCAGCACGTACTGGCGAGCCTGCACAATGGCCTTGTTTCCGCGCAGATCGCGAGCAACCACATGGTCGATACGGCTGCCATCCTCGGCGGCCTGAATGCGGGTGACGGTGGCATGGAGCCAGACCTGCGCGCGAGCGTGCCCGGTTACATCATCCGTGTTGCGATGGGTGAAACGGTTGAAGCGGGTATCGAACCGCCAGTAGCCGACTTGCAGGGCCGAGGCGGAGTCTCGCTCAAGCCGGCTGGCCTCGTTGCTCAACCAGTCGGGCAGGGCGGCCTCCGGCGGCATCTCGAAGGTCTCCCACGCGGCCCGGTAATGGTTCGCGAGGTCATCCTTGGAAATCGGCCAGCCGCTGTGGGCAACCCAGGGCTTGGCCTCGAAATCCTCCGGGTCCAGTTCAGCCAGGCGGCCGCCCCAGATGGCGGTGGTGCCGCCCAGCAGCCGCAGGCGCGATTCCTGTAGCTCGTAGTAGGGGAAACCGGTGTTCTCGCCGTCGTTGAGACGGTGAACGGGGTCTTCGTGGTCGCGCCCGCCGCTTTCCAGCAGGCAGACGTGCAACCCCTGGGCCAGCAGGGTGCGGGCGAGCGTCAGTCCGGCTACGCCGCTGCCGACGATGCAGACATCGGTATTAATGGTCAGCCCCTCGGGGGCTTCATGAAGATCGACAAGCATTTCGGGGGTATTCCAAGGGGAAAACGACAGGGGGAAAGCGAACGCAACAGCGTGGGGGCTGCCAGGCTCAGTGGGGAGACGAGGGAAAGACCGTTGGGTTGCCAGGCGGAAGCGCGAGGTTGGCCGACAACTGCACGGCGGCCTCCTGCAACAGGGGCGCGGAGGTGTGGCCGATAAGAGCGTAGGCCAGATCGCCCGACTGCCAGAAGGCGGCGGAGGCATCCCCGACACGCGCGGTCTGGAAGGTCTGCTTCAACTCGGCGGGGCGCGGGGCGACAAACAGGGTGACTGTGCCCAGGGGGCCGGCATCGGCAGTGACGCCGATGCTGTAGCCTTCATCCCACGGGTAGATCTGCACGTCCCGCACGCGCCACGATGGCGGCAGGGTGGGCATGGCCAGGTTGGTCTCCAGCCACAACTCCGCTGGGTTGTAGGTGACGGTTTCGACCTGCGAGGCCATGCGCTGACGCAAGGCAAGCGCCCGCTGGGCATCCATCGCATCGTCGACAAAGGCGAGGGTGGCGGCCTCGCTCTGGTTTGCATCGCCGAACGGCTGAATGGCGCTGAAGATGATCCAGCCGGCCGTGATGGCAGCAGCAAGGCCGGTAAGCCGCAAGACGTGGCGCCGCCATGCCTGCCGCCTCAGCCCCTGCTGAAGGCGGGTGGCATCCTCAAGCAGGCGCGCCGACGGCGCAGGCTGCCCCTGGGCCAGCAGGCGCAGGGCATCCGCCGTGCGGAGGGATGCCATGACCTCGGCTGCCGCTTCCGGGTGGCGGGAGAGGTAGTCTTCCACCTCGATGCGGCGCGCCTCATCGAGCTGGCCATCCATATAGGCCTGAAGGTCAAACTCGGTGACAGTGTCTGTTCGGGCGGAGTCATTCTTTGCCATGGGAACGCCTGACCAGTTTGAGCGAAACGGGTGGGAAGGACGGGGCCCTGTTCGGCGCATGAGCCTCTGGCGCGCTGGGTTGATCCAGCTGGCGCAAGGCGGTGCGGGCGCGGGACAGGCGGGACATGAGGGTGCCGACCGGAATGCCCAGGGCATCGGCGGCCTCCTGGTAGGATAGCCCCTCGACCGCCACCAGATGCAGGGCGGCGCGCTGGGCTTCCGGCAGACGGGTGAAGGCCTGATGGATCTGGCTCAGTTGGACGCGGGTGTCGGCATCGACCAGGGGCGTAACGGTCTCCGGCGCGGCGGCGAGGCTTTCGACCGCACGCTCCTCCATCTGGCGGCGGCGGTAGCCGTCGACGAAACGGTTGTGAAGGATGGAGAACAGCCACGGGCGCAGCGCTCGGCGATCGTCGAAGGTGATGCGCCGCTCATAGGCGCGCACCAGGGTTTCGTGGACCAGTTCCTCCGCCTCGGACGGGTCGTGCACAAGCGCGCGCGCATAGCGCAGCAGCGCTGGCAACAAGCCGACCACATCGAAAGAATTGTCCTTCATGCCCTGTGTACGTTGGGTGCGGCCGATTTATTCCCGGAACCTTGCAAAGATTTTCACGCGGGGAGGCATAGGCGCGCGAACCGGGCAAAAAAATGGCGACCCGCGTGTCTTGCGGGCCGCCAAGGTTCATGTACAGGCTGCCACTCCCGGTGCTAACGCCACAGAGCAGGAGAAGTTCGCCGGCAGGCGAGCGTGCCGCTCTTTCTCAGCCGACCGGCGCGGAGCCGGGGACGAGCGAGAGATCGGGATAGGAGGCACGGCAGGCTTCCTCCCATACGTCCGGATGGGCGGCGATGAGCCCGAGGCGCGAGGCGCAGTAGGGACGGTAGACGCTGCCGTCCGGATGCTCGACCCGCGCGCCGGCTTCCCGCGCGATGAGGGCAGGCGCCGCGTGATCCCACGGCAGCAGGCGCCAGTAGGAGGCGGCATCGATGCCGCCGGCGACCAGCCGCAGATACTCATGCCCCGCGCACATCAAGGGCTCGATGCGCTCGACGGTTTCCAGCTGGGCAGCCGCGGCGATTTCTGGCGGCCAGAACCGCACCGAGACGGATACCCGCGCCGGTCCAGGCTGGCGGACGGGCAGGCGGACACGCGTGCCGTTGATGAAAGCGCCGCCACCAGGGCGGCTTTCGGCCATGCGCTCGCCAAGCGGGTCGTAGACGAAGGCGGCTCGGGTCTGGTTGTCCTGCACCAGCGCCACCATCACCGCGAAGGTGGGCTTGCCGGCGGCGAAGTTCGAGGTGCCATCGATGGGATCGATCACCCACACCGGCTCGCTGCCGCCCAGGCGGTGGATGGCGGCGGGCTCGGCCGCAACCGCTTCCTCGCCCACCACCAGCGAGCCGGGCAGCAGCTTCAGGAGGCCGTCGGTCAGCAGGGCCTCGGCTTCCTCGTCAGCGATGGTTACAAGATCATCCGCGTCGGTTTTGGCTCGCACCTCATGGTCGGCAAGGGCCTGGTAACGCGGCAGGATTACCCTTTCCGCGGCTTCGCGCAGAAGGTCGGGAACCCGGGCGAGGGCGCGTTCAATCGTCTGGGTCATGCAGGCTTGTCTTTCAATCTGGCGCTATCAGCGGTTATAATCCCACGGCAGCGCGGACGGTTGATTGGAAAATCTGGCGGTTCTTCACGCGTTCCCGCTGCTTGTACACTTTTCTGACAAGCGTGAGAGCAACTTATGGCGCAAACCGAAACGGCCATTCTGGCAGCCGGGTGCTTCTGGTGCGTGGAAGCGGTGTTCGATGATTTGATCGGCGTGCAGTCGGTCGAATCCGGTTACATCGGCGGGCACGTGGACAACCCCACCTACCGCCAAGTGTGCGACGAGGACACCGGCCATGCCGAGGCGGTGCGTATTACCTTCGATCCGGAGCAGATCAGCTACGACGAGCTGCTGGACGTGTTCTTCCACGTTCACGACCCGACCACGCTGAACCGTCAGGGCGGGGATGTGGGCGAGCAATACCGTTCTGCCATCTTCTATTTGAACGACGCGCAGAAGGAGGCGGCCGAGAAGGCCATCGCCGCGGCGCAGATGGAATGGCCTGATCGCATCGTGACCCAGGTGGTGCCCGCCACCACCTTCTGGCAGGCGGAGGACTATCATCAGGAGTATTTCGCCCATAACCCGAACCAGCCGTACTGCGCGGCGGTGGTGGGGCCGAAGGTGCGGAAGTTCCGCCAGAAGTACGCTGGCCGCCTGAAGCATTAAGGCCAAAGCGCGAAAGAAAACGGCGGCCTGCCGGGGCCGCCGTTCTCGTGTCTGCCGGGTGCCGGATCAACGCTTGTCGGAACCGCGCCCGCCCTGCTGGCCGCCGCGCTGGCTCGACTGGGAGTGCTGGCCACCCTTGCGGCCGATCTCGGCCATGTGCTGCCGGTCCTGGCTGACGGTCTCGCCGCCCTTGCGGCCGGCTTCCTCGCGGCTCATCTTGCCGCCTTGATTCTTGTTCTGAGCCATCGAAACCTCCTTTTACTGGTCGATGTGACGAGAAAAAGAGGTGACTGGCACGGAATGTTCCGGCTTCCGGGGTGAACAGCGGGTAAGCAGGGACGGACCGTTGCCAGAGGCGGGTCTTCGCCTTCCCGCCGCAGCGCAAATCTCCCGCTTCCCATTGCCGGCATCCCAAATTCAGGCGCCCCGGCGGAATGGCCCCGCCATAAAAGGGGAAAGCAGCGCTGGAACAACGCTGCCTCCCCTGAACTGCCTTGCGCCCGGCTAAGCCCTGGCGCCTGACGGATTAACGATCCTGCGACCGGGATTCGCCACCCTTGCGGCCGGTCTCGCCGCTCTGGATGTCGCGGTCATCAGAGCGAGCCTCGCCGCCCTTGCGGCCGATATCGCTCATATGCTGACGATCCTGGCTGACAGCCTCGCCGCCCTTGCGGCCGGTCTCGCCGCTGCGGATATCCGGATCATCAGCGCGGGCCTCGCCGCCCTTGCGGCCGATGTCGCTCATGTGCTGGCGATCCTGGCTGACCGCTTCGCCGCCCTTGCGGCCAATTTCCGAGTAAAACTCGGGGCCGCGCTCGTCGCGGGTGGTCTCGCCGCCCTTACGGCCGGCTTCCTCAACGGTCATCTTGCCGCCGCCTTGGTTCTTGTCCTGTGCCATCGTTACCTCCTTCTTTGTACGGACGATGCACCAAAGTGAACAAGAACTCCGGCAATGTGTTCCACCCCCGCAGACAAAGAAACCATTAGCAACGATGAAGTGCACAGCCTAACGGTTGAGCCAGGACTCCAGCCGCTGCAGGGCCTCCTCCACCTCCGGCGTCGAGACCGCGAAGGAGAAGCGCAGGAACCGCTGGCCCTCGATGGGGTCGAAGTCGATGCCGGGGGCGAGCGCCACGCCGGTCTCCCGCACGAGGCGACGGCAGAAATCGAGGCTGTCGTTGGTCAGGTGGCCAATATCGGCATAGATGTAGAAAGCCCCATCGGGCGGCGCGATCCGGCTGATGCCCATGGCGGGCAGCCGATCCAGCAGCAGCTGACGGTTGGCGCGGTAGACCGCCACATGGGCCTGCAGCTCGTCCTCCGCTTCCAGTGCGGCGAGCGCCGCGTGCTGGGCCAGGCTCGGCGGGGTGAGGAACATGTTGCCGGTGATGGTGGCGAAGTCCTCCGCCTCGCTCTCCGGCACCACCAGCCAGCCGAGCCGCCAGCCCGCCATCGAGAAGAACTTGGAGAAGCTGTTGACGACCACCGCTTCGTCCGAAAAGGCGAGCGCCGTCGCCGGCGCGTGGGCGTAGCAGAGGCCGTGGTAGATCTCGTCCGAAATCAGGCGGATGCCGCGCCGCTTGCACACCTCGGCAATGGCGGCCAGCTCGTCGGCCGTCAGCATGGTGCCGGTGGGGTTGGCGGGGCTCGCCACGATCACGCCCGCAGGCGCGGGGTCCAGCGCCTCGATGTGGGCGGCGGTGAGCTGGTAGCGGGTCTCTGGCCCGCAAGGGATCTCGACCGGCTCCAGATGCATGGCGGTCAGCGTGTTGCGGTAGGCCGGATAGCCAGGCCGGGCGAGGGCGATGCGGTCGCCTGGGCGGAACAGGGCGGTGAAGGCCAGAACCAATGCGCCGCTCGCCCCGAACGCGGGGATGACCCGCTGCGGCGCGACCTCGATGCCGTAGCCCGACTGGTAACGCGCGGCGATCGCCTGTTTCAGCGGCACGCTTTCCCAGTAGCCCATGGGGTCGGCGTCCAGCACCGCGTGCGCGCGGGCGATGGCGGGTTTGGGCGCGCCGGTCGAGGGCTGGCCGAATTCCATGTGGATGACGGAGCGGCCTTCCGCTTTCAGCGCATGGGCAAGGCGGGAGATGCCGATGGCATGGAACGGGGCGACCTTGGGCCGGGAGGGGGAAGACTGGGACATGTGTACGCTTTCCTGGTGATGGCTGGGTTTTAGCCGGGCCGAGCCGCAAGGGCAACGCGCGCCGCGCCGCATGGGCCGCGCGCAGGCGGTGAGGCAAGGGCGGGGGTGCCGACGCAGGTTTATGGTCGAATGTTCGATTTTTGTTCTTTTGGGCGGTAGTCCATAGATGGTATGGTGCCGCCCATGGTCCAGACGCTCCCCCCTCCTCCTGCTGCTTTGCCTCCTTGGCCTGCTGTGGCCGTGGGAGCGGCTGGTGCGCGTGGCAGTTCGGGAACGGGTGGACTGGGGGCAGGCAGGCTGGGGGCAGGCAGGCCGGGGATGGGCGGGGCGCGGCTGGGCCTATGCGCCGCAGACCGAACGCGCTACACAGGGAGTCGCGGCGGGCACGCCCGGCAGCGGGGCGCTGCCGGTCTCTTCCATGCCTGTCCTGTCCATGGTTTTCAGCGGTTCCGATTCGAGCATGAGCAGCAGCACGTCCACCCGGTTTGTCCATCTCAGGGTGCAGTCCGCCTATTCCATGCTGGAAGGGTCCATGCACCCGAAGGACATCGCCAAGCTGTGCGTGAAGCACCATATGCCCGCGGCGGCGTTGACGGACCGCAACGTACTGTTCGGGGCCATGGAGTTCTCGGACTATCTGATGGACTCCGGCGTGCAGCCGATCATCGGCTGCCTGCTCGGCATCCGGCGGCCGCAGGTGGAGGGGGCTGCCGCCAACAGCTTCGCCGGCCCCAAGGCGATCTACGACAGCCTGGTGCTGCTGGCGCAGAATGAAACCGGCTACGCCAACCTTATCAAGCTGATCTCCGCGGCGCATCTTGCGGCAGAAGGCGCGGAGCCGCCCCATGTGGCGCTGGAGGCGCTCGAGGGGCAGACGGACGGGCTGATCGCGCTGACTGCTGGTTACGAGGGGGCCGTCGCGCGCCTGCTCGATGAAGACCAGGCTCAGGCGGCCGAAAGCTATCTCTCCCGGCTGGAGGGGCTGTTCCCCGGCCGGCTTTATCTGGAGCTGACCCGCATTGGCGACGCCGCCGAGGCCAAGGTGGAACCGCTGCTCATTGAGATGGCACACCGGCGGAACGTGCCTCTGGTCGCCACCAATCCGGTGCTCTACGAGGCGCAGGATTTTCATGCCGCCCACGATGCCATGCTGTGCATTGCGGACAGCACCTATGTGGACGAGCCAAACCGTCGCCGCTCCAACCCGGAGACCTGGTTCAAGTCACCCCGGCAGATGGAGAAGCTGTTCCAGGACGTGCCGGAGGCGCTGGCCAACACGGGCGTCATTGCCCGGCGCTGCGCCGTGGCCGCGCCGTCGCGCAAGCCGATCCTGCCCAACTATGCCCCCGGCATGTCGGAAGACGAGGTGGTGTCGGAGCGGGCGAGGGCAGGCCTGCAGGCGCGGCTCGAGAAGCACGTGTTCAGCGCGCAAGACGATGCGGCGACGCGGGAGGAAAAGGCGAAGGCCTACCGCGAGCGGCTGGACTATGAGCTGGGCATCATCACCCAGATGGGCTTCTCCGGCTACTTCCTCATCGTGTCCGACTTCATCCAGTGGGCGAAGGACAACGGCATTCCGGTGGGGCCGGGGCGCGGCTCGGGCGCAGGCTCGCTGGTGGCCTGGGCGCTGTCGATCACCGATCTCGACCCGCTGCGCCTCGGCCTGCTGTTCGAGCGCTTCCTCAATCCGGAACGCGTCTCGATGCCGGACTTCGATATCGACTTCTGCGAAACCCGGCGCGGCGAGGTGATCCGCTACGTGCAGGAGAAGTACGGCCGCGATCAGGTGGCCCAGATCATCACCTTCGGTAAGTTGAAGGCGCGCGCGGTGGTGAAGGACGTGGGCCGCGTGCTCCAGATGTCCTACGGGCAGGTGGACAGCATCTCCAAGCTGATCCCCAACAACCCCGCCGATCCCAAGACGCTGGTGCAGGCACTGGACGAAGTGCCGGAGCTGCGAAAGAAGCGCTACCAGGAGAAGGGCGCGGACCGCCTGTTCGATATCGCCCTCAAGCTGGAGGGCATGTACCGCCACACCTCCACGCACGCGGCGGGCGTGGTGATCGGCGATCGGCCGCTTGACCAGCTGGTGCCGCTCTACCGCGATCCGCGCTCGGACATGCCCGTCACCCAGTTCGACATGAAGTGGGTGGAAAAGGCTGGCCTGGTGAAGTTCGACTTCCTCGGCCTCAAGACCCTCTCGGTGCTGCAGAAGGCGGTGGATTTCCTCAAGCAGCGGGACATCGACCTCGACCTGTCCCAGATTCCCTGGGACGACCCGGCGGCGTTCGCGCTTCTGGCACGCGGCGACACGGTCGGCGTGTTCCAGCTCGAATCCGAGGGCATGCGCCGCACGCTGGCGATGGTGAAGCCGGACAAGTTCGAGGATATCATCGCGCTCGTGGCGCTCTACCGCCCAGGCCCGATGGACAACATCCCGACCTACGCCAACCGCAAGCACGGACTGGAGCAACCGGACTACCTGCACCCATGGCTGGAGCAGGTGCTGGCCGAGACCTACGGCGTCATCATCTACCAGGAGCAGGTGATGCAGATCGCCCAGATCCTGGCGGGCTACAGCCTGGGCGAGGCGGACCTGCTGCGCCGCGCCATGGGTAAGAAGAAGAAGGAGGAGATGGACGCCCAGAAGGCCCGCTTCCTCGAGGGCGCCAAGCAGAAGGGCGTGGATGTGGCGACGGCCGACCACATCTTCGAGCTGGTGGCCAAGTTCGCCGGCTATGGTTTCAACAAGTCTCACGCGGCGGCCTATGCGCTGGTTGCCTACCAGACCGCCTACCTCAAGGCCAATTATCCGGTGGAATTCTTTGCTGCCTCAATGTGTTACGACATGCACTTGACGGACAAGCTGAGCATTTTCGTCGAGGATATGAAGCGGCTCCAGCTGCCGGTGCTGCCGCCGGACGTGAACCGCTCCGAGGCCGAATTCTCCGTCGAGGCGTTGCCCGAGCCGTCGCCGGCGGGCCAGCAGCTTGGCGTGCGCTATGCGCTGGCCGCGCTCAAGGGCGTGGGCGAGAAGGCGATGGAAGGGCTGGTGGAAGAGCGCAAGGCGAATGGCCCCTTCCGATCGCTGGCGGATTTCGCGGATCGCATCGATCCGCGTCTCATCAACAAGAAGCAGCTGGAAGGGCTGGCGGCTGGCGGCGCGTTCGATGCGCTGGAGCCGAACCGGGCAGTGGTGCACGCCGGGCTTGAGGCAATTCTGAACTACGCTTCCGTTGCTGCCGAGGCGCGGGCCAGCGCGCAGGTCAGCCTGTTTGGCGAGGCGACGGGCGTCGAGGCCCAGCCGCTGCAACTGCCGCGCGCCGAGCCCTGGCCGCTGGCAACGCTGATGGACAGGGAGCGGGATGCCTTCGGTTTCTACTTCTCCGCCCATCCGCTCGATGCCTACACCCACGTGCTGCGGGCGCACAACGTCATCACCTACGCGCAGGCGATCAATTCCGAGCCGCCCACCAATGGCAACCGGATGCCGGTGACGCTGGCCGGCATGATCGAATCCGCCCGCTGGCGCCAGCCGCCGCCGCGCGACGGCAAGCAGGGAAACCGCTATCTAATGGTCGATATCAGCGACCAGTCCGGCCAGTACATGAGCATGTGCTTTGACGAGGAAGCGCAGGCCGGCATCGAACGGGCGGCAAGCGCGGGCGAACTGATGCTGATTGCGGGCGAGCTTCTCTGGCGGGAAGGGGACGAGGCTCCGCGCGTCACCATTCGCGGCGTCACTCCGCTGGAGCAGCTGGCCGACCGTACCCAGGCGGAGGTCACCGTGTTCGTGCGCTCCCGCGATCCCTTTCCGCAAATGGCAGGGCTGCTGGAGCGCTCCAAGGGCGGGCGCGGCCGCGTGAAGCTGCACCTGCTGCTGAATGGCGGCAGCCGCGTGGCGGAGGTGGCGCTGCCCGAGCGCTACCGGGTCGATCCCAACCTGTGCGCTGCGCTCCGCTCCCTGCCCGGCATTGATGACGCGCGCCTGCTGATGGGCGGCCAGCCGTTGGGGTGAGGGCGGTTGGTTCGGCGGCCCTTTGCTTCGCTTTGTTCTTTTTAAGTTTTTTCGCAGAGAGACTTGCCCCTCTGCACTCCCTTTCGTTTTCGGGCCGCGTTTAGGTCTCCCCGCCGCTTCTTCTGAAGTTTGGGGAGCGGGGCCGTACCCGGCATGACCGCAAGGCGTGCATGGCGCAACCGCGCTGCCATGCGCGGCACGCTTAAACGAAGCGGCACGCTTAACCGAATGGGGGTTCCAAGGGAGGGGCGCCCCCTCTTGGAGGAGGCAATTCCTGCAATCGCCCAGGCCAGCGTGCTTTTGTCTGAACGGGTTGCTTGATTTCTGCTTAAGGCTGGGGTAATGCCCCGCCCATCTCACACGCGGGGGCGAGCCTTCCCGGTGGGCCGATAGGCCGAAACCCCCGCGGCGGATATAACTGGAGAAGGAGAGAACGTATGGCGGTTCCCGTCGTTACGATGCAGCAGCTTTTGGAAGCTGGCGCACACTTTGGTCACCAAACCCACCGCTGGAACCCGCGCATGGCGCCGTACATTTTCGGCGAGCGCAATGGCGTCCACATCATCGACCTCAGCCAGACCGTGCCGCTCTTGGCGCGTGCGCTGCAGTTCGTCCGTGACGTGACCGCCGCCGGCGGCAAGATCCTGTTCGTCGGCACCAAGCGTCAGGCGCAGGACCCGGTGGCCGAGGCTGCAGCTCGTTGCGGTCACTACTATGTGAACCACCGCTGGCTGGGCGGCATGCTGACCAACTGGCGCACGATCAGCCAGTCGATCCGCCGCTACAAGCAGATCGAGGAGCGTCTGTCGGGCTCGACCCACGGCCTCACCAAGAAGGAAATCCTGAAGATGACCCGCGACCGCGACAAGCTCGCTCAGTCGCTGGGCGGCATCCGCGACATGGGCGGCCTGCCGGACGTCATCTTCATCATCGACACCAACAAGGAAAACATTGCGATCCACGAGGCCAACACCCTCGGCATTCCGGTGATCGCCATCCTTGACACCAACTGCAAGCCGGACGGCATCGCCTTCCCGATTCCGGGCAACGACGACGCCAGCCGCGCGATCAAGCTCTACTGCGACGCCATCGCCGACGCCGTTCTGGACGGCAAGGTGAACGAGCAGGTTCGCAAGGGCCGCGACATCGGCGCCATGGAGCAGCCGGTGGAGCAGGGCCTGGCCGAGGCTCCGGCCGCCGAGTAACGCACGGCAGGACAACCCCGGTCGCCGCAAGGGCGGGCCGGGGTTGTCCCCGATGCGCTTGAGCGACGCTCGCGGCGCGCTCTGCCAAAGAGGCTCCGTGATGCGTTTGCAAAAGCAATGACGCATTGACGTGTTAGTCCCGCTGTCTCGCGGGACTCCATCGCGGTACGCAACAGTATCCCCGCGTTTATGGACCCCCGCACCGGCCCCTGGCGGCACGATCGCCAATGCGCCAGCCCGCGGGGGTGACACGTTGTAAGACGACTGCGATCAGACCGAAGGGATGAGACATGGCTGAGATTACTGCGAGCCTGGTGAAGGAACTGCGCGAGAAGACCGGCGCGGGCATGATGGACTGCAAGAAGGCGCTGAACGAGACGGGCGGCGACCTGGAAGCGGCAGTTGACTGGCTGCGGACCAAGGGTCTGGCCGCTGCCGCGAAGAAGGCCGGGCGCGTGGCCGCCGAAGGTCTGATCGGCATTGCCGTTGCCGGTACGAAGGGCGCGGTGGTCGAGGTCAACTCCGAGACCGACTTCGTTGCCAAGAACGAGATTTTCCAGAATTTCGTGCGCGCCGTCACCGAGATCGCGCTGGAAAAGGGCACCTCGGACATCGCCGAGATCGCCAACGCTGCCTATCCGGGCGGCGCCGGCACCGTGGCCGAGCAGCTGACCCAGAACATCGCCAACATCGGCGAGAATCAGTCGCTGCGCCGCGCCGGCACCATCGAGGTGAGCCAGGGCGTCGTCTCCGGTTATGTCCACGGCGCCATCGCGCCGGGCATCGGCAAGATCGGCGTGCTGGTTGCCCTTGAGTCGGCTGGCGATGCCGAGAAGCTCGAGGCGCTGGGCAAGCAGATCGCCATGCACGTGGCCGCTGCCAGCCCGCTGGCGCTGGACGAGACCGGCATCGATCCGGAAACCCTCGAGCGCGAGCGCGCCATTGCCGCTGAAAAGGCTGCAGCGAGCGGCAAGCCGGCCGAGATCGTGGGCAAGATGGTCGAAGGCGCGCTGCGGAAGTTCAAGGAAGAAGTCTGCCTGGTGAACCAGGTGTTCGTGATCGACGGGAAGACCAAGATCAGCGACGTGATCGCCCAGGCCGCCAAGGACGTGGGCGCTCCGGTTGTCCTGAAGGGCTACCTGCGCTTCCAGCTGGGCGAGGGCATCGAGAAGCAGGCGAGCGATTTCGCCGCTGAAGTTGCCGCTGCAGCCGGCTCGAACTAAACCGAAACTGTTGGCAGGACCGGCCAGCCCCTCTATGGTGCTGGCCGGTTTTGCTTGTCTGGATGAGGCGTCCGGCGGAGTATGCCGGATGCAGAGAACGAAAGATCAGGGAGAGGGACGGGGACTATGACGGCGCGGCGGCGATTTAACCGGGTCCTCCTCAAGCTCTCCGGCGAATCCCTGATGGGAACCGGGCAGTACGGCATCGACCCGGCCACGGTGGAGCGGATCGCAGTCGAGGTGAAGCTGGCGCGGGATGCCGGCTTCCAGATCTGCCTGGTGGTCGGCGGCGGAAACATCTTCCGCGGCCTGGCCGCTGCCGCCAAGGGGTTCGACCGGGCTTCGGCCGACTACATGGGAATGCTGGCGACGGTGATGAACGCGCTGGCGGTGCAGAATGCGCTTGAGCACATGGGCGTCGAGACGCGGGTGCAGTCCGCCATTCCGATGTCCAGCGTGTGCGAGCCTTACATCCGCCGCCGGGCCGTGCGGCACATGGAGAAGGGCCGGATCGTCATTTTCGCGGCGGGCACCGGCAACCCGTTCTTCACCACCGATACGGCAGCGGCGCTGCGCGCGGCGGAAATGGGCTGCAACGCACTCCTGAAGGGCACGCAGGTGGACGGCGTCTACACGGCCGACCCCAAGAAGGACCCGAACGCCGTGCGCTATGAAACCTTGAGCTTCAATAAGGTTCTGGCCGACAATCTTCAGGTTCTGGATGCGTCCGCGGTCGCGCTGTGCCGTGACAACAGCATTCCGATTGTGGTCTTTTCCATTCACGAGCATGGGAACCTTGCCCGCGTGCTGGAAGGCACCGGCACGGCGACCATTATCAGCAACGACGCCTGACAACGAGGCACGATATCATGAGCACCTACGACAAAGCCGATCTTGAGCGCCGGATGCGCGGCGCGCTGGAAACCCTGAAGCACGATCTCTCCGGCCTGCGGACCGGCCGGGCCTCCACGTCGCTTCTCGATCCGATCGTGGTGGAAGTCTATGGCGCGAACATGCCGCTGAACCAGGTTGCGACCGTGACCGCGCCGGAGCCGCGCATGCTCTCCGTGCAGGTGTGGGACCGCTCCAACGCCAGCGCCGTCGAGAAGGCGCTGCGCTCGTCGGGCCTTGGTCTCAACCCGATCGCGGAAGGCCAGGTGATCCGCCTGCCGATCCCCGAACTGACGGAAGAGCGCCGCAAGGAGCTGGCCAAGCTGGCCTCCCAGTATGCGGAGAAGGCCCGCGTCGCCGTTCGCAACGTGCGCCGCGACGGCATGGATGCACTGAAGAAGGCGGAGAAGGACGGCGAGATCGGCCAGGACGATCACAAGCGCCGGGCCGACGAGATCCAGAAGCTCACCGACAAGGTGATCGGCGAGATCGACGCGGCGGCCAGCGCCAAGGAAAAAGAAATCCTTGGCAAGTGATGGGCCGACGTTGACCGCGACCGCACCCTCCCGCCTGGCCGCGAATACGCCGCCCCGGCACATCGCCATCATCATGGACGGCAACGGCCGCTGGGCGAAACGGCGGCTTCTGCCACGCGCCCTCGGCCATCGCCAGGGCGCGGAGGCTGTGCGGCGCACGGTCTCGGCCTGCGTGGAACTGGGCGTCAGCTACCTGACGCTCTACGCCTTCTCGTCGGAGAACTGGAAGCGTCCGCCCGAGGAGGTGGACGACCTGATGAGCCTGCTGCGGCACTATCTCCGGAACGAGGTGGCGGAACTGAACGCCCGTAACGTGCGCCTGCGCGTGATCGGCGATCGCACCCGGCTTTCAAAGGACGTGGTGGCGCTGGTGGACGAGTCCGAGGCGCTGACCGCCGGCAATACCGGGCTGACGCTCATCCTGGCGCTGAACTATGGCGCGCAGGCGGAGATCACCGCCGCCGTGCGGGAAATCGCCCGCAAGGTGAGGGACGGCGCGCTGGACGCGGACGCGGTGAGCGAGGCGACGGTCGCGGAGCATCTGCTTACCCGCAACATTCCCGACCCGGACCTCATCATCCGCACCTCGGGCGAGCAGCGGCTGTCCAACTTCCTCTTGTGGCAGGCGGCCTATGCGGAGCTAATCTTCGTGCCCTGCCTGTGGCCGGACTTCGATCGCGATGCGCTGGAATCGGCGCTGGCGGATTACGCGCAGCGCGAACGGCGCTTCGGAGGACGGTGAAACAGCCGTGTCCGGGGGGGATTCAAAGCCTTTGTCTGATCTGAAAGTCCGCCTGATCGCCGGGCTGGCCATGGCCGCCGTGGCGCTGGGCCTGTTGTGGCTGGGGGGCGTCGCCTTCCTGGCGCTCGGCGTCATCATCTGCGCGCTGGTGCTGCGCGAATGGTGCGGCATCACCGGGGCGGCGCGGTCGCGCGTGGCCTACCGGATCGCGCTGACGCTGCTGGCCGCAAGCTTCGGCCTTGGCGGTAGCGGGCGCTGGGAATGGGCGCTGGCGCTGGTGGTGATTGGCGGACTGGCGATGGCGCTGTGGGGCGTCGGCTTGCGGCAGCGGGCGGCCCGGTGGACCGGGCTGGGGCTGGTCTATGCCGCGGTGCCAGGACTGGCGCTGGTGTGGCTGCGCGGCCTGCCGGACGGCTTCCTCATCGTGCTGTGGCTGATGGTGGCAGTGGCGCTGACGGACACCTTCGCCTACTTCGCCGGGCGGCGCTTCGGCGGGCCGAAGCTGGCCCCGCGCATTTCCCCGAAGAAAACCTGGTCGGGCCTCATCGGCGGCATGGCGGGCGCGGCGCTGGGCGGCTGGGTGATCGGCGCGCTGTTCGGCCTGCCGCTGGCAGCCTCCGGCGCGCTGGCGGGCGCCGCGGCCGTGCTGGCCGTTGTGGCGCAAGCGGGAGACCTTGCGGAATCTGCGCTGAAGCGAGCGTTCGACGTGAAAGATTCCGGCAGCATCCTGCCCGGCCATGGAGGTATCATGGACCGGGTGGACGGCCTGATTGCAGCCGCGCCGGTGGTGGCGCTGGCCGAACTGGTTGGGCTTGGGATAGGAGCCATTCTGTGAGCGTAAGGCCCGTCACGATCCTTGGGGCAACCGGTTCGATCGGCCGCTCGACGCTCGATCTGATTGGGCGCAACCCGGACAAGTATCGGTGCGTGGCGCTGACCGCCAACAGCAATGTGGTGGAACTGGCCGAGGCGGCGCGAAAATTCCGCCCCGAACTGGCGGTTGTGGCCGATGCGAACGCCTATGGCGCGCTGAAGGAGGCGCTCAGCGGCACGGGCATCGAGGTGGCCGCAGGGCCGCAGGCGGTGGTCGAGGCAGCCGAGCGCCCGGCAGACTGGGTGATGTCCGCCATCGTTGGCGCGGCAGGCCTGCAACCGACGCTGAAGGCGGCTGAGCGCGGCGCGACCGTGGCGCTGGCCAACAAGGAATCCCTCGTTTGCGCCGGGGATCTCGTGACCAAGGCTGCCAACGACAGCGGAGGGCGGCTGCTGCCGGTCGATTCCGAGCACAACGCCATTTACCAGGTGTTCGACTACCAGCGCCCGGAGCGGGTAGCCCGGGTGATCCTGACCGCCTCGGGCGGGCCGTTTCGCGGCAAAAGCCGAGAAGAAATGGCGCAGGTGACGCGCGAGCAGGCGCTCTCGCACCCGGTGTGGTCGATGGGGGCCAAAATCTCCATCGATTCGGCCACGCTGATGAACAAGGGGCTGGAGCTGATCGAGGCGCACCACCTGTTCCCGGTTTTGGTCGAGCAGCTGGACGTGCTGGTGCACCCGCAGTCGGTCGTCCACTCGATGGTCGAATATGTGGATGGCTCGGTGCTGGCCCAGCTGGGCACGCCCGACATGCGAACGCCCATCGCCTATACGCTGGCATGGCCGGATCGGATCGAAACCCCCAGCAAGCGCCTGGACTTGGCGGCCATCGGCCAGCTCACCTTCGAGCGGCCAGATCCGGAACGCTTTCCGGCGCTGAATCTGGCCTGGTCGGCGCTGCGCGCTGGCGAGGGAGCCCCGGCCGTGCTCAACGCTGCTAATGAGGTGGCGGTGCAGAGCTTTCTTGATGGGCGGATCGGCTTTCTTGATATTGCCGCAATCGTTGCGGAAGTTCTGGACAAGCTCGGCGCTCCCCGGATTGGAAGCCTGGCGGACGTGATGACTGTGGACGCCGAGGCGCGACGCGCCGCCCGGGCCGTGGTCGAGGCAAGAAATGGCGCCGCATCCGCGGAAAGGAAAAGGTAGCACGGATGGTTGAACTGCCGCAGCCCGGTCTCTTCTTCACCATCGTGATCTTCCTCGTCGTTCTGGGGATTCTGGTCTTCATCCACGAATGGGGCCACTACATCGCCGGCCGCATCTTCAAGACCCGCATCGAGAGCTTCTCCATCGGCTTCGGCCGGGAGATGTTCGGCTGGACCGACAAGGCCGGCACCCGCTGGAAACTGTCGCTGCTGCCGTTCGGCGGTTATGTGAAGTTCGCGGGCGACCAGAACGGCGCCAGCCTGCCGAGCCCGGAGGCCATCGCCGCCATGACGCCGGAGGAGCGGGAAGGGACCTTCGCGCTGAAGCCGGTGTGGCAGCGGGCAATCATCGTGGCGGCCGGGCCGCTGGTGAACTTCCTGTTCGCCATTCTCATCTTCGCCGGCTTCTTCATGACCATCGGCCAGCAGTACACCCCGGCGCGGGTGGCCGAGGTGATGCCGAACAGCCCGGCGGCCGAGGCGGGCTTCGAGCCGGGCGACCTCATCCTTTCCATCGATGGCAGCGACGTGGACTCCTTCGAGGAGGTGCGCGACCGCGTGCGCCTGTTCTCGGGGCAGGGTGCGATGTACGTGGAGGTGGAACGCAGCGGCGTGACGCGCGAGCTGGTGGTGAAGCCGGAGCGCATCACGGACAAGGACCCGTTCGGGAATGTGTATGTGCGGGGGCAGGTGGGCCTGCTCGGCGGGATGCCGGAGCTGGTGCGCCGCGGCCCCATCGAGGCCTTCTACTACGCGACTGAGGCCACCATCGACCTGACGGTGATGATGGCCAGGGGGCTGAAGGAGATCATCACCGGCGACCGTTCCGTGAAGGAGCTGGGTGGGCCGGTGAAAATCGCTCAGGTCTCGGGCCAGCACGCCTCGCTGGGGCTGCTGGCGCTCATCAGCTTCATGGCGCTCATCTCGCTCAACCTCGGCTTCGTCAACCTTCTGCCGGTGCCGATGCTTGACGGTGGGCATTTGTTTCTCTACGCGATCGAGGCTGTCCGTGGCCGTCCGGTCAGCCAGAAGGTGCAGGAATGGGCATTTCTCGCCGGATTTACGCTGGTGGTATCTTTGATGGTTTTCCTCACCTGGAACGACCTGGCATCCTTCGGACTGTGGGACCGTTTGTCAGGCGTCCTGGGTTGATCGCGTACTTCACTCATTAACTTGGCATCAGCGGGACAGGGGCAACACGCGTGAGTTCTAGGGGTAATCACCGGTCTTCGGCATCAACGCTGGCCGTCATCCTGACGGTGACCACGGCCCTGACGCCGGTACTGGCCAGCGCCCAGCAGGTTGGCCCGGCGGGCCCGGCCGCACCCACGCCGGTACAGGGCCAGAATCAGGGGGCGGCGCAGGAACAGGCTCCGGCCCAAACCCAGGGGGCGGCCCAAACGGCCGCGCCCGCAGCGGCGCCGACGGCCGAGCAGCGCGCGATCCGCGCCATCGCGGTCGAGGGCAACCAGCGCCTGGAACCGGAGACGGTCCGCTCATACATGAACCTGGAAGTGGGCGACCCCTACGACCAGGACGTGCTGGACCAGGCCCTGAAGCGCCTGTTCTCCACCGAGTTCTTCGCCGACGTGCAGATCGTCGACAACAACGGCGTCATCACGGTGAAGGTGCGGGAGAACCCGATCATCAACCGCATCGTCTTCGAGGGCAACGACAGCCTTAAGGAAGACAAGCTGCGCCCCGAGGTGAAGCTGGCCCCGCGCCAGATCTTCACCCGCTCCAAGGTGCGGGCGGATGTGGCGCGCATTCTCGAACTGGCCCGCCGCTCGGGCCGGTTCGCCGCCTCGGTCAACCCGGTGGCGATCCAGCTGCCGCAGAACCGCATCGACTTGGTGTTCGAGATCACGGAAGGGCCGAAGTCTAAGGTCCGGCAGATCAACATCATCGGTAACGAGAAGTTCTCGGATGGCGACCTGCGCGGCGAGATGGCGACCCGGCAGGCCCGCTGGTGGCGGTTCCTCACCTCCAACGACACCTATGACCCGGATCGCACCGCCTACGACCGGGAAAAGCTGCGCCAGTTCTACCTGACGGAAGGCTATGCGGACTTCCGCGTGGTGTCGGTGGCCTCGGAGCTTGCGCCGAACCGCAAGGACTTCGTGCAGACCTACGTGGTGGAGGAAGGCGAGCGCTACAAGTTCGGCAAGATCGACGTGGAGAGCAAGATCCGCGACCTGAAGCCGGAGCTGCTGCGCCACCTCATCCAGATCAAGGAAGGCAGCTGGTACAACGCCAAGCAGATCGAAACCACGATCGAGAGCCTGACCGAGACGGCCGGCCTGTTCGGTTATGCATTTGCGGACATCCGTCCGCAGATCAACCGCAACAAGGAAGACCTGACGATGGACGTGACGTTCGTCGTCAACGAGGCGCCGCGCGTCTACGTGGAGCGCATCGACATCAACGGCAACGTGCGGACGCTCGACAAGGTGATCCGCCGCGAGTTCCGTCTGGCCGAGGGCGATCCGTTCAACAGCTTCAAGGTGCGTCGCTCGCGCGATCGCATCCAGTCGCTGGGCTTCTTCCAGGACAATCTGGAGATCGAACAGAAGCCGGGCTCCACGCCCGACCGCGTGGTGCTGGAAGTGAACGTGGAAGAGAAATCCACCGGCGAACTCCAGGTCGGCGCAGGCTTCTCCTCGATCGAGAGCTTCATCGCCGACGTGTCGATCACCGAGCGCAACCTGCTCGGCAAGGGCCAGGAGGCGCGGCTGGGCTTCACGCTGTCGAGCTATCGCAGCGAAATCGACCTGTCGTTCACCGAGCCCTATTTCCTCGACAAGAACCTGGCGGCGGGTATCGACGTCTACCGGCGCGACCTGAACAGCTTCCGCTTCAATGAGGTGGGCAACGACGACCGGCAGACCACCTACGAAGAGGTGACCACCGGCTTCCGTCTGCGCTCGGGCTTCCCGATCACCGAGTTCTGGTCGCTGGGCCTGCGCTACGGCCTGTCGCAGGCCGAGGTGTCGCTGGACCGGAGCGTCTACTTCACCAACGGCCAGTGTAACCTGTTCACCGCGGGTACGTACCTTTGCGATCTGGTCGGCCCCACGGGCGAGTCCAACCGCACCACCTCGTCCGTCGGCTACACGCTGGTATTCGACAACCGCGACAACGCCATCCGCCCGAGCCGCGGCCAGCGCTTCACCTTCAGCCAGGATTTCGCCGGTGTCGGCGGCGGCGTGAAGTACGTGAACAGCCGCATCGACTACGACCGCTACTGGCGCCTGTTCGGCTCCAACTTCGTCCTGCGGACCGGCGCCGAGGGCGGTGCGGTGTTCGGCTGGGGCGGCCAGAACGTGCGGATCAACGACCGCTTCTTCCTCGGCGGCCCGCGCATCCGCGGCTTCGAGATCCGCGGCATCGGTCCGCGCTCCGTGCGTACCTGCACGGAGGCGGGCGTGGAGGCCAAGACCTGCTCGTCGGCAGGCCTGTCCTATGACGATCCGCTCGGCGGCGAGATGTACTATCTCGGCAGCGCCGAGCTGGAGGTGCCGCTCGGCGCCGCCGCCAACGAAATGGGCCTGCGGACGTCGGCTTATGTGGACGTCGGCAGCCTGTGGAGCATCAGCAAGGCTTCCGCCGCCGGAACGACCACTGGCATCTCAGAACAACTGCTGGGCGACACGCCAAGCCCGCGCGTATCGGTTGGTATCGGCGTCTCGTGGAACTCTCCGTTTGGCCCGTTCCGCATTGACCTTGCAAAAGCGCTGGTCAAGGAAGAGGGTGACGACACTGAAGTCTTCCAGTTCAACATAGGGACACAGTTCTAAAATGAAGAAAATTCTCCTGACCGCCGCTGTTTCTGCGGGCCTGGGTTTTGCGATGATCAACCCGGTCATGGCCGCCCAGGAAGCGGCCCCGGCCGCTTCGGCCGCGCGGTCGCAATACCTGGTGGTTGACCTGAACCGCGTGGTGCGGGAATCCGCCGCCCTGAAGGCTGCCCAGCCGACGCTGGACTCCAAGCGCAATGCCGTGGAATCCAAGCTGAAGACCTATCAGACCCAGCTGGAAGCAGACGCCAAGGCCCTGCAGCAGCAGGCTGAATCCGGCATCGCCGCGCCGGACGTGCTCCAGGCCAAGCAGCGCGAGCTGCAGGAAAAGGCCCAGAACGCCGACAAGGACGTCTCGCAGCTGCGGAACGACTATGCCCGCACCGAAAACTTCGTGGTTGACCAGATCCTCAACGGCTCGAAGCCGGTCATCAACGACATCATCAAGGAGCGGGGCGCAACCCTGGTGCTGAACCGCGAGGCAGTGGTGTTCGCCAACCCGAGCATCGACATCACGGGGGATGTGATCGCTCGGATGGAAAAGAGCCTGCCGACCGTCTCGACCACGCCGCCGGCCCCGCAGGCCGCCGCGCAGTCGAACCAGCAGACGGCCGCCAAGCCGGCTGCCACCAAGAAGTAATCAAAGCGTTTACGTGATCTGACAGAGCTTAAAGGGGGGTATGCGTTCATGACAGAGACCGCCGAAACCGTAACCATCGATCTCAAGCGGATTCTGGAAATGATCCCGCATCGCTACCCCATGCTCCTGATCGATCGGGTGAACGAAGTGGTGAAGGACGTCTCGGCGGTGGGCATCAAGGCCGTCACCATGAACGAGCCGTTCTTCCAAGGCCACTTCCCGGGGCACCCGGTGATGCCGGGGGTGCTGATTATCGAGGCGATGGCGCAGACGGCTGCGGTGCACGCGGTGCATTCGATGGGCGGGGAGGCCGAGGGCAAGCTCGTCTTCTTCATGAACATCGACAACGCCAAGTTCCGCAAGCCGGTGGAGCCGGGCGTCATCCTGCAGCTGCGCGTGACGCAGACGCAGGCGCGCGGCCCAGTCCGCAAGTATCGCGGGGAGGCCTATGTGGGCGATACCAAGATGGCGGAAGCCGACTTCGGCGCGATGATCGCCAACGGGTAAGGGCTCTGATCCACCCGAACGCAACGAACGGACTGGAAGACCAGACAGCGGAAAGGCCGGGGCGAAAGCTCCGGCCTTTTCTGTTCGGGAAGGAGAGATGTCAGGGCCGCGATGCCGGAGGCAACAGCAAGGGATGCTGCTCCTGCAATGAGAGGCGGGTGGTACGTAAAACTATCTAGTATCAGCTCCGTATCAAATTCTGTAGCTTTGGGTGTCGACAGTCTCGAGGCGCTTGAAGCAGGAGGGGTAAGGTGGGACTCAAGGGAATAGTATTGGCTGCGGTATTGGGAGCATCCTGTGTTTTCGCAATGAAGGCTGACGCCCAAGTCCACAAGAGAGTCATGGAGGTGGAAGGGGCGTGGACCCATCTCTCGGGCATGACATTTCCTACGCAGCTTTTAGGCTATTCCCGCAAGAGCCTTGTCGATTACAGCGTTGTGAGTATCGCTGACGTTGCTGGCCAATACGAGTCTGCCGACGGCAAGACGACCATTTTGGTTTACGCTTTCCGTCCCGGTGTTGGAAACAGCGCTGTCCTGGCAGATTTCTCGCTGCAGTGGTGGCGGGCCCAGGGGGCAACGACCTCCACTGCTCCGGCGGACTTCACGATCGCTGACGGAGAAAAGCCCAATGGTTGGCGGTTTATGAGCCGCATGCCTAATTTAAGCGTGGCTTCCGCTTTGGCGCAGGGCGATGACGGCTGGATATTCAAGGTGTCCGTTATCCTGGCATCCCAGCCAGATCTGGACCCTAATACGATCCTGGACCAGGCAATCGGCGCGATAGAGTGGCCTCAAAGTGTACGGCACGCAACTCAGCAACCGTTGCCCCAACCCTGTGCTGAGCAGGAGCGGCCTGACCAGGATGCCGTCGTTCGAGAACAGGTGTCCTTTGACGAACTAAAAGCAAGCATGTCCTACGCCCAGGAGTGGACCGAGTATTGCCGGGGACCCTGGTTTCTGGAGAGTGGCGTCTATCGGCCGATAAACGGAGCGAAAGGCTACGTGATTGTAAGGGATGAATCCGGAATCGGGCTTTTGATCCATCCCAATGAGACCAAGAACAACAAAGGTTTTTCTGTAATTCTGCGTAGAGCAATGGAGTTCGGCCTGTTTCCGGGCTTCGAGAGCGAACCGACGCCCGAGCAAATCGTGGCGGTTACGCGCGGCCGAGGGCCGGTGGCGAGGCTCACCCTGAGCGCCGATGGATCAGTCATTTCCGCATCCCAGGCCGGACGCTGAGCCGCTGGCGCGCCTTTTGGCGATTCTTCGGCGCCGACATGTCAACCATCACGACAGCGGCTGGGCGACGACCTTGGCGTAGGCGGGGCGGGTAAGCAGGCGATCGTACCAGCGGGCGAGGTTGGGCAGGTCGCGCCGCTCGATGGGCAGGTTGAACCAGGCATGGATGACCGTGCCGAGGGGGATGTCGCCCATGCCCAGCTGACTGCCGGAGAGAAAGGGCTGGCGGGCCAGCTGGTCATCGGCAATGGCGAGGAGCTTTCCGGCACGCTCGACGGCGGCGGTGATGGCAGCCATGTCCCGCTGGGCCTCCGGCGTGCGGACGAGGCCCCAGAAGATGGTGACGAAGGGCGGCACGAAGTTGATGCTGGTCCAGTCCATCCAGCGGTCGGCCAGTGCGCGCTCGGCGGGATCGGCGGCGTACAGCGTGCCCGGCGCATAACGGGCGGCGAGATAGCGCACGATGGCGTTGGATTCCCATAACGCCAGATCGCCGTCCTCCAGCACCGGGATCTGCTGGTTGGGGTTGAGCGCGGCAAACTCCGGACTGTCCAGCCTGCCGTAGGCTCCGCCCACGTCGATGCGCTCGTAGGAAACGCCTGCTTCCTCCGCGCACCACAGTGCCTTCTTCACATTGTTGGAATTGGCCCGGCCCCAGATCTTCAGCATGGATCATCTCTCTTCGTTGCGCGGTGAAGGTCGGGATTATGCCCGAGATGTCAAGCGCGACGGGAAATAGCCGGACGGAACACACGTATAAGGCGAGAATACTTTGATTATACTCAACTTTGCATCCTAATGTTGCGCTGTGCGGCAAGCGAAGGGGGAACCATATGCGCGCAGGGCTTTGGTTGGGGATTATTGGCTTATGCGTTGCGGTAGCGACAACCGCACAAGGGCAGGTGCGCTATCAGACCATCGCGGAAGGCGGGGCCTCCGAATGGAAGCACGAGAAATCCGGCGTGGTGCTTCCAGGCAGTCTTCTTGGCGTGGAGCGGGGAGAGGTGCAGGACGCCACCGGGGGCAAGCAATTGGATATCCTTGCGCGCTATGAAGGCGAGGGCAGCGAGGGCTATGCCACCATCTACCTGTATCGCCCGGCGATAATGAATGTGCCGCTGTGGTTCGATCGATCCCATGCGATGCTCAGGATGTTTCAGAAGGTAAGCACCCCCAAGGCGGCGACAATCTTTGCCCCTCCGGGAGGCAAGACGGCCAGCGCGATGCGCGTTAGCTACGCCATGCCGGATGGAATGGCTGCAACGGCGTTGGCCTTGGTGCCTGTGGGAGACTGGCTCCTCAAGGTCAGATTGACCGGTCCAGGATCCGCTGCGGATGTGGAGGGCAAAATCGAGCAAATTCTGAACGCCATCCGGTTGCCGGGCGGGCCGGATGCCCCGGCTGCCGTCGAGGTTAAAGAGTGCGCCGAGCCGCTTCAGTATCAGCAAGCGGAGGCGCTCAAGCCGGATGGAGCGAGGGTGTTGCTGGTGGGGATGAGGGCCTTGGCAATGAACCAGGACGCATCCACCCAGGTCTGGTGCCGGGAGGGCGCGGAGGAAATAGTATGGAGCCTCTACCGGAAGGGCGGCGCGACCGACGGCTACGTGCTGGCGCTGGCGGATTCGGGCCGTGTGCTTCAAACCGAGGCGATACCGGCGCTCGAAGCCGGGAAGGGACCGGACTTCTCCCTGATGCTTGCCGATGTGGACCAGATTCACCAGTTTCCCCAACTCTCGGCGCTGCCTTCGCAGGAGCAGGTGGTCAAGTTTATTAAAGAGTTGAAGCCGGTGGCGCGTATCTCCCGTGATTCCCGGAAGATTACGTTGGACAAGTCCCTTACCGAGAGAGACAGCGGCGGCAAACAGTAAGGGCGACCAGAGGACGCGAAAGCGAAAAGGGCGTGGGTTCGGTTGAACCCACGCCCTTCTGGTTTCGGCAGAAACCGCCAGCGTTTAGCGGCTGGCGATGTCCACGTAGTCGCGCTGGGTGGCGCCGACATAGAGCTGACGCGGACGGCCGATCTTCTGAGACGGATCCTCGATCATCTCGTTCCACTGAGCGACCCAGCCCACGGTGCGGGCGAGGGCGAACAGCACGGTGAACATGGTGGTCGGGAAGCCGATCGCGTTCAGGATGATGCCCGAGTAGAAGTCCACGTTCGGGTAGAGCTTCTTCTCGATGAAGTAGTCGTCGTGCAGGGCGATCTGCTCCAGCTCGCGGGCCACGTCGAAGATCGGGTCCTGAACGTTCAGGCGCTCCAGCACTTCCTTGGCGGTCTGCTGCATCACCTTGGCGCGCGGATCGTAGTTCTTGTAGACGCGGTGGCCGAAGCCCATCAGGCGGAACGGATCGTTCTTGTCCTTGGCGCGGGCAACATATTCCTTGATCTTCGCCGGGGTGCCGATTTCGCGCAGCATGTTGAGCGCGGCCTCGTTCGCGCCGCCGTGGGCCGGGCCCCACAGGCAGGCGATGCCGGCCGCGATGCAGGCGAACGGATTGGCGCCCGAGGAGCCCGCCAGACGCACCGTGGAGGTGGAGGCGTTCTGCTCGTGGTCGGCATGCAGGATGAAGATGCGATCCAGCGCGCGCTCGACGATCGGGTCAACCTCGTAGGGCTCGGCCGGAACGGCGAAGGTCATCTTCAGGAAGTTGCCGGTGTAGGACAGGGCGTTGTCCGGATACTGGAAGGGCTGGCCGAGGGAGTATTTGTAGGCCATGGCGGCCAGCGTCGGGATCTTGGCGATCATCCGGTGGCTGGCGATCTTGCGCTGCTCGGGATCGTTGATGTCGGTCGAATCATGGTAGAAGGCCGACAGGGCGCCAACCACGCCGCACATGATGGCCATCGGGTGCGCGTCGCGGCGGAACCCGCGGTAGAAGTTGGCCAGCTGCTCGTGCACCATCGTGTGGCGGGTGATGGTGTAGCGGAACTGCTCGAACTCTTCCTTGCCGGGCAGCTCGCCGTGCAGCAGCAGGTAGGCCACTTCCATGAAGTTGGACTTCTCGGCCAGCTGCTCGATGGGGTAGCCGCGGTGCAGCAGCACGCCCTGATCACCATCGATGTAGGTGATCTTCGACTCGCAGCTCGCCGTCGAGGTAAAGCCGGGATCGTAGGTGAACATGCCGGTTCCGCCATAGAGCTTGCGGACGTCGATGACATCCGGCCCAACGGTGCCGCTCAGGATGGGAAGGTCAATGTTGCCGTTCCCAGTATTCAACGTAGCCGACTTGTTCGTCATATCTCGTCCTTACCTATCCCCATTACGCATTTATGGTCGTGTTCACTGCTCAGACGCGGTCGCCGCAATTGCGTCTTCCATGCGGCCGAGGCTCTCCTCCCTCCCAAGCCCCGCCAGCACGTCGAAGATGCCAGGCGAAGTCGTTGAACCGGTCAATGCCGCGCGCAGGGGCTGCGCGACCTTGCCCAGTCCTACCCCCAGACGTTCCGCCAGCGCACGAACCGTTGCCTCAAGGGCCTCAGCCCGCCACTCGGCGGTTCCCGCCAGCGCCTGATGGGCTTCCCGAAGAACATCGGGTGCTGGAGGTTGTAGCAGCTTCATTGCGCCCGCGTCGAGCGGAATTGGGCGAGTGCGAAAGAAGAAAAGTGCGCTCTGGGCCAATTCAACCAACGTCTTGGCGCGAACCTTCAGCTCCTTGATGTTGCTTTGCAGCATGGAGCGCTCCGTAACCGACAGGGTCCGCTCAAGCAGGGACTCGATACGCGGCGCAACCAGTTCGGTCAGGCGCAGGTCGTCAGCCTCCCGCATATAATGACCATTGAGGTACTCAAGTTTCTTCAAATCGAAGCGCGAAGGGGAACGGCCCACGGCTTCGATGGAAAACCACTCGATGGCCTGCTGGCGGGAAATGATCTCCTCATCGCCGTAACCCCAGCCGAGGCGCAGGAGATAGTTCTCCACCGCCTCGGGCAGAAAGCCCATCTCGCGATAGTCGGTGACGCCCAGCGCGCCGTGGCGCTTGGAGAGCTTGGCGCCGTCCGCCCCATGAATGAGCGGGATGTGGGCATAGGTGGGCTCCGGCCAGCCCATGGCGCGAATGAGCGCCAGCTGGCGGAAGGCATTGTTGAGGTGATCGTCGCCGCGGATAACGTGGGTGACGCCCATGTCATGGTCGTCCACCACCACCGCCAGCATGTAGGTGGGGGTGCCATCGGCGCGCAGCAGGACCATGTCGTCCAGCTGCTCGTGAGAGACGGTGACATCGCCCTGCACCAGATCGCGGATGGTGGTCTCGCCCGTTTGCGGGGCTTTGAGACGGATGACCGGCTTCACGCCTTCCGGAGCCTCGGACGGGTCGCGGTCGCGCCAGCGGCCGTCGTACTTCATCGGCCGGCCCTCGGCGCGGGCGATGGCGCGCATCTCCTCCAGCTCTTCCGGCGTCGCGTAGCAGTAGTAGGCCTTGCCCTCGGCCAGCAGCTGGCGGGCCACCTCGGCGTGCCGCTCGGCGCGCGCGAACTGATAGGTGATTTCGCCATCCCATTCGAGGTCGAGCCATTTCATGCCATCGATGATGGCATCGATCGCCGCCTGGGTGGAGCGCTCGCGGTCCGTATCCTCGATGCGGAGCAGGAACTTGCCGCCAAAATGACGGGCGAAGAGATAGTTGAAGAGGGCGGTGCGGGCACCGCCGATATGCAGGAAACCGGTCGGAGATGGCGCAAAGCGCGTGACCACCGGGGTTGGACTTGAACCCATCGTACACCTGACCGAAAGTGGTGGTTAAAAAAGTTCAGGCGGCTCTAGCACAGCGGGACAAGTGGTTCAAACGTCGCATGGCACAAGCGGGGCCGTTTCCGGCCCTGCACTCTGGTTTCAGCGGGGGGCATCCGGCCTGGGGCAGAGGCTGGACGCGCTGCTGCTGGCCGAGCGCGAGCAGTGGCCACTGTGGGCTCCAGTGGCGCTGGGAGCTGGAATTGCAACATGGTTTTGCTTGCCTGGCCCGCACTTGTGGCTGGCAGCCGCCGCAATTGCGGCAGGGGCCGCGCTGCTGTGTTGGCGACAGGAGGTGGCGGGCCGGCTGCTTGGCTGGGCCGGACTGCTGGTGGCGGCGGGCATATTGCTCGCCTGGGCGCGGGGCGAGGCGGTGCGCGCGCCGGTCTTCCCGCTGAACGGTGCGGCGCGGGAGGTGACGGGCCTTGTCGAGTCGCGCGAGACCCTGGCGGACGGCCGCGACCGGCTGGTGGTGCGGGTGACGGCCATTACGAGGCTAAAGCCGGATGAAACCCCGGCCCGCGTGCGGCTGACGAGCCGCAAACCGCTGGGGGAGACGATTGAACGCGGCGCGCGGGTGCGGGTGAAGGCGTGGTTGCAACCGCCGCCTGGCCCGGCGGTGCCCGGCGGCTATGACTTCGGGCAGCGGGCGTGGTTCGAGGAAATAGGGGGCGTGGGCGCAATCCACTGCGCGGTGACGGTGGTGAGCGCCCCTGCGCCGAACACGGGCGTGATGGACCGCATCGAGGCGGCGCGGGACTGGCTGAGCGAGCGCTTGCGCGCGCGGATCGGGGGAGAGGCGGGCGGCATGGCTGCTGCGCTGGTGACGGGAGACCGCTCTGGCATCCCGGAGGACGTGACCCAGGCCATGCGGGACAGCGGCCTGGCCCACCTCATTTCCATCTCCGGGCTGCATATCGCCATGGTGACGAGCATCGTGTTTCTGCTCACCCGCCGGCTGCTGGCGCTCTCCGCATGGCTGGCGCTGCGCCTGCCGCTCAAGACCTTCGCGGCGCTGGCGGCTGCTCTGGCGGCCATCGCCTACACCCTCATCGCCGGAAGCAGCGTGCCAACGGTGAGGAGTTGCATCGCGACGCTGATCGTGCTCGCGGGCCTCCTGCTCGGGCGGCAGGCGATCAGCCTGCGGATGGTGGCGACGGGGGCAGGGCTCATCCTCCTGTTCCGGCCGGAGGCGCTGCTGAGCCCCAGCTTCCAGCTGTCCTTCGCGGCAGTGACCGGGCTGGTGGCACTCTACCAATCCCGCTTCGCCGAGCGGTGGCTGCGGCGGCAGGAGGGGGATGGGCGGGCGCGGCGGCTTCTCCGCTGGGGCGCGGGGCTGATCCTCAGCAGCCTTGTGGCCGAGGCCATGCTTGCGCCCATCGCCATCCATCACTTCAACCAGACCGGCGTCTATGGCGTCGTTGCCAACTTCATCGCCATACCGCTCACCAGCCTCGTCATCATGCCGGGGCTGATGGCGGCGGTGCTGGCGGAGAGCGTGGGCGGGATCGACTGGGTGACAGAGGTGGTCCGGGTGGGGCTCGATCTCGTCATCGCGCTGGCGCGGGAGGTTTCAAGCTGGGAAGGCGCGGTGGTGCGCTGGCATACGCCGAGCAATCCGGCCTTCGGGCTGATGATGTTCGGCCTTGTCTGGCTGTGCCTGTGGCGCACGAGGCTGCGGCTCGGCGGTCTGCTGCCCATGCTGGCCGGCGTGGCGCTTGCCGCAATGACGCCGCGCCCGGACCTGTTCGTGAGCCAGGATGGCGGCATGATGGCGGTGCGGCTGGAGGATGGGCGCATGGCGTTCTCCACCCTACGGCGCGGCGCGTTCGCCCGCGAGATGTGGCTGGAGGAGAGCGGACTGGATACGACCGCCATGCTGCCATTGGCCGATATGGCGGCAACGCCGGGGCTGGTTCAGGACTGCGGCGAGGGGGTATGCCGGGTGGCGCTGTGGCAGGCCGGACGCTGGTGGTCGGTCGTGTGGCTGAAGGATTGGTTTGAGGCCCCGGCGCTGCGGCGCCTGTGCGCGGACAATGACATCGTGATCGCGCCGCGCCGCTTGCCGGGCTGGTGCGCGCCGAAACGGCTGAAGCTGGACGCCCCGGCGCGGGAGCGGCTGGGGGCCACAACGCTGCGCTTTCTCGATGGCGGCCGGCTTGACGTGCAGGGAGCTGAAACGCAGCGCGGCCGCCACCCGTGGGCCGCCGCCGGGCGTTGAGCGGGTTTAAGGGGTGTTGATTTTCATTGCAGGGGACTTGTCCCCCTGCGACCCCCCTTCGTTTTTGGGGACGCACCCGGTCAGGCGGTGGCGTGAAGGCTGGGGATTGACGAATGCTGGGGATTTAAATGGGGCGCGCCCGGTCGAACGGTTGTGTCGACGCGGAGACCCTAGACGGCTTTGCGCTCATGCAGGGCGCAGCCTGATAACGAAGGGCCCGATAATGTAAGGGAGGTGAAGGAGGGGCCTTATTGCTTGTGCGCCTCTGCACACGGGGCCCCTCCCGCAAAATCAAAATTCCACAATTAATCCAGTACCGGCCAGCGCAGGACCGGCCAACTCAATATCGGCGCATCAGGCCGACGAGCTTGCCCTGGATGCGGACGCGCTTGGGTTCGTAAACCTGCGTCTTGTAGGCAGCGTTGGCTGGCTCCAGCCGGACCTTGCCTTCCTTGCGGCGCAGGCGCTTCAGCGTCGCTTCCTCATCGTCCACCAGGGCAACGATGATGTCGCCGTCCAGCGCATGGTCGGCCTTGCGGATGATGGCGTAGTCGCCATCCAGAATGCCCGCCTCCACCATGGAGTCGCCCGAGACCTCCAGCGCGAAGTGCTGGCCGGGGCCAAGCAGCGCCGGCGGTACGGCCAGTTGGCGATCGCTCTCCAGCGCCTCGATGGGCTGACCGGCGGCGACGCGGCCATGCAGCGGAATCTCCACGAAGGATGCCGTGGTGGCTACAGCCGGGGCCTTCGGCTTGCCGAAGGTGCCACGCACCACGTTGTCGGCGGCAGCGATGGCGGCATCCCGATCGCTGGCCAGCTGCGGCTTGACACCGCGGGAGGGCGCAGCCGCATCAGGCAGGCGCAGCACCTCCAGCGCGCGGGCCCGGTTGGGCAGGCGGCGGATGAAGTTGCGCTCCACCAAAGCGTTGATGAGCCGATGCACGCCGGACTTCGATTTGAGGCCCAGCGCTTCCTTCATTTCCTCGAACGACGGCGAGATGCCGGTCGCCTCGAGGCGCTGATGAATGAAAATCAGCAGATCGTGTTGCTTGCGGGTGAGCATGCCCAAGTCCTTGTGGAACAGACTATGAACGTTCTATGAAAGTTCCACAAAGGCGTCAATCATTGTTGAGGGGCAGAAACGCGATATTCGACCCTTTTTCCGCGGCCGGAGCCTCGGCCGGGCGGATGGCGAGCGCATTGGCCTCCTCAAGGCGGGAGAGCATGGCGCTGTCCTGCACCGGGAAGGGGGTAACCTCCCAGCCGTCCGGCCCGGCGGCGACGTGGGCGCGCTGGTAATTGGCGCGCGGGCCGTTGGCGGGCATGTCCATCGTCAGACGGCCCTGGAGCGGCGCAGGGAATGGATTGGAGGCGCCCATGAGGTGGCGCACCAGCGGCAACAGGAACAGCTGGGCGCACACATAGGCCGAAACCGGATTGCCCGGCAGGCCGATGGCGACCGCATCGCCCAGCGTGCCCAGCATCATCGGCTTGCCGGGGCGCATGGCGATTTTCCAGAAATCGATGGTGGCGCCGGCATCGACGAGCGCCGCCTGCACGTAGTCGTGATCGCCCACCGACGCGCCGCCGACGGTGACGAGAATGTCCACGTCCTTCACGTCCGCGATGGCGTCGCGGATGACATCATGACGATCGGGCAGGATGCCGAGATCGGCGACTTCGGCCCCTGCCGCGCGGGCAAGAGCCGACAGCATGACGCCGTTGGAGTTGATGATCTGGTCCGGGCCGGGCTGCGCGCCGGGCGGCACCAATTCGTCGCCGGTGGCCAGAATGGCGATGCGCGGGCGGGCGTAGACCTCGGCCATGCCATGGCCGCTGGCGGCCATCAGCGCAATGGCGCGGGCGTTCAGCCGGCTACCGGCCTTGAGCAGCAGGGCACCAAGGGCGAAATCCTGCCCCGCCTTGCGGACGTGGCGTCCGGCAAAGCCGGGGCCTTCCTCCATGATGCGGATTGCGCCGTCCTCATAGGCCACGTCTTCCTGAAGGATGACCGTATCCGTGCCTTCCGGCATGGGCGCGCCGGTGAGAATGCGGATGGCGACGCCTTCTTCCCACACGCCATCGAACGCCTTGCCCGCAAGGGCCTCGCCGATGACCGGCATGGTCATGCCAGGGGCGATATCCTCGAAGCGGACGGCGTAGCCATCCATCGCCGAGGCGTTGAACGGCGGCTGGGAGAGCAGGGCAGTGACATCCTCCGCCAGATAGCAGCCGTGAGCCTCGTGAAGAGGCACGGTTTCGCGCCGGCGCGCGCCAGCGGCTGCCAGAACCCGTGCCTGCGCCTCCGCCACGCTCAGCATGTTACGCCTCCGCTTTAAAGGTACCCGATTTGCCGCCCGTCTTTTCCAGCAGGCGGACGCCTTCAATCCGCATCGCCTTATCCACCGCCTTGGCCATGTCGTAGACGGTGAGAAGGGCGATGCTTGCCGCTGTCAGCGCTTCCATCTCAACGCCTGTCTGGCCAGTGGTTTTCACCATGGCCATGACGGAAATGGCGAAGTCCTGCTCTTCCAACGCGAAATCGACCGAAATCTTCTGAATGGGCAGGGGATGACACAGCGGAATGAGGTCTGACGTGCGCTTGGCCGCCATGATGCCGGCGACACGGGCAACCGATAGCACGTCGCCCTTGGCGATGGCGTTGTCCCGAACGGCGGCAAAGGCTTGCGGAGACATGAGAATGCGCCCGGTGGCCAGGGCCCGCCGCTCGGTCGCGGCCTTGGCCGAGACATCGACCATGTGGGCCTCCCCGCCCGCGCCGATATGGCTGAGCCCGCCCGCCATAAGGTTACTCCGCCGCCAGGCCGAGGAGGGAGCGGGTGGCCGCCGTCACGTCCGGCTGGGCCATGAGGGATTCGCCCACGAGAAAGGTGGTGACACTGCGGGCGGCCAGCAGGTCCAGGTCCGCCTTGGTGCGAAGACCGCTTTCGCCGACCACCAGATAGCCCTGGGGCAAAAGGCTCGCCAGCTCGATCGTGGTGTTGATGTCCACGCTCATGGTCTTGAGATTGCGGTTGTTGATGCCGAGCAGGCGGGAGTTGAGACGGGTGGCCCGCTCCAGCTCCTCGGCGCTGTGCACCTCGACGAGCACATCCATGCCGAGGCTTTCGGCGGCGGCCTCCAGCTCGGCGGCCTGGCTGTCCTCAAGCCCGGCGATGATGAGCAGGATGCAATCCGCCCCGATGGCGCGGGCTTCGACCACCTGGTAGGGGTCGATCATGAAGTCCTTCCGCAGAACGGGCAGGGGTACCGTCCGCCGCGCGGCCTTGAGATAGGCGTTGCAGCCCTGGAAATAGGGTTCGTCCGTCAGGATCGAAAGGCAGGTGGCACCGCCCGCGAGATAGGCCTCGGCCAGTGCCGGCGGGTCAAAGTCCTCGCGGATCAACCCCTTGGAGGGGCTGGCCTTCTTGATTTCAGCGATGAGACCGTAACGGCCCTCGCGGCGGGCTCGCTCCAACGCCATCAGGAAACCGCGCGGCCGCTCCTGCGCCCTGGCGTCGGCCTCGACCGCCGACAGAGGCTTGGCCAGCTTGCAGCGGGCGACATGCTCGCGCTTGGTGGAGAGGATCTTCTGCAGCGTATCGGTCATCAGTTCTGCTTCGTCATGTAAATCCAACGGTCGAGAAGCCCGACCGCCTTGCCGCTGTCAATGGCGGCGGTTGCCTGGGCAACGCCTTCCGCCAAGGTAGAAGCCTTGTCGCCAACGACCAGGGCTGCCGCCGCGTTCAGGATCACGGTATCGCGGTAAGCCCCCGGCTCGCCCGTCAGCATCCGGCGCATCGCTGCCGCATTGTGCTCGGCATCGCCGCCGCGAATGGCCTCGATGGGAGCGGTGGTCAGCCCCAGCTCCTCCGGCACGATGGTGAAGCGGGTGACATGGCCGCCCCGGTTCTCCGCCACGACGGACGGGCCGGCGAGGGACAACTCATCCATGCCGCCCGCGCCAAAGATGATCCAGGCGCGCTGGGCGCCCAGTCGGCCAATGGCCTCGGCCATGGGGTCGAGCCACTTTTCAGCATAGACGCCAATGACTTGGCGCGTAACCTTCGCGGGATTGGTGAGCGGGCCAACGAGATTGAAGATGGTTGGCACCTTGAGGGCGCGGCGGATCTCCGCCACTGCCTTCATCGCCGGGTGGTGGGCATTGGCGAGAATGAAGGTGATGCCCAGCTCTGCCAGGCAGCGCTCCACATGGGCGGGTTCGCGACCGATGACGACGCCCAGCGCTTCCAATACCCCGGCCGAGGACGACCGGGACGTGGCCGACCGGTTGCCGTGCTTGGCGACCTTGACCCCGCAAGCGGCGGTAACGATGGCGGCAGCGGTGGAGACGTTGAGAGTGAACAGGCCGTCGCCGCCCGTGCCGCAGGTATCGATGGAGCCGGCCGGCGCAGCCACGGGAATGGCGCGGCGGCGCATGGCCCCGGCGGCGGCCACCAGATCGGCCGCGGTTTCCCCGCGCATCTTGAGCCCCATAAGAAACGCGCCGACCACGGCCGGGGCAACATTGCCCGCCATGATGGCGTCAAAAGCGGCGGCGGACTGGTTGTCCTCCAGCGCCTCTCCAGCAGCCAGGCGGCTCAGGATGGCCTGGAAATCGGCAAGCAGCGCGCTCATGCCGCCACCTGGCGGACAGGCAGGCCGCACAGGGCGAGGAAGTTGCCGAGCAGCTGATGGCCGGCCTCGGTGGCGATGCTTTCAGGGTGGAATTGCACCCCGTGGATGGGCAACTCCCGGTGTTGCAGGCCCATGATGATTCCGTCTTCCGTTTCTGCTGTGATTTCAAGGCATTCCGGCAGGTTTTCACGCTCCACGATAAGCGAATGGTAGCGCGTGGCCTGGAAGGGCTTGGGCAATCCCGCGAATATGCCCTGGCCGGTGTGCCACACGGCCGAGCGCTTGCCGTGCATGACCTGGGGCGCGCGTATGACCCGGCCGCCGAACGCCTGGCCGATGGACTGGTGGCCAAGGCAGACGCCAAGGATAGGAACTGCGCCTGCGGCCTTCTCGATCAGAGCAAGGCAGATGCCCGCCTCGTTCGGGGTGCAGGGGCCGGGCGACAGCAGAATCCCGTGCGGACGAAGCGCCAGGACTTCATCCACGCTGGCCTGATCGTTCCGGATGACGGAGGTTTCAGCGCCAAGCTCGCCCAGGTAATGGACAAGATTGTACGTGAAACTATCATAGTTATCGATAACAACGATCATAGCGCCTCAACCACAAGACTGACGTGGACAAACCCGGGGGCGTCAACAAACCTTGCCTGCCTTATCGGGGATTTCTGCCCGGTTTGCCATAATTTTCATGCTCGGAATCCCAAGGGCCAAGTTACAAAAGATCATGACAGACCACACATCCAGAAGGGCGAGGCTGATAGGGCGGGGCCAAAAGACGCAAGGCCCGGCTGACCAGGGCGCATCCGGTCATGATCCAGCCGGGGGCGACTCTGACAGGAGCAACGCCAGCGCGATCGCCGGCAAGCGGGCCGAGGGGACCTCGACAAGGGCCAATCCCGGCCGTTTGCCCGATGCCGGGGATGTGGCCGATCCGGCCGTCAACGTCGAGGCGGACGGTGGTCTGACGGAAGGCGAGGCGCCGCGCCGCTGGACCCGGCGCGCCATCGCGGGCGGGCTTGCGCTGACGGCGGGAGGCCTGGCGTTTGGTCTCTGGCCGCGCCCCGAGCGGGCCGGCAAGGGCAGCCGGGTGGTGCCGCTGACGCCGCCGCGCCGGCCTGAACCCGCGCCAAGGCCCGCGCCCACGGATTTGCGGCCTGAAGAAATGGCAAGCGTATCGCCGGAAGCAACGGCTCCCCCGCAGACGGAGGCGATTCTGCCGGAAGGGGAAAAAGCGCCGCCACTGAAGCCGCTGAAGACGCCGCCGGGCGGCAGGCCGCAGATTGCGATTGTCATTGATGATCTTGGCCTGCGACATGCGGAGAGCCGCCGGGCTGTCGACCTGCCTGGGCCGCTGACGCTGGCCTTTCTGCCCTATGGCCAGTCGATCGCCGCGCTGAGCGAGCGGGCGCGGGCCAATGGCCACGAGGTAATCGTCCACCTGCCCATGGAGCCGGAAGGGCGATCCGACCCCGGTCCCGAGGCTCTGCGGCTTGGCCTTGGCGCGGGTGAGCTGGAGAAGCGGTTGACCTGGAACCTGGCCCACGTGCCGGGGCATGTGGGCGTCAACAACCACATGGGCAGCGCGATGACCGAGAATGCGGCGGCCATGGAACTGGTGCTGGGGCGGCTGAGGCAGGATGGCGGCTATTTCCTCGATTCTGCGCACCACGGCCAGATCCACCGCCCGCGCCATTGCCGCGCGGATCAGCCTGCCCTACGCGGAGCGGGACGTATTTCTCGATAACGACATCACGGCTGCCGCTATCGAGCGACAGCTGGCGGAGACGGAAAGCCTGGCCCGGCGCTATGGCAGCGCCATCGCCATCGGCCACCCGCACGCCCAGACTCTCAAGGTGCTGGAAGCCTGGTTGCCCAAGGCACGGGAAAAGGGGTTCGATCTGGTGCCGGTCAGCGCCATCATCGCCACGCGCGGCTCACCCCTGTGGCGGCTGGCGCGGGACCGGAAGGGCTCCGCGCGGAGTTAGTGTTTCTTGAAGATTTGGTTTGCAGGAGGGTCGTAACCCTCCTGCACCTCCCGTTTGTTACAGGGTCGTGCGCGGGATGAAGGGCGCGGCCCAATTTCGGCTGGCGGGTAAAACGGGGCGAGACTCTGCGCCCGGATGCCCTGCCAGGCCCCGTAAAGGCACCTTACAGCGCGATTCCGGAGGTGCCCGCTACCACCCTAGCTAAAATAGGGAAAAACCTCTCAAAAAGCGTTTTAACCCCATTAGCGGCGATTTGCCAATATGGATGAAAATTTTAACATATTTTATCCAGATTGGTGTTGGAACCGCGGCCCGATAAACGAGACGGGGGTGCAGGGGGACGTCCAGTGTTTGTGCGCCTCCGCGCACGGGGGCCCCTCTGCAAAAAGAACCGTAAACCCAGCTTACGCCTGATTGCCGCGCGCCTGACGAGCGAGACGCACCGCTTCGCGGGCGGCGGCGAACAGGGCTCCGGCCTTGGCTTCGCATTCGCGCTGCTCATAGGCGGGGGTGCTGTCGGCGACGATGCCCGCGCCGGATTGGACATGCATGGTGCCGTCCTTGACGATGGCGGTGCGAAGGACGATGCAGCTGTCCATCGAACCGTCCGGCGAGAAGTAGCCGACGCCGCCGGCGTAGGGGCCGCGCGCCTCCGGTTCCAGCTCGTTGATGATCTCCATGGCGCGAATCTTGGGCGCGCCGCTGACGGTGCCCGCCGGAAAGCCCGCCATGAGGGCATCAACCGCATCAAACCTGGGGTCCAGCCGCCCACGCACGTTGGAGACGATGTGCATGACATGGCTGTACATCTCAACGAAGAAGCGGTCCGTCACCTTCACGGTGCCGGGCGAGGAGACGCGGCCCACGTCGTTGCGGCCGAGGTCGAGCAGCATCAGGTGCTCGGAGAGTTCCTTGGGGTCGGCCAGCAGGCTGTCCCGGTTGGCCTCATCCTCTTCCGCCGTGCGCCCACGCGGGCGGGTGCCGGCGATGGGCCGGATGGTCACGTCGCCATCGCGCACGCGCACCAGAATCTCGGGGCTGGAGCCGATGACCGAGAAGCCGGGCAGGTTGAGGAAATAGAGGAACGGGGAGGGGTTGATGCGCCGCAGCGCCCGGTAGAGCTCGAACGGCGGCAGCGTGAAGGGTGAGGAGAAGCGCTGGGCCAGCACCACCTGGAAGATGTCGCCCGCCGCAATGTATTCCTTGGCGCGCTGCACCATGTCCTGATAGGCGCCGGGCGCCAGATGAGGCGTGATGGCGATCTCGGGGATCTCGGCGTCCTGCCGGACGCCGCCAGGTAGAGGCTGGGCCAGGCGGCCCGCCACGCTGTTCAGCCGTTCGATGGCCTGCTCATAGGCGGCGCGTGCATCGAGCTTGCCGGGATAAACCGGCGCGATGAGGAACAGGTCGTCCTTCAGCCGGTCGAATACCAGCAGCACGGTAGGGCGCAGAAAGAACAGGTCCGGCAGGCCCAGCGGGCTGTCCTTGGGTTCAGGCAGGCGCTCGACCAGCCGCGTGGTCTCGTAGCTCATGTAGCCGACAACCAGGGCCAGCGCCTTGGGCAGGGCCTCCGGCACATCCATGCGGCAGGAGTCGATGAGTGTGCGAAGTTCCTGCAGGGCATCGCCCGCGCAGGGCTCGAAGCTGTCCGGCGCGTTCAGCGCATCGCGGGCAATTTCCGCGCGACTCCCCGAGCCCGCCAGAGCACATCCGGCTGGAGACCGATGAGCGAGTAGCGGCCGCGAACGGCGCCGCCCTCGACCGATTCCAACAGGAAGGACGCCTGGTCATCCAGCCCGACCTTGAGCATGGCCGAAACCGGCGTTTCGGTATCGGCCACGCGCCGCATCCACACGCATTGAGGTTGACCTGCCTCGTATTTGGACGCGAAGTCGGAAAACTCGGGGGAGATGTCCACTTTAAGCTACTCCGCGCTGCCCGAGAGCAGCTGGCTGCGAACCTGGCCGAACGCGGCCTCGTTGATACGAACACCCACGTCCGAACGGACGGCCTGGGCAAAGGCGGCGGCCAGTTCCGTGCCGGCCGAGCCCTGGATTTCCTGCTGGGTGGCGACCTTCAGCATGACGGCGTCCGCGCCCGGCTTGGTCTCGATGTTGTCCACCTTGACGATGAAGAAGCCCTGGCCGCCCGGAGCCGGGATGGCCTGGATGTCGCCCTTCTGGATGGTGAACATGGCGCGCACCGGCGGCGGCAGCTGCGCGCCCTGCTGCATGGCATCGATCCGACGAACCGTGAGCGGGCGGGGCGCCTGGATCCCCTGTTTCTGCGCGGCGGCGGCCAGCGCCTGGCCACCCTTGACGGCGGCGACGATGGCATCGGCCGCGGCCTTCGCCTTCTTTTCCATCTCGCTGGCGCGCCAGGCGGCGGTCACCTGCGGCTTGATCTCGGCCAGCGGACGCGGGGTCGGCGGGGTGACCGTCTCGACCTTGGACACGTAGTAGGTGTCCTTGTCCAGCTCGTTGACCGTCGGGTCTTCGTCCGGGCGCTGATCGAACACATGGCCCAGCATCTCCTTGGCCTGCGGGGCCATCTGGATTGGCTGGCCATTCTTGTCGAGGCCGACGCGGGTCACGCTCGGCACCGAGACGACGGGCAGGTTGTAGGTCTTGCCGATGGCCTCGAGGTCATCGCCGTTCGCCAGCGCGTCCTCCACCTGGCGGCTTACCTCGTAGATGCGGTCAAGCGCGCGCTCGTGGCGCAGGGTCTGGGCGATTTCATCCTTCACCGTCGTGAACGGACGGCCTTCCACCTTGGTAATCTTGGTGGTGCGGAACAGGTGCCAGCCGAGTTCCGACTGGACCGGGCTGCTCACCGTGCCCTCCGGCAGGCCAAAGGCCGCCGAAGCCGCCGCCTCGGACGTATCCTTGGCCAGCTGCTGGCGGCTCATCTCGCCAAGGTTGAGGTCGCTTTTCGAGAAGCCGCCAACATCGGCCGCCACGGCGACGAAATCCTCGCCCTTGCTGATCCGCTCATAGGCCTTGCGGGCCGTTGCCTCGTCGGCCAGCAGCAATTGCTGGAGCGTGCGCTTCTCGGCTCCAGCGTACTGGTCGGCATGCTCGTCGTAATAGGTCTTCAGGTCGGCATCGGTGAGCTTGATGGTCGGCTCCACAACCTCCGGGCTGAGGAGGATGTACTTGAAGCTCCGCATCTCGGGCACGGTATAGGACTGGATGTTGTCCTGGTAGAAGGCCTCAAGCGCCTTGTCGTCGGGCGCGCCGATGCTGCCGGCGTACTTCTCGGACGGCACCACGGCGATGGAGGCGGTGCGGGCTTCCTGCAACAGCGTGACATAGGCGTTGGTGAGGCGCTCCGGCACGACGGGCGCCAGAGAGACCGTCTTGATGAACTGGTCGCGGGCCAGCTCGGCCGCCAGCATGCGCTGGAAGTCCTTCTTGTGCATGTTGTTCTGGGCAAGCACGCCCTCGTAGGTCGCCTGGTCGAACTGGCCGGCGATCTGGAACGCCTGGTTGGAGCGGATCGCATTGCTCAGGTTGCGCGGGCCGGCGGCAACGCCAGTCTCTTCCGCGAAGTCCTGGAAGGCCGAGGAGGTGATCAGGAGCGACAGCACCTGGCGGTCGGCCCCGGCGCGCACGGCGTCGGCGCGGGTCATCTCGGGGCGATCGCGCTGTTCCATGCGGAAGATCCGCTCGAACTGCTGGACGAATTCATTGGTGGAAATGGTCTGGCCGCCCACCTTCGCAAGCCGCGCGCCCCCGCCGAGGGAGAAGGGATCCTGCACGCTGGTCAGCACGAAGGCCGCCACGAGCAGGGCGAGAAGGCCGACGACGACCCAGGAGGAAAGCGCTTTGCGAATTGTTGCGAGCATGGAGTGCCTGCCACGAATAGAGGATCTAGAACGGGCGCGGATCATAGGTAGGCGGCACCGACACGGCAAGCATCCTTGGGTCGGTCAGGCGGAAGAAATGGTTCCCAAGCCGTTGGCGCGCGATGAGCTTTGCCATTTTGACCCGGCTTCTGCTATCCACCGGCCCAGTTCGAGACCGTGAATTTTTGATACGATACGAGGGAGGGCTGGACGTGGTGATGCGGCGACCGCTGATCGCAGGCAACTGGAAAATGAACGGGCTGGCGGCATCCATCGCCGAGCTGGAGGCGATGATCGCAGGCGTCGCGCAGGCCTCCGAGCGAATCGATACGGCCATCTGTCCGCCCTTTACCCTGGTTGCCGCCTTTGCCGCCAAGGCCACCGGCAGCCGTATCCAGATCGGCGGGCAGGACTGCCACCCCAAGGCCAGCGGCGCGCACACCGGCGACACCTCCGCCGAAATGCTGGCGGATGCGGGCGCAAACCTGGTGATCGTCGGCCACTCCGAGCGGCGCGCCGACCACGGCGAGGCCAACGAAGTCGTCAATGCCAAGGCCCAGGCCGCCTGGCGGGCCGGGCTCACCGCCATCATCTGCGTCGGCGAGACGGAAGCGGAGCGCGACGCAGGCCGCACCCTCGACGTGGTAGGCGGACAGATCGTGGGCTCGGTGCCCGAAGGCGCGACGGCCGCCAGCACCGTGATCGCCTACGAGCCGGTATGGGCCATCGGTACGGGCCGCACCCCGACCGTCGCGGAAGTGGCGGACGTGCATGCCGCCATCCGCCACCAGCTGGTCGAGCGCTTCGGCGCGGAAGGCGAGGGGATGCGGGTGCTCTACGGCGGCTCGGTGAAGCCGTCCAACGCCGCCGAGCTGCTGTCCATCGAAAACGTGGATGGCGCGCTGGTGGGGGGCGCGAGCCTTAAAGCGCAGGATTTCCTTGGCATCGTTGCCGGGGTGAAGGCCTGAGAACAGTGAATACGGTGACGCGCCGGGTTGCAAATCCGGCGCGTACCGGCTAACAGCCGTCCGGCACGATGGAGGCGCCGCTTTCGGGCGCCCGGTGGAGTCTTTTCCCGATGATGACCTTTCTGCTCGTCGTCCACAGTCTGATCGCGGTTGCGCTGGTGACCGTCATTCTGCTTCAGCGTTCCGAGGGCGGCGCCCTTGGTATCGGTGGCGGTGGCGGCGGCTTGATGACCGCGCGTGGCGCGGCCAACCTGCTGACGCGCGCAACGGCGATCCTGGCGGGCCTGTTCATTCTGACCTCGATCGGCCTGGCGTTCCTCGCCAAGATTGAGCGGGGGGCTCCGTCGGAAATCGACCAGTTGTTGCAGCAGGGTACGACGACGACCGCTCCGGCCACCCCCGGCCAGAACGCGCCGACGACCCCGGCAACCCCGGAACAGCAGCCCGCCCAGACGTTGCCCAACCTTCCGTCCGTTCCGGTCGGAGACTAAAACTTACCCACAGAATTCGAGCGCGCCACCTCAAGATTTGGTGGCGCGAATGGTTTTAATTTGTCTATAGTGTAGGCCCATGGCGCGGTTCATATTCATCACCGGCGGCGTGGTATCGTCCCTCGGCAAAGGCCTGATGGCCGCTTCGCTTGCAGCCTTGCTCCAGGCGCGCGGCTACAAGGTCCGTCTGCGTAAGTTCGATCCATACCTCAATGTCGATCCGGGGACGATGAGTCCCTATCAGCACGGCGAGGTCTATGTGACGGACGACGGCGCTGAGACGGACCTCGACCTCGGCCACTATGAGCGGTTCACCGGCGTGCCCTCGCGCCGGTCGGACAACATTACCTCCGGCCGCATCTATTCGGACATTCTGGCCAAGGAACGCCGGGGCGGCTTCCTGGGCGGCACGGTGCAGGTCATCCCGCACGTGACGGACGCGATCAAGGAATTCGCTCTGTCCGATACGGAGGACCTAGACTTCGTGCTGTGCGAGATCGGCGGCACGGTGGGCGACATCGAAAGCCTGCCGTTCATGGAGGCGATCCGCCAGCTCGGCAACGAGCTGGGGCGCGGCCGGGCGATCTTCATTCACCTGACCCTGGTGCCGTTTATCGCGGCGGCGGGTGAGCTGAAGACCAAGCCGACCCAGCACTCCGTGAAGGAGCTGCGCGGCATCGGCATCCAGCCGGACGTGCTGGTGTGCCGCTCCGAACAGCCGCTGCCCGAGAGCGATCGGGCCAAGATCGCGCTGTTCTGCAACGTGCGCCCGTCTGCGGTCATTCCGGCGCTGGATGCCTCCAGCATCTATGAGGTGCCGCTGCAGTATCACGAGGCCGGGCTGGACACGGAAGTGCTGGCGGCATTCGGCATCACGGGCGCGCCCGCACCGGATCTGACCAAGTGGCAGAACATCGTTGAGCGCATCCATCACCCCGAAGGCGAGGTGACGATCGGCATTGTCGGCAAGTACACGGGCTTCAAGGACGCGTACAAGTCGCTGTCCGAAGCGCTGGTGCACGGCGGCATCGCCAACCGGGTGCGCGTGAACATCGAGTGGATCGACGCCGAGCTGTTCGAGAAGGAGGACGCTGTCCTCAGCCTCGAGCCGCTGCACGGCATTCTGGTGCCGGGTGGTTTTGGCCAGCGCGGTTCGGAAGGCAAGATCGCGGCGGCCCGCTTCGCCCGCGAGCGCAAAGTGCCCTATTTCGGCATCTGCTTCGGCATGCAGATGGCGGTGATCGAGGGCGCGCGGAACCTCGCCGGCATCAACGGCGCATCGTCCACCGAGTTTGGCCCGTGCCCCGATCCGATCGTCGGCCTGCTGACCGAGTGGGTGCGCGACGGCAAGGTGGAAACCCGCGAGGAAGGCGGCGACCTGGGCGGCACCATGCGGCTGGGCGCTTACCCGGCCAAGCTGGCCGATGGCTCCAAGATCGCCGAATGCTACGGTTCGACCGAGATCAGCGAGCGACATCGTCACCGCTATGAGGTGAACGTGGCCTACCGCGAGCGGCTTGAGGCCTGCGGCATGAAGTTCGCCGGCATGTCGCCGGATGGCTCCCTGCCGGAGACCATCGAGTACCCGGATCACCCGTGGTTCATCGGCGTGCAGTTCCACCCGGAGCTGAAGTCCAAACCGTTCGATCCGCACCCGCTGTTCTCCAGCTTTATCGCGGCGGCGGTACAGCAGAGCCGCCTGGTCTGAGCGGTTCAGGAACATTGCTGATTATGGAAAAGGGCACCGCTTGGTGCCCTTTTTCGTTGGTGCTTCCGCTTTGGTGCTTTGGGAAATTGTATTTTTCGCAGAGGTCCTTCCTGTTTGTGCGCCTCCGCGCACGGATGCCCCTCTGCACTCCCATTTGTTTTCGGGACGCATCCTGCGTGGGCCATAAAATCCGCTGGATACCCAAGGCTCGCATACCGAGGTGGCCGGGTGCCTCCCGTTTAACCGAACGGGGGATCAAAAGAGGAGGCGAAGCCACTGGCTGAGCGTTCCCCTTTCACCTCCCTTGGCAATGATCCCAGACAGAAAAGAGGGGCGCCCGGTGGGCACCCCTCTTCCTCGCAGCCAGGAGATGGTCTGTGCTGCTTAACGAGCGCGACGGCGACGCCGCAGCCCGAGGCCCGTCGTCAGCAGGCCCGCGCCCAGCAGCGCGATGGAACCCGGTTCCGGGACCTCGCGCGCGGTCACCGTTACGATGGTGCCGATGCGGCTGAGGATGCCCTCGCTGGTCCAGATGGTCGCCAGATCGCCATCGAAGCCGACACCGACGATGCCGTCCAGGGTGGACAGGTCGAACGCGACGGTGAAGTCGTAGACGTAACCGTCGATCGCTTCGGTGGTGAAGCGCAGCGCCGACGTGTCGATGGTGAAGCTGTCGGGGCAGGAAGCAACGTTCACCGCGCTGCCCCAGGTCTCATACCCGGCGCACTCTTCGATCGGAAGAGAATCGCCATTCTGAGAATTGAGGGTTTCGGTGAAGTCGATGTTGAAGGCGCGATTGATCGTGGTCGAGACACCGGTCGGGGTTACGGACGTGATCTCGATTTGCGAGATGAGCCGCGTCTTATCCAGCGTGTTCTCGTAGTTGGCCCCGGTCCGCAGCGAATAGTTGCCATGGTAGAAGTAGGCACCCGCCGCGCCCGCGCCATTGGTGAAGACGCTCGACTGGGTGAGATTGGTGTCCGCCGCGAGGAAGCTGCGGTTGCCGCCGCTATTCTCCGGGCTTCCCCAACGCACGAAGGCGTAGTCGCCCGCCGGATCCGCGCCGTCGGGAAGGGTGCTGCCGCTGCCAAAGGCATCCGCCGGCGTCGAGCCGTTGCCAACCCACGCCGTATTGTTCTGGTCCCACTGGTTGGAGATCGTGAAGGACCATTCCTGAATCGGCTCAGCAAGCGCCATGCTCGGCACGGCTGCTGACGCGAGGACAGCAATGGCGGGGAGAAGGGATTTCATTTTGGTCATGGTACCACCCATACAGTTTTTTCAGCCTGATCTGAGGAAGCCCAGTTCTCTCCGGACCCTGATGTTGTGCAGTCATTGCCATGCATGGGGCGTGCCAATTGTTTAAATCAGAGAGATTTCCAAAGCTTAGAGAAGATGTAATTTTATATGTATTATAATTTGTGTAAAAATATCCGACGTAGTTGCTGATATAAACGAGATATGTTGCGCTTACGTCATATTATTTGTTTCGATTTGTTATCGATACTTCGGGTAATAGTTGAAAATCCGTAACGGACTTTGGGCACTGGTGGTCTGGAACCGGTGGTGAACGGCAAAAAAAGAGCGGCCCGAGAGCCGCTCTTCAGGTGGGCGATGCTCGCCCGGACGATGTACTGGTTACGCGACTTTGCGGCGACGCATGGCCAGCCCCCCGAACAGGAGACCAGCGCCGAGCAGCGCCAGCGGAGCCGGCTCTGGAACGCGCGCCGTGACATAGATGCGGGTGCCGAGGCGGCTCAGCACCTCCTCGTTGGTCCAGAGGGTCACGGTGCCATCCGGATTTTGCGTGACGCCCGCGATGTTCTCAAAGCTCGTTGGGTCGAAGACCACGGTGAAGTCGTAAATGTAGCCATCAATGACCCCGGTGCTGAACGTGAGATCGGAGATGTCGATGGTCAGCTGGTCGGGACAGGTCGGCATGCCGGGCGCCGGACCCATCGGCGGCCACGGATAGCCGGGGCACTGCTCCAGCGGAACCTCGTTGAGCGTCTCCTGGAAGGAAATGGAGTAGGACCGGGTGATCTCGATGTTCTGACCGGCGGGATCGAGCGACTGGAGGGTGATTTCGGTGGTCAGCTTGGTGCTGCTCATCCAGCTCTCGCGGGTATTGGAGGGCGAGTACTGGATGTAATTGCCGTGGTAATAGTAGGAGCCGCTGACGCCAGCGGAATCGTTGGTGAACAGCCCCGATCGGACAACGGGCGAGTCCGCCGCCAGAAAGCTCTTGCTGCCGCCAGGGACCGCCGGTGAACCCCACTGAATATAGGTGTAGGAGCCGGCAGGGTCATTGCCATCCGGCAGGACGTTGCCGCTGCCGAACGGCGCGGCGGGGACAACGCCACCGGGGCTCCACGTGGTGCTGGCCTGGTCCCACTGGTTGGTCAGGCTGAAACCCCATTCGACGATGGGAGCTGCGTTGGCCACGCCTGCGGCCATCGCGACGGACGCCAGAAAAGCAACAGAAGGCACCAGGGTCTTCAATCTCTTCATAACACCACCTATCCAGTAGCATCGAGCGGGCGCCCTTTTAACCGGAGCGGTAAAGAAACAATCCGTCCGTCATAGGCTGTAAATACTAAGCAGAATCCATGCCAACTGGAAAAGAAGCACAAATTGAAAGGGTTGTTTCGGGCCAAGAATATGTTCCAGGACTTTTCGTAAAGCTGGCCGACAGAAGGCGGCTCGGCGGCGGCCCGTTCAAGGCTGCGCGAAGGTTCAATGGGGTTAACAGGGTGGCGTTATGGCGAGGGATGGCAGCCAGACGCCAGACAGCACCGGCCTGCGCGATGGCAGGTCGGCGCTGTCCGGGTGTGTTGGCGCCACAGTCTCCCGGCCTTGACCCTCAGGGGCAGGCGGGGGCGATAATCAGGCGCGTCGTTTCAGGCGGGCAAAGCCGAGGAATGCAAGGCCCGCAGCCGCGATGGCGAGCGAGCCGGGCTCGGGCACAGGCGCAGGGCCCGCGTCCGCAGCGCGGATCAGCAGCCGTGTCGCAAGGCGGCTGCGAACACCCTCGTTGGTCCAGACGGTGGAGGCGCCTTCACCGCTGTCGATCCGCGCCACGTTGAGCGAATTGGCGGGATCGAACACGAACGACAGCACGTAGCTGACGTCGTCAAAGACGAAGGAGAAGTTGGCGGCCTCGTCCAGAACCGTAAGGCTGTCAGGACAGGCTGTGGTGCTGGAACCCCAGGGCGCGCCGGCGCAGTCATCCACGGAGGCGGTGTTCCGCGTCTCCATGAAGTCGATGGGAATGCTGTGGGTGAAGGTCCGGGCGGCGGAGTCCTGCCCCTCCGGGGTCAGGGTGATGGTGAGATCCAATGTCGTATTGTCCAGCCAGCGCTCGGCCGGGTTTTCGGCCGTTGCCGTCGCTTGGCGGTAGTTGCCATGGTAGAAGGACGCACCGGCAACGCCTTGGGTGCTGCCCGTGGTCAGGCCGCCGATGGTGACGGTATCATCAACGGCGAGGAAGCTGCGCCCGGCATCGGTGGTCGGCGTTCCCCAGCTGATGATGTCATAGGTAAGGTTGCGGGGATCAGACCCGTCCGGGAGCGTATCGCCCACGCTGAACGGGTCAGTCGGCTCGACCGCAAACGGGCCGCCGGTGAAGGATGTGTTGGACCAGTCGTTGGAGATCGAAACGACCCAGTTCTGGACTGGCGCGGCTTGGGCCGTTGCGGCGCCGATAAGCACCGTGAGACTGAACGCTGTGCCCAAAAGGGCTGGCCGTAACTGTTTCATGATGGCACCTCCCGAAACACAACCAATATAAAATCTAAGGTCCGTGCCCCTCGGCTGCACAAACTGCCGAGTGATGAAGAGGGTCCAAGAAAAAAGCACTTAGCAACAATTGCTGCCGGCCGAGAACGGCCTGGCGCTCGCTCGGGGCGGGCCATCGCAGTCCGTCAGCGTCGAAGAGGGAGGAAGGCAGTTCGCGGTTTTTCCGGCTTAACCGGCCGCCGGGGCCGGGTCTTCTTCCGCAGGTTTTGCGCCGGTCGGGGGAGCCGCCGCGACGACTCCCCCGCTCTCAGGAGGACGAGCCCTTGCCTTTGAGGCGAGAGTGCCGCGCTTCAGGCGGCGGATGGCTTGCGTGCCCGGCGACGCATCAGGCCGAACGCGGCAAGCGCTGTTCCCAGAAGCGTGAGCGGAGCCGGCTCGGGCACCTGCTGCGCTGTGACGAAAATTCGGGTGGACAGGCGGCTGCGGACATCTTCCGCGGTCCATACGGTTGCGGTGCCATCCCCGTTTGGCGTCAGCCGCGCAATGTTCTCGGAGCCGAGCTGATCCACCAGCAGCAGGCTGAAGGTGTAAAGATAATCCTCAATCTGGATGGTGAAGGAGGCGTTCGACAGATCGACGGTGAAGGAGTCCGGGCAGGGTTCGGTTCCCGCCGGCCAGGGCGCGCCAGGGCAGGTGCCGATGTTGGCGGTGTCCAGCGTCTCCGTGAAGTCGATGAAGAAGGCGCGCTGGAACGGGCCCAGCGGCTCGCCTGACGGGGAGAGGGGGGTCAGGGTGATATTGGCGACGGCGCTGGTGAAGTCGAGCCAGCCTTCGCCCGACGAGAGTTGGCGATAGTTGCCGTGATAGAGCGTCGCGCCGGGGATGCCGTTTGGATCGTTGGTGAACAGACTGTCTGAGCCGTGCGCGTCGTCGATCGCCAGGAAGCTGCGGGACGGGCTGCCCGAGGCCGGGGTGCCCCATTGAATGATATCGTAGGCTCCGCCAAGCCCGTTGGGGTCGCTGCCGTCCGGCAGGACGTTGGAGACGATGAAGTTGTTGGTGGGCGTCTGATTTCCGGGGCTCGTGAAGCCCGTACTCACCCAGTCATTCGTCGCCTGGAACTCCCATTGGGTGATCATGGCGGCGTTTGCGGTTGCGGACAGGCAGATGCCTGCCGCTGCAAGCGCAAGGCCCGACGCGATGGTCCGTAGCTTGATCATCAGAGCACCTCTGCGTTTCTGTGAAGCCCCTGGTTCCGGTTCCGTTGGCTGCCCAGGGGGCGGACAAGAGTGGGACTCAGCGATCAAGCTTACGCAGGTTTCATGCCACGCAATTCTGTGCGGACATATCAACGGGATAGACAAAAGCTCTTTAGATTAACTTGAGTGCCATGTAAGAAAAACCGACGGTAAGCTGCTGATATTAAACTAAAAATATTTGGTTAGTTGGCGAAGGCGGACCTCCTGCCAAGGGCCGGAATTCCAGGCGTTGACGGCGATTGCGTCTCTCTTGGACTTGCCTTGTGGCACGGCCTCGTTTAACGAAACCGTGTCACTGGGGAGTAGCCAGCCGTTCCGAGGAACGGGCTTGCGCGTCAACATACTTGGCCGAGAGGCCATGGCGCGAAAGGAGTGGAGCACCGCTCGGGCGAGACCAATGGCGCCGGACTTCCGTACCAGCCGGGCGGGGGGCTGGTGCTGTTGGCTGAAATTGGCCCGGCTGCGGATGTCTCATGGAAGCTTTACTGACCTCCATGGCGGTCGTGTCCCTCGCGGAAATCGGCGACAAGACCCAGCTTTTGGCGATCGTTCTGGCAACCCGCTTCAAGCGGCCTTGGCTGGTCGTGGCGGGAATCTTCCTTGCCACCATCGCCAATCACTTTCTCGCCGCGCTGGTTGGGACGGAAGCCGCGTTCCTGTTGGACAGCCAGTGGTTTCGCTATCTCATCGCCGCCTCGTTCATCGGCATGGCCATTTGGACCCTGGTGCCGGACAAGCTGGATGATGCCGGGCCGGTGTCCCCGCGCTATGGCGCGTTCCTGACCACGCTGGTGGCCTTCTTCCTGGTGGAGATGGGAGACAAGACCCAGATCGCCACGGTGGCGCTTGGCGCGCGCTTCCATGACTTGCTGCATGTGACCATCGGCACGACGCTGGGCATGATGATCGCCAATGTTCCGGCGGTCTTCCTCGGCAACGGGCTGGTGAAGCGGGTGCCGGTGGACGTGGTTCACAAGATCGCGGCGCTGCTGTTCCTGATTATCGGCGTGTGGCTGATCCTGGAAACGGCGGGGCTGGCGTGATGGCCGGCGGGCTTGCGCCCGCGAGCAAACGATAAGGCCCTGAGGGGAAAAACGATGGTCGGGGAGACAGGATACTTGATCGTTCCCGACTAACTGACGGAAATGTTTGATAAATATTGACTATTTCCCCAGGTGCCCCCAAAAGGTGTCCCAATTTGGTGTCCCAACTTTTGCCGTTGCCATGCCGAATTATATCAAGCTCCGCAAGCGGACCTATTACGCGAATATCCCTATCCCGGCAGAACTAAGGGGCCGATACGGCGGCAGGGTGAAGCTGGAGCATTCGTTAAAGACTTCTGACGTGAAGGTTGCTCGCGCTGCGGCAGCAGCTTTGGCGGAACGCATCAAGCTGGAGAAGCAGGCGGTCAAGGGCAGCCGGGATGCAAAGGACGCTTTGGCAAGGCTCCGTTACATAGACGCACAGCGGGAGGTGTTGAGCGGGGCGCTGAGGCTGGATGGTGTGAGCATTCCACTTCCGGACGGGCGAGAGGCTGAGGTGGACCCCGTAGAGGCGGCGGTTGAGGCTATCGTTGACGAGACATTGGACGCGGCGTGGGGCCGCGCCGACCCCCACGACCCCTACGCCGAGCCTGAACTGACCGCCGAGGAGCGCGCTCGCCTCGATGGGCTGATCGACGGGGTGCGGCTCAGGCAGGGAGCGGAGCCGCTCAGCAGGGGGCTGTACGACCCTCCTTTTAGCGAGACGGCAGGTGAATGGCTGAGGGAGTGGCAACGCCAGCCCGGTCGCCGCCCAGCGAACACAGCGAGGCAGTACGCCGCTACTATCGCCATGTTCTCCGAATGGTGGGGCGACAAGCCGCTGCGGCTCCTGACGTCTGCGGATGCTGCCGCCTACGTCTCTCACCTTTCCAAGTTGACGGCTGGGCAAGCTCGCAGCCGGAAAGCTCGGGTGGTCAGCGGTGGAAACGAGGATGGTCCGGGACTGGCACCGGCGACCATCCGCCGCCACGTTGGCAGGCTCAAGGCCATCTGGAAATGGGCGAAGCCGCGCCTGAGCCTCTCCGGGAATAATCCATGGGAGGATGTCGCGCCGCCGAAACGGAAGCGGGACACAAAGAGCTACCTGCCGTGGACCATCGACGAGTTGCGTAAACTTCTAGTGGAACGCCCGCCAAAGCGGCGAGACCTGTATGAGCTTGCGTGTCTTGCCCTCTACACCGGCCTACGCATATCCGAAGCTGCCAACCTGACATGGGGGCAGGTCCGCAAAGCGGACGGCGTTTGGGTTCTTGCAATCGAGGACACCAAGACAGAGGCAGGCATCCGGGATGTTCCCCTGCATAGTGCCTTGGGATGGTTCCTCCGCAAGCCGCGAGGGGCCGACAATGAGCCGGTATTCCCCGGCTTCAACCCAGAAGGGCCGGGAAAGAGCAGGGGCGATGATGCTTCCCGCCTGTTTGGCGCACACAAACGGGCGCTGGGTTTTAACGAGCGGCGCAAATGCTTCCACTCGTTTCGCAAGAACATCACTGAGCGGATGGAGCATGAGCAGGTGCCAGCCGACACATGGGCGCGGATTATCGGACACGAGCCAGGGTTTACCTATGGGGTCTATTCGCCCCACGGACTAACCGCGAGGAAGAAGCTCCAGATCATCAACAAGGTGAAGTATCCGGGGCTCGGTTTGCCAGACCCGGATGAGCTTTACAGCTCAGAGGCGGTCGCTGGTCGTCAGGCGGCGTAAGAGAGAGATGATAAAGAACGCTAGGGCCTTCATCAGAGGAGGTGCCGGGAGGAGCTACTTCACCTTCCGCCGTAGCTGATACCTTGGGTGACACCGTGGAGAATATCCCTGCGGTGTTACCTTAGGAGGTGTATACCCTTACTTATCTACCCTTACTTACAGAACCTAGGAGGGAATACACTTCAGGGAATGATCTAGGGTACATCCCTAGGTATATTCTTTTCTATTGGGAATTGATCGGTCGATTTTCAAGACCCTTTTCTCCCCATTTCTAGGCGTCTGTGCGCGGTCGATAAGCGGAGCATTCAGCTCCGCGTTGGCTGGTCGCTCAGGACTCTGCCCTCTTTAATGCCAGCAGTGTTCCCAAAGGTATCCCTCTTGCGGGCGCAGGGCGAACATACCCCGGCATCATAAAAGTACCCTTCTTGCGGAGGCCGCGTGCCAGAGGCTCCATAGCTGCGCTGTTTTCAATCATACAGTGCCGCTGAGCGCCCGCAGCTATGCAACCCCCTCGGCAGACCCTTGCTGCCCCTCCAGCACCGAAATTGACGACCCCTGTGCGTCGCGTTGGACCGTCCGGCGCGACTGCCTCGGCGCGTCTCGTCCATCAAGCCAGACGTAGGAGAACCCGAGAATGGCTCACCCCAAATCCAAATACCGAGATGCTGTCGCTGCTAATTGCAAGAGCTGCAACTACGACCCGCTTGCGCCCGGCAACTGGCGCGAGCAGGTGGCCGACTGTGCGAATGCGAACTGCGTGTTCTTCGACCTTCGCCCTGTACCCCGCAAGTGCCTTAAGGGCGGCGTCCATGACCGCGAAGCCATCGCCGCGCTGCGTGCTGATCTGGCGGAGCGTCAAGGTCGCCAGTTGGCGCGTCAGAGGGCAGAGTAATGCTTCTCTCCCTCGTGCCGCCGCTGCTGGACGCCTTGTGGCTGACGACCGTGAGCTTTGCCCTGTGTCGAGCGCTGCGGCTGACTTGAGAAGCGCCATACCGAGGCTGGCGTGGGGCAGTAGGTAGCCATCGCGCTATCCATCTAGCTGGCAACTTTGTGACGACTCTGGGCATGGTCCGTAGCGCCCAGAGCCCTGCTTCTGGGGGAAGCCGGATTATTGGACGCGAAAATCCGAAGGGGTCTCGATGGATCGAGCGTTGCCGATTTCCCCCATAGGGGGCATCCCAGCCTTCCCCTCTTATCCTTCGCTAAGTTGTGTTGTAGCGGTGGTCTTTGGCGGGGGGGTGCTTGAGGCCGTTTAGTCACGTGCTTGCTAACATAGTTTCCGTGAGGTTGCAGCGTGGGGCTCTCGCGCAGGTGTACCAAAAAACCCCATGCAAACTGATGGGCTGAAAAGCCCTGAAAACTGCCACGTACCGAGTGCAGTTGGGTCGTATCAAAAACCATTTGATAAATGGTACATTTGCGCGCTAGTTATTTGGCCCGTAGTTAGGAGCAGGGGCTATGAGCAAGCGAGTCGCCTTTTACCTTCGTGTCTCGACCGGAGAGCAGACGACCGAGAACCAGCGTCGTGAACTGGAGGCCGTGGCGGCCCGTTCTGGGTGGGGCGTGGTTGAAGTGTATGAAGATGCAGGGGTCAGCGGGGCCAAGGGGCGCGATAAGCGTCCTGCCTTTGACCGGCTGCTGAAGGACGCCACGCGCCGCCGTTTCGATATGGTGGCGGCGTGGAGCGTTGACCGGCTGGGGCGCTCCATGCCGGACCTTGTGGCCTTCCTCCATGAACTGCATTCGCTGGGCGTGGACCTGTATCTGCACCAGCAGGCGCTGGACACCTCCACGCCGTCGGGCCGCGCCTTCTTCCAGATGCTGGGCATCTTCGCCGAATTTGAGCGGGCGATGATACAGGAGCGGGTGAAGGCTGGTCTCGCCCGCGCCAAGGCGGAGCCGCCCGAGGTCCGTGCAGCCAAGGGGAAAAAGGCCATCGGTCGCCCGAGGCTCTCCGAGGAGAAACGGCAGGAAATCCTCGCGGCGCGTGCTTCAGGGTTGTCCTTCAGGGCCACCGCGAAGGCGTGCGGTGTTGCTTTGGCAACGGTGCAGTCAGTGGTGAATGGCTAGCTGGGGCTGCCTTGTTGGGCCTTGAAGGCTTTTAGCCACTGCCACGCTTCATCGCTATCTCCGGCTGCAACATCCGCGAGAATTTGCATCATGAGCACCGGGCCGGGGGTTACATCATCCTCATTGATGTTCTGAGTGGCCCAGGCGGGGTCTGTTGGCACTTCGACATTGATAATCCACCATCGCTCCACTTTCTCGATGAGCAGGACAAGCGTGGGATACAGGGATAGGTAGTCCTGAGGCTTCCTCCCAGTTAGCTGCGACAATAGCTCATGCGCGGCGTTATTGCGGGCGTTGGTAATCTGCTCGAATGCGTTGAGGTCGTCACTAGACAAGACTCCCTCCTTCCGTAGCCATGCGAGCGAGCCTCTCAGTGGATCATTCTTACCCTTGGGGTCGAGCGCCCGCACCTCACGGTTGTACTTTTCGCTGGGTTTTGGGCCTTTGGCGGTCCAAGTGGTGGCAAAGAACTCCAGGGGATGGTCAATAATCGAGGACCGCAGCACCTCATAGGCGACGAGGAAAAGCCCAGCGCTGATAAGCGTACCCCGCACAGCTTCAGGGTTGAGGAAGGCTTCCCATTGCCGCTGTGCTGATGTGCCGTTGCTCATTGACCAGATACCAATCGCCGATATTGTAGCGGTCCCGTCATGGTCTGATTTTTTTGTTGCCGGTAGTCAAGACTATGTCCTCAAGGCTGAGTGGGTCTCTGCGCGAAGTGGCAGGCTGCTAGTCCAATAATAATTAAAAATTGTCGAGCCACTATGGGATTGGAAGAAGTATGTTGAAGCGAGCTTGTCTGGTGGTAGGCCTGATGTTCTCTACGGACGCAGTAGCGCAAAACTACATATGTGAGCCGCGTCATTCTGCGGGTATGGCGCAAGACGATGTGACCGGTGAATGGAGTGCAACGGAATTCAAACCCGGAAAATCAATGGTATTGTCTAAAATTGGGGAAGATGATGCTGATAGATACAAAAAATTATTTTGAAGCGGCCAGTCTACGTTGTTAGAGAAGTAGGGGATAGCTTTCCTGTAGCTTTCTGTCCAAGTGAATTTAGTGAAGCCGGGTTTATTAGGTGTGATAGCCCTGGGGGAACAATATTTCGGATGAATAAAGAAACCTTGCGTTTCTCTAGCTTTTATTTGGCAGGGTATACAGTATCAGATCTATCAATGGATAAGGGTGATACTCCCTCGGTCACAATTGGTGTCTGTTCACCATTTTGACGGGAGAAAACGGCTCGTTACCCGGACCTAGTCTCCTCATCAACCCACCTCATACCTCGGCAACTTCTCGATCTCCCGCTGAAGCGCCTTGGGTTCCCATGAGCCGTAGGCTTCGCCCTCCGAGCGGTGGGCATGGCCGGTGATGCGGTCGTGAGCCTCAGGGGCCAGCCCTGCTGTTCGGGCAACCGTCTTGAAGCGGTGACGCCAGCCGTGGTTCGGCTTCACGTTCGGGTCATCTACCCCAAGGCTGCGGACCCACGTGGCAAGGCGTTCCCCAACCTTCTTGTGCTGCGGGTTGCCGTCCGACCCTCTCCGATGCTTGCGAGGGTCGTAGAAGAGGGGGCCGTGTTGCCCTTCCTACAGGGACGGGATGCCGTGTGTCCTTTTGGACATTATCCAGTGTGGGTAGGCTCGTGCCCGAGCAGGGTTCTGAAGCGAACCGGCAGCATTCGATGCGCTAATCGTGGAATGGGAGGATTGCGTGAGCCGCAGAGGCATCTTGAAATTGGTTGCCAAGAGGACCTCGCCAGTGACACCTTGAGGTGTCCCATATAAGTGTCCCAACTTGGGTGTTCAGCTTGGGCTAAGTTATTGAAAAATAATACAAACATGGAAATGGTCGGGGAGACAGGATTCGAACCTGCGACCCTCTGCTCCCAAAGCAGATGCGCTACCAGGCTGCGCTACTCCCCGACGCCGGTCGTGTTGTGCTGGGAAGTTGCGGGCCAGTCAAGCAGAGATGATGGCCCGCCGCACCGCTGCCCACTCACGCGGCCGGGTGGCGGGGCGCGCGCTTGCGGCCCGCGGTCGAGGAGGGGCGGAAGTCATCCAGCGTGTTGCAGCGGCCCAGCTCATTGAGCAGCTGGATGATGCCGCCAACGCTCGGCCCGCCGCGCGCGCCCATGGCGACCCTCAGGAAGCTGGGCGAGTCGGGGACTTCGGGCACAATGGCCTCGAATCGGTGGCCTCGAAAGCCGAAGCTGCCGCCGGGATCGAAAGCCAGGTTGCGGGAGGTTGCCTCCTCCTCGATCAGCCGGGCGAGGCGATGGTAGTTCTCGGGCGCTGGATCATTGAGGGTGAGGGTGCAGAAGGGCGCTTCGGCCCATGGATCACCGTCGCTCCCAAGCGCCGGGTGAGACAGGGCCTTGAACAACCCGCCCGTCGGCGCGAACTGGAGCGCCAGGCGCCTGTTGTTGGCGAACACCGCATCGCAATACCGTGTCGCATAGACAGGGTCGAGGAACCACGGGGCTTCCAGCGCGGCCATGTCCTGCAGGCCGAGGCTGGAGCCGGTCAGTTTGCGGATGCGCCGCAGCGTCTCGGGGAACTCGGCAAGCGCCAGCGCCGCGCCCCTTGGCACGTAGACCGAGCAGATGCCCGCATTGGCCAGCTCCAGCCCGGCTTGGTCCAGCTTTAGGGCGGAGCGCAGGCAGACCACCACCGGCGCGGACGGACCGCTCATCAGGCTGAGCAGCATGTCCAGCGGGAAACGGGTCGCCGACAGGGTGGTGTCGAAGATAACCAGGGAGGGCGTGCGCCGGGCATGGCGCCATGCCCTGGCAAAGGCCGGTAGATCAAGCACCTGCAGGGAGCCGTTGCAGTAGGCAAGTTCGGCCAGCAGAACCTCGCTCTCCTCCAGCTGGGCGAGGGCGGCCCCAAGGCCTTCCTCGTTAAGCCCGGCATGGACGACATGGCTCGCCTCAAACAGCTCGAGGAGAGCCTGGGTTTCGAAGTAACTGCCCAGGTGCAGCAGCCGCAGCGGCTGGCCGGCTTCGGCCAAACTCATCTGGAGGCTGCCCTGCAGTACGGCAGAAAGGGTTGCCTGTCCGCTCGAGAAGATAAGGTGGCTGGCAATCCATCCTGGGGGATGCTCGGTGAATGTAGCGCAGCGCGCCTCGAGCGTGGTGGGCTCCAGCTCCCGCTCGTAGCCGAAGGACAGCGGCGTGCCGGCGCCGGTCACGGTTGATTGCTGGGCGGCCGTGGGGCTCCGCATAAGCACGTCCATCGTGCCTTGGGCATAGCGCAGCCAGAGGGTTCGCAGGTCGCGCGCCAGCCGGTCCAGCGCGCGTTCGCTGCCAAGGGAGCCGAAGGTCACCTTGGTCAGCAGGGAGGCGGCCTGCGCCTTCCACTCCTCCAGGCCCGGCACGGGCCGGATGGCACAGGATTCGATCTGTCCCGCCAGAAACAGCAGGTCGTTCGCCTCGGACAACAGGGCCTGGGTCGCCCGGTTGACAGGCTTGGGCCCTTGCCGGGAGGCCGGGCGGCGCGTCTCGATTGTGGCATCCAACGGGGTCATACCTTCCCTGCTTGCGGCCTTACTTTGACGCCATGATGGCAATGCCTATCAGAGCAGACGCTGCGGCGGGCAGGGCGGTTCCGCCGGGCTTTGCGGATCACCGGCGGGACGGCCGCCACGAAAGATGGAAACAGGCCCAGGCCCCCACCTGGATGCATGAAAGAATGTGGAGGAGATGCTTGACAGAGATGGGCGGAACCCCTAGGAAGCCGCTCACACCACGCGGGTGTAGCTCAGTCGGTTAGAGCGCCGGCCTGTCACGCCGGAGGTCGCGGGTTCGAGCCCCGTCACTCGCGCCACCCTCTTTCTGAGGGACATGAAAAGAAGCCGCCTTCGGGCGGCTTTTTTCGTATGTACCTGAGGCGATTACGGCATTCGCCCGAGCCGGAAAATTTGTTTGGGCAAATCTCAACAAACCGTATCAAGATTGCTTGACAGGGGGAGGCGGAACCCCTAGTTAGCCGCGACACGATGCGCGGGTGTAGCTCAGTCGGTTAGAGTGCCGGCCTGTCACGCCGGAGGTCGCGGGTTCGAGCCCCGTCACTCGCGCCACTCTCCTCAATGGAGAGGATGAAAAAGAAGCCGCCCTTCGGGGCGGCTTTTTCGTTTCTGCACAAGGCCTTATTTGCAACTCTTTAGACGCAAGATCAGTCCTGTGCGGGCGCGCGCAGTTCATCGAAGCGGACGAACTCATGCGCGATGCTGTATTCGATCAGTAGTTCGTAAATCTGTTCGGCAAGATCAGTCGGCAACCCAAGGCGCTGGCTCTCAGCCTTCACCTTGGCGATGACATCCGCCTTGCGGGCCTCGTCGCGCACCGTGTCGCGGCTTTGCTTGATGCGGGCAGCAGCCTCGATGAAGCCCATGCGCTTGCGGAGCAGGCCGACAATGGCCCGATCGAGCGCGTCGATATTGGCGCGCACCTCCGTCATGGTTGTCACAGTTTTGGGATCAGCAATAAGAGAGATCAGCGGTCACGACGCACCCACCAGGAACCAGTTTCCATCCAAACGAGAACGGGCCGCGCCAGAAAGATCCATGCGATGCCGGCAGCGGCGTAGAGTATGCTTTCAAGCGCGATGTTGAGCCGGGGCAGGCGGGAGAGAAGGTCCGCCATGACCAGGCCATAGACGGCAATGCCTCCCACAAGGAGAAACATGCCGAGCAGTTTGCGTTGTCTCTGGGTCATGCGCCTCTCGTACCAGCCGCGCGCGAGAATGCCAGTGCGATGATTTCGCGCGTCTTCTCCCACATGGGCAGAAGGTCCACCTCTGCGCGGGTAAACCAGCGGGCGTCCATGGCATCGTCGCCGGCGCGGGGGTCTCCCTCAGGGGCGATGCCCCAGAAGTCTATGAGCGTATAGTGACGGCAGGTTTTGCCTTCGGGGTCGGTTTCGATCAAATCAATGACATCCAGCAAGTCCTTGATTTCAACGGCAAGACCGGTTTCCTCCAGTGCCTCGCGCGCGGCGGTCTCCCGCACCGTCTCGCCCAGATGCTGCATGCCGCCCGGCAGGCTCCATTGCCCCTGGCGGGGCGGCTTGCCACGCTGGATGAGCAGGACCCGGTCGCCTCGCAGCGCGACAACGCCGACGCCGACGAGCGGGGAGGCGGTATACATGCGGGGGTCGGGAGATACGGTCATGGAAAAGGCTCGCCTTATGAAACGCGTGAGGGCCGGCGTGGTGATGACGCTCAGCCGGACCGGCCGCCCATGAACTCCAGCCATTGGGTGGGCGTGGCCAGGGCATCGAGGCGCTGGTCGTGCGGCTCGGCCGGCAGGTGATCCACCAACTGCACGTCAAAGGCAAGGCCGATGGCGCGAACGGGTTTTTGCGCGCGCAGGGCCTCCAGCGTGCGGTCGTAGTGTCCGCCGCCCTGGCCCATGCGGATGCCGCGCCGGTCCACCGCCACCAGCGGCACCAGAATCACGTCCGGCACCACCACGGGGGCGGACGATGGCGGCTCGTGGATGCCATGGAGGCCGGGGGTAATAACCGTGTCCCGATCGATGGCGTGGAAGATGAGCGGGGCATTGGGCGTGGTGCGGGGCAGGGCGACGGTGACGCCCGCGCCCAGAAGTTGCGCCTCGATCGCGCCGGGGTCGATCTCCCACGGCGTCGGCCGGTAGCCGGCAACGATATGCGCGCCGGCCAGATGGGGCAGCACCTGCGCCGCAAGACGTTCCGCAATATGGCGCTCCGCCTCCGCTCCTGTGGCGCGCAGAGCGCGCACGTAGTCGCGCCGTACCTGCCGTAAGGCGGCGCGCAACTCGGCTTTCGATGGGGGAGAGTGGTTCATGAGCGAGATGTGGCGGGACCGCTCGGGCCGTTGGCTGGAGTATCCTCTGACGCCAGTAACGTCAGGTGGGGACCGTGTAAGTCAGGCCAGGACCTGTTCAGGGACAGCCCCCTAGGATGTTGATATCGCCTCAGGGATAGTCGCTGCGCTCGCACCCAGCAGTGCCCGCCGACACCCAATTTAGGAGGTGTGTGCCGGCTGCTCAAGACTGAAAGCCAAAGATTCCAGCCGTTCGGCGAGGCGGGCGATCTTCTGCTCGGCCTCATGGGTGTGGGCCGCACCGTTGAGGCTGCCGCCGCCCTGTTCGGCAAGCTGGCTTTTCAGCTCCATCAGCTCGTCGGTGATGAGGAGGGAGGCCATCAGCAGCAGCCTTGCCTCGCTCAGGCGGCCAAGGGAGCCGGAGAGCGTCTCGGCCTTCTGGTCCACATACTCGGCGAGCCGCAGAAGCTGCTGTTCTTCCCCATCGCCGCAGACAAGGGAGTAATGGCGGCCGCCAACGGCAATCGTGACCTGACCCACAAACGGCTCCTTATGACTCGGGGGATTCGGTATCCAGCGCGACGATCAGGCGATCGACCCGCGCCAGCGCCTCGTTCGCCGCCTGCTCGAGGACGGCGTGCTGCTGCTGGAGTTCGTTATAGCGTTGCAGAAGGGCATCGTGCGCCGTCGCCATGGCCTCGATCTCGGCCTGGAGAAGAGCGTTCGCCGCCTCCAGGTCGGGCCCGGCCGCAGCCTGCAGCTCCTGAAACTGCGCCAGGAGCGTATCCCGCTCCAGGCGGAGCGCGGCATTCTCGCTTTGCAGCGCGCGCACGCGGTTTTCGACTCTGCTCTCAAGCAACTGGACGGCGGCGTCGAGCCGCTCCGTGGCACTCTGCAACGTCATTCTCGCCCTGATCCGTTGGAAAATTCACCAAAAAGCATAGGGCCGTGCCCCTGAATGCGTCAACTCGCCGTGCGTCGGATGCTTTGGCGCAGTTGACCTTCGCGCGCCCGAGCCTATTGTGCGCCCAATTTTCAGCGTCCAATCGCAGCGAGTGCCATGACTGTTTCGCATAAAGATATGGCTAATGCCATCCGTGCTCTGAGCATGGATGCGGTCGAAAAAGCTAAGTCGGGTCATCCGGGCATGCCCATGGGCATGGCCGATGTCGCCACCGTCCTGTTCACCAAGGTGATGAAGTACGACCCGAGCGACTCCCACTGGGCGGACCGCGACCGGTTCATCCTGTCGGCCGGGCACGGCTCGATGCTGATTTACTCGCTGCTGTATCTGACCGGCTACGAGCGCCCGACGATCGACGATCTCAAGAACTTCCGCCAGCTGCACAGCCCGTGCGCCGGTCACCCGGAATATGGCGAGCTGCCGGGCGTCGAGATGACCACCGGCCCGCTGGGGCAGGGCCTGGCCACCTCCGTCGGCTTCGCGCTGGCTGAGCGCCACCTGAACGCGCAGTATGGCGATGATCTGGTCGATCACTATACCTACGTGATCGCCGGTGACGGCTGCCTCATGGAAGGCGTCTCTCAGGAAGCAATCTCGCTGGCGGGGCACCTTGGCCTTGGTCGCCTGATCGTGCTGTGGGACGACAACAATATCTCCATCGACGGCCCGATCTCGCTGTCGTCGTCCGAGGACATGAACAAGCGCTTCGACGCGGCGGGCTGGCATGTCCAGTCCATCGACGGCCACGATCCGGAAGCCATCGAGAAGGCGATTCGCGCCGCGCAGAACGATCCGCGCCCGTCGCTGATCGGCTGCAAGACCGTGATCGGCTACGGCGCGCCCAACAAGCAGGGCACCTCTGCCACCCACGGCTCGCCGCTGGGCGCGAGCGAAGTGGCCGCCGCCCGCGAGACGCTGGGCTGGGCCCACGCGCCGTTCGAGGTTCCGGCCGACGTGCTGGACGCCTGGCGCACGGCGGGCAAGCGCGGCGCTGCCGACCGCGCCGCCTGGATCGAGCGTCTGAACAAGGCTGATGCCAGCGTTCGGGCCGAGTTCGAGCGCCGGATGCGCGGCGAACTGCCGGGTAACTTCCGCGAGGCGATCAAGGCCTATATCGACGGCCTCATCGCCAACCCGCAGAAGGTGGCGACCCGCAAGGCCTCTGAAATGGCGCTGGAGGCGATCAACGCCGCCCTGCCGGAAACCGTTGGCGGCTCGGCGGACCTCACCGGCTCCAACAACACCAAGACCAAGGGCCTGACGATCCTCAACAAGGATACCTACGGCGGCCGTTACATCCACTACGGCATCCGCGAGTTCGGCATGGCTGCGGCCATGAACGGCCTTGCGCTGCACGGCGGCGTCATTCCCTATGGCGGCACCTTCCTGGTGTTCACCGACTACTGCCGCCCGGCCATCCGTCTGTCGGCCATCCAGCACCAGCGGGTAGTCTACGTGATGACCCACGACTCCATTGGTCTGGGTGAGGACGGCCCGACCCACCAGCCGATCGAGCATCTGGCCTCGTTCCGCGCCATGCCGAACGTGAAGGTGTTCCGCCCGGCCGACGTGGTGGAGACCGCCGAGTGCTGGCAGCTGGCGCTGGAGAACGCCCACGGCCCGTCCATTCTGGCGCTGACCCGCCAGAACGTGCCGCAGGTTCGCGTTGAGGCGGGCGAGAACCGCTCGGCGCGCGGCGCCTACCGCGTGCGTGAGGCGGAGAACGCCCGCGTGACGCTCATCGCCACCGGCTCGGAAGTGCATATCGCCCTTCAGGCGGCCGACCTGCTGGCGGAGAAGGGCGTGGCGGCGGAGGTGGTCTCCATGCCGTCGTGGGAGCTGTTCGATGCCCAGCCGGCGGACTATCGTCGTGATGTCCTGAAGCCGGGCACGCTCAAGGTTGCGGTGGAAGCCGCTTCCCCATTCGGTTGGGAGAAATATGTGGGTGCTGACGGGCTTGTGCTTGGCATTGATCGCTTCGGCGCCAGCGCCCCGGCTGAAGATCTATATGATTTCTTCGGCTTGACGGCCAACAAGATTGCGGAAGCGGTAACGGCTGCGTTATAGGCGCGCACATCCCTGGTTCGCGCAAAAAGTGAGGAGAATGCGGAAATGACCGTGCGGGTTGCAATTAATGGCTTTGGACGTATCGGCCGCAACGTGCTGCGGGCGATCTTCGAGTCGGGTCGCACCGACGTGCAGGTGGTCGCGATCAATGACCTGGCTTCGGCCGACGACAACGCGCACCTGCTGAAGTATGACTCCGTGCACGGCATTTTCCCTGGCACGGTCGAGGTGAAGGGCAATAACCTGGTCGTCAACGGCCAGGAGATCGTCGTCACCGCCGAGCGCGACCCGGCCAAGCTGCCGCACAAGGATCTGGGCGTGGACATCGCCTTCGAATGCACCGGTATCTTCACCGATGCCGACAAGGCGAAGGCCCACCTGGAAGCGGGCGCGAAGAAGGTGCTGATCTCCGCCCCGGCCAAGGGCGAGGACATCACCGTCGTTTACGGCGTGAACCACCAGAACCTGAAGCCGGAGCACAAGATCGTCTCCAATGCGTCCTGCACCACCAACTGTCTGGCGCCGGTCGCCAAGGTTCTGCATGAGGCCGTGGGCATCGAGCGCGGCTTCATGACCACGATCCACTCCTACACCAACGATCAGCGCATTCTGGACCAGATCCACAAGGATCGCCGCCGCGCCCGCGCGGCCGCCGTGTCCATGATCCCGACCTCCACCGGCGCGGCCAAGGCGCTTGGCCTGGTGCTGCCGGAGCTGAAGGGCAAGCTGGACGGTACCTCGATCCGCGTGCCGACCCCGAACGTGTCGGTGGTCGACCTGACCTTCGACGCGGGCCGCGACACCACCGCCGAGGAAATCAACGAGGCGGTCCGCGCCGCGTCGCAGAACGGTCCGCTCAAGGGCGTGCTGGGCTATGTGACCGAGGAGCTGGTCTCCATCGACTTCAACCACAGCCCGTTCTCGTCCAACTTCGATGCCACCCAGACCCAGGTGATCGACAAGCGGTTCGTCCGCATCCTGACCTGGTATGACAACGAGTGGGGCTTCTCCAACCGGATGAGCGACACGGCCGTGGCCATGGCCAAGATCGGCTAAGCGAACCATATACTGATTAAAGCGTACTGGACCCCCGCTTCGGCGGGGGTCCTTGCTGTTCGCAAGGGGGATTTCCATGGCAAGCTTTCGCACCATCGACGCGCTGGATGACCTGACGGGCAAGAAGGTCCTGGTGCGCTCTGACCTCAACGTGCCGGTGCAGGACGGCCGGGTCACCGATACGACGCGCCTGTCAGCGACCGCGCCGACCATCAAAGACCTGCTGGCCAAGGGCGCGACCGTTCTCGTTCTCAGCCACTTCGACCGCCCCAAGGGCAAGCGCGTGCCTGAAATGTCGCTCGCGCCCATCGCTCCGGCGCTGGGCGCTGTGCTGGGCCGGGACGTGGCCTTCATCGACGACTGCGCGGGCGCTGAGGCCGAAGCCGCCGTTGCCGCGCTGCCCGCCGGTTCGGTCGCGGTGCTGGAGAACACCCGCTTCCACGCGGGCGAAGAAAAGAACGACGAGGGATTGGCCAAGGCGATGGCGCGCCTCGGCGATATCTACGTCAACGATGCCTTTTCCGCCGCGCACCGCGCCCACGCCTCGACGGCGGCGCTGGCGCACCTTCTCCCGGCCTATGCGGGCCGTTCCATGGAGAAGGAGCTGACCGCGCTGGAGAATGGCCTTGGCAACCCGGAGCGGCCGGTGGCGGCCGTGGTGGGCGGCGCGAAGGTCTCCTCCAAGCTGGATGTGCTGACCAACCTCGTCGGCAAGGTCGACCACCTCATCATCGGCGGCGGCATGGCCAACACGTTCCTCGCCGCGCGCGGCGTGAAGGTGGGCAAGTCCTTGTGCGAGCATGACCTGGCCGAGACGGCGCTTTCCATCCTCGCCAAGGCGGACGAAGCCGGCTGCACCGTGCATCTGCCGTATGACGTGGTGGTGGCCAAGGAGTTCAAGGCCAATGCCGAGAACCGCGTGGTCAATGTTCACGAGGTAGCGGACGACGAGATGATCCTCGACGTGGGCCCGGCGGCTGTGGAGGCCCTCGGCGATGTGCTGAAGGTGTGCAAGACGCTGGTGTGGAACGGGCCGCTCGGCGCGTTCGAGACCACGCCGTTCGACAAGGCAACCGTGGCGCTGGCCAGAACCGCTGCGGCCCTGACGCAGGGCGGCTCGCTGCTGTCGGTTGCCGGCGGCGGCGATACGGTGGCCGCGCTCAACCACGCGGGCGTTGCCAAGGACTTCAGCTTCGTCTCGACCGCAGGCGGCGCTTTCCTCGAGTGGATGGAAGGCAAGGCCTTGCCGGGCGTCGAGGCGCTGAAGGGCTGATCCATTGATTGCGGCCCCTGCCGGTTCGGAAAACCTGAACGGGCAGGGGCTTGCGGATCTTCTTTGAAGTTTTCGTGACGCGACCGGTCCTGTAAACAGGCCGCACTCAAATACCCATAAAAAACATTTCGACGAGGGAAAATACTCATGAAGGTGACGAAGCGCGTTAAGGAAATCCTGTCGTGGTATGAGAGCGACAACGCCGGCACCAAGGCGAACCTGGCTCGCCTCCTTGGCACGGGCAAGCTGGGCGGCACGGGCAAGATGGTCATCCTGCCGGTCGACCAGGGCTTCGAGCATGGCCCGGCCCGCTCCTTTGCGCCCAACCCGCCGGCCTATGACCCGATGTACCACCCGCAGCTCGCCATCGACGCCGGGTTGAACGCCTACGCGACCCCGCTGGGCATGATGGAAGCGGTGGCGGACCGCGTCGCCGGCCAGATCCCGCTCATCCTCAAGATGAACTCGGCCAACTCGCTGTCGCGCATGAAGGACCAGGCGGTCACCGCCACGGTCAACGACGCGCTGAAGCTGGGCTGCTCGGCTATCGGCTTCACCATCTATCCGGGCTCGGACGACTGCTACAACATGATGGAAGAGTTCCGCGATCTGGCCGAAGAGGCCAAGTCGGTGGGCCTCGCCGTGGTGCTGTGGTCGTACCCGCGTGGCGGCGACCTCTCCAAGGAGGGCGAGACCGCCATGGACGTGTGCGCCTACGCCGCCCACATGGCCGCGCTGATGGGCGCGCACGTTATCAAGGTGAAGCTGCCGAGCAACTATCTGGAGCAGCCGGAAGCCAAGAAGGTCTACGAGAAGCACGGCATTGACCTGTCCTCGCAGGCCAAGCGCGTCGAGCATGTCATGCAGTCGGCATTCAACGGTCGCCGGATCGTGGTGTTCTCGGGCGGCGCGACCAAGGGCGCTGACTCGGTGTTCGACGATGCCCGCGCCATCCGCGACGGCGGCGGCAACGGCTCGATCATCGGCCGTAATGTCTTCCAGCGTCCGCGCGAGGAAGCGATCGCCATGCTGAACAAGATCGTCAACATCTACCTGGGCAAGGAATAGTCTGGGGCGGGCCGGTCTTGACGCCGGCCCGATGTTGCTGAAAAGGGCAGGGCCGTGCCGGGGGAACAGGGTTCACTCGCGCGGCCTTTCCCGTTTAAGGGCACTGGCCCGTTTAAGGGCACTGGGGTTTCGGAGGCAGGCATGATGGAAGAAGAGAACGAAGGTCACGACATTACCGAGTTCGGGCGGGAAGACCCGCGCCCACCGTGCCAGCTGTATCTCATCACCCCGCCGAAGATCGTGGTGCAGGACTTCGTGAAAACCTTCCGCCAGGCGCTGGAAGGCGGGGCGGTCGCTGCGCTTCAGCTGCGTCTCAAGGACGTGGCGGACGATGAGATCCTAAAGGCCGCCGAGGCGCTGCTGCCGGTGTGCGAGGAGGCGGAAGTCGCCCTCATCATCAATGACCGGGCGGACCTGGCGAAGAAATCCGGCGCGGAGGGCGTGCATCTGGGCCAGACCGACGGCTCCGTGGCTGCTGCCCGCACGCTGCTGGGGGCGGACAAAACCATTGGCGTCACCTGCCACGACAGCCGCCATCTGGCGATGGAAGCGGGCGAGGCAGGGGCGGATTATGTGGCGTTCGGGGCCTTCTACCCGACCGCCACCAAGCAAGCCCCGACGCAGGCGGATCCGGAAATCCTCACCTGGTGGGTCGCCCTTTCCGAACTGCCGTGCGTTGCCATTGGCGGCATCACGCCGGAGAATGCCGCGCCCCTGATCGAGGCGGGGGCGGACTTCCTTGCCGTCTCGGCGGGCGTGTGGGCGCACCCTGAAGGACCGGCTGCGGCGGTTGCGGCGTTCAACCGATTGTTCGGTACGGCATAATCAGGGCAGGGCAGCGCTTCCCTAAGTCAAGGGGCGTTTCATGCGGGGTCGATTGCGCTGGCGCTGCCGACCTGCTAGAAGCCCCGCCAACTTTCGGCAGCTTTAAGCTAGGGTTAATTCCATGAAGATCAGCGGCGTTGACATCCGCCCCGGCAACATCATCGAATTCGAGGGCTCGCACTGGCGCGCCGTCAAGATTCAGCACACCCAGCCCGGCAAGGGCGGCGCCTACATGCAGGTGGAGCTGAAGAACGTCTATGACGGCCGCAAGAGCAACAACCGCTTCCGCTCGTCGGAGACGGTGGAGCGCGTGCGCCTCGACCCGAAGGACTACCAGTTCCTGTTCCGTGACGGCGATCAGCTGACCTTCATGGACACCGAGACCTTCGAGCAGGTGGTCATTCCCGCCAGCCTGATGGACGAGGAAATCGACTTCCTGGCCGATGGTATGCAGGTGGTGATCGAGTCCATCGAGGAGCGCCCGGTCTCCATCAAGCTGCCGGAGCAGGTGACGCTGACGGTGGCGGAAGCCGATCCGGTGGTGAAGGGCCAGACCGCTGCCTCTTCCTACAAGCCTGCCAAGCTGGAGAATGGCGCGCGCGTGATGGTGCCGCCGTTCATCGAGACGGGCGAGAAGATCGTCGTCAACGTCTACGAGCGCGAGTACGTCCGCCGCGCGGACTAATTCCCGCGCGACAGGGCCAGAACCCAAGGGCCGGACGTGATCCGGCCCGATGAGTGGAAATGGTGTACGGCCCTCTCCCTTGAGCCGCGCCGCGCCGGATGTATCTGGTGCGGGGGACACGGGGAGGGGGCTTTTGGTTTTGAGGATTTGGAATGCCGATACGATCTGCCCTGATTACCGTCATCGAGCGCGCCGTCCGCAAGGCGGGCAGCAGCCTGCGGCGCGACTTCGGCGAGGTGGAGCAGCTTCAGGTCAGCCGCAAGGGCCCGGCCGATTTCGTGAGCGCGGCCGATCAGAAGGCTGAGCGCATTCTGAAGGAAGAGCTGAAGCGCGCCCGGCCGGACTTCGGCTTTCTGATGGAAGAATCCGGCGAAGAGGCGGGCAGCACGCCCGATATGCCGCGCTGGATCGTCGATCCGCTTGATGGCACCACCAATTTCCTCCACGGCATTCCGCACTACGGCATCTCGGTGGCGCTGGAAGAACATGGCGAGATCATTGCGGGCGTGGTTTACAACCCGCTGACCGATGAGACCTTCTGGGCCGAGAAGGGCAAGGGCGCGTGGCTGGGCGAGCGCCGCCTGCGCGTTTCGGGCCGCCAGGACATGCGTCAGGCCGTTGTGGCGACGGGCATCCCGTACCATGGCCATGGCGACCATGAGCGCTTCAGCGCCATTCTCAGTGCCGTGATGCAGGAAGTGGCGGGCGTGCGCCGGTTCGGCGCGGCGAGCCTCGATCTTGCCTATGTGGCGGCCGGCCGGTTCGATGCCTTCTGGGAGGACAGCCTCCAGCCGTGGGATATTGCGGCGGGCATCCTGCTGATCCGCGAGGCGGGTGGTTTCGTCTCCGACTTCCGTGGTGGCGAGCAGATGCTGAAAACCGGTGAGGTTGTGGCGGGCAACGCCCATCTGCAATCGCGCCTGCACAAGCTGGTGGCGCAGGGCATCAAGGCACAGCGCGGCTGATCCGGCTTGGCCGACGAGCGTTAAAGGGGCCGGTTTCCGGCCCCTTTTGCGTTTCAGGGGCGTTTATGCCTGCGGCGAGCGACAAGCGCCTGTAACGCTGTTCTGCGGGCATTTGGGGCGGTACGTTTCGCAGCCGATGCGGTGGTTCAGCCCCGATGGTGCGAGCCGTGTTTTAATGGCGTCGGTTGGCGGGTTCTATCACGGGGCAGCGTATTGCAATGGATTGCGCGACTCCCGATCTAGGCTGTGCCTGGGAACCCTCCCGATCAACCGCCAAATGTACCAAAGTTCAGCAGTTAAGAATTACTTGCAACCGTTTTGGCCTCTGAAATAGGGCCGAGCTGAACCTTTTTGGCCGCGCCCCCTTGCGCGAACGGCGATGGGTGCTAAAGGGTGCCGCCAAGAGCGGAGGTAACGAGTCTCATGCCTGAGGTCGCGCAGTCATATTTGCCGATCCTGATCTTTCTCGGGATCGCCATTGTTTTTTCCGGCATTTTCGTCGCATTGCCCGTCGTCGTCAGTTCGCTCGGCGGCATGCAGAAGCCGGACCCGGAAAAGCTGGCCGCCTACGAGTGCGGTTTCGAGGCGTTCGATGACGCCCGTCGTAAGTTCGACGTGCGGTTCTATCTGGTCTCGATCCTGTTCATCATCTTCGATCTGGAGGTGGCCTTCCTGTTTCCGTGGGCGGTGAGCCTCGGCAAGATCGGGGTGTTCGGTTTCTGGTCGATGGTCTGCTTCCTGGGCGTTCTGACCATCGGCTTCATCTACGAGTGGAAGAAGGGGGCGTTGGAATGGGAGTAATTCAGCCCATGGCAGGCGCTACCGCTATGCAGTCCTCGGCAACGGCCCTGACGCCGACGACGAACGATCAGTTCTTTAACGACCTGAACAAGGAACTGACCGACAAGGGTTTCCTCGTGACCAAGGCAGAGGATCTCATCGCCTGGGCACGCACCGGTTCGCTGTGGTGGATGACGTTCGGCCTTGCCTGCTGCGCGGTCGAGATGATGCACACCAACATGCCGCGTTACGATCTGGAGCGCTTCGGCGTCGCCCCGCGCGCGTCGCCGCGTCAGTCCGACGTGATGATCGTCGCCGGCACGCTGACCAACAAGATGGCCCCGGCGCTGCGTCGCGTTTACGACCAGATGTCCGAGCCGCGCTACGTGATCTCGATGGGGTCGTGCGCGAACGGCGGCGGTTACTACCACTACAGCTATTCGGTGGTGCGCGGCTGCGACCGCATCGTGCCCGTGGACATCTACGTTCCCGGCTGCCCGCCGACGGCGGAAGCGCTGCTTTACGGCGTTCTGCTGCTTCAGAAGAAAATCCGGCGGGAAGGGACGATTGAACGATGATCGCTTTGACTTCCTGGGTTCCGAGCGAGGACAAGCTGGCAGCGCTGGCATCGGCCTGCGCGGAAAAGCTGGGCGGCAGCCTGCTCGAGACGGTAACGGCCGCAGGCGAAGTCACGCTCGTCGTGAAGCGCGAGGCTATCCTCGATGTGCTCCAGACGCTGCGCGACGATCCGGCGCTGATGTTCAAGTCGCTGATGGATGTGTGCGGGGCCGATTACCCCGACCGGCCGGAGCGGTTCGACGTGGTCTATCACCTGCTGTCCTACAAGCATAACCTGCGCGTGCGGGTGAAGGTGACGGCGGACGAGGCGACCCCGGTTGCTTCCGCCACCAGCCTGTTTCCCTCGGCCAACTGGTTCGAGCGCGAGGTGTGGGACATGTACGGCGTTCTCTTCGAGGGACACCCGGACCTGCGCCGCATCCTCACCGACTACGGCTTCCAGGGCTTCCCGCTGCGGAAGGACTTCCCGCTCACCGGTTATGTGGAAGTGCGCTACTCGGAAGAGCACAAGCGCGTGGTCTACGAACCGGTCGACCTGCGTCAGGACTTCCGCAACTTCGACTTCCTGAGCCCTTGGGAAGGCGCACAGTACATTCTGCCCGGCGACGAAAAGGCCGCCGAAAAGAAGCAGGGCTGAGCCGATGTCCGAAATTGATATTCAGAACTACACCATCAACTTCGGCCCCCAGCATCCGGCGGCCCACGGCGTGCTGCGCCTGGTCATGGAGCTGGACGGCGAGGTGATCGAGCGCGTGGACCCGCACGTCGGCCTCCTGCATCGCGGCACCGAAAAGCTTTCCGAGTACAAGACCTACCTGCAGGCGCTGCCCTACATGGACCGGCTCGACTACGTGTCGCCCATGTGCCAGGAGCACGCCTATGTGCTCGGCATCGAGAAGCTGCTTGGCCTCGACGTGCCGCTGCGCGCCCAGTACCTGCGCGTGATGTGGTCGGAAATTACCCGCATCAAGAACCACCTGATGAACGTCTGCACCCACGCCATGGACGTGGGCGCGCTGACGCCGATCCTGTGGGGCTTCGAGGAGCGCGAGAAGCTCATGGTGTTCTATGAGCGCGTCTCGGGCGCCCGCATGCACGCGGCCTATTTCCGCCCCGGCGGCGTCCACCAGGACATGACGCCGGAGCTGGCCAAGGACATCTGGGACTGGACGGAAACCTTCCCGAAGGTTCTCGCCGACCTTGAGACCCTGCTGCTCGACAACCGCATCTTCAAGCAGCGCAACGTCGACATCGGCGTGATCTCGGCGGAAGACGCCATGGCATGGGGCTTCTCGGGCCCGATGCTGCGCGGCTCGGGCGTCGCCTGGGACCTCCGCAAGGCTCAGCCGTACGACGTTTACGACCGCATGGACTTCGACGTCGTGGTCGGCAAGAACGGCGACTGCTATGATCGTTACGTGCTCCGCTTCGAAGAGATGAAGCAGAGCCTCAAGATCATCCGTCAGTGCCTCAACGAGATGCCGGCAGGTCCGGTGCTCTCGATGGACCGCAAGGTCACGCCGCCGCGCCGTGGCGAGATGAAGCGCTCGATGGAAGCGCTCATCCACCACTTCAAGCTCTACACCGAAGGCTTCCACGTTCCGGCGGGCGAAGTCTATGCGGCGGTCGAAGCGCCCAAGGGCGAGTTCGGCATCTATCTGGTGTCCGACGGCACCAACAAGCCGTACCGCTGCCATATCCGCGCTTCGGGCTTCGCGCACCTGTCCGCCATGGACTTCCTGTGCAAGGGCCACATGCTGGCGGACGCCCCGGCGGTGCTGGGCTCTCTCGATATCGTGTTTGGTGAGGTGGACCGCTGATGGCCGACGCAGCACCCGTGAAGGTCGATCCCAACTTCGGCCGTGATTTCAAGTGGACTTCCGAGAACGAGGCGTTCGCCAAGACGGTGATCGCCCGCTATCCGGCCGGGCGTCAGCAGTCGGCAGTGATGCGTCTGCTCGACCTGGCCCAGCGCCAGGTGGCCCAGCAATACGGCGGCGGCGCCTGGCTGCCGGTGCCGGTGATCGAGTACGTCGCCAACTACCTCGATATGCCGTACATCCGGGTCTACGAGGTGGCGTCGTTCTACACGATGTACAACCTGAACCCGGTCGGCAAGCACCACGTCCAGGTGTGCGGCACCACGCCGTGCTGGCTGCGCGGTTCGGACGACGTGTTCCGCGCCTGCAAGGACATGGGGTTGGAGAAGGGCAAGGTCACGAACGACGGCCTGTTCACCCTGACCGAGGTCGAGTGCCTGGGCGCGTGCGTGAATGCGCCGATGATGCAGATCAACGATCACTTCTACGAAGATCTGACCTACGACAGCACCAAGGCCATTCTGGAGGCTCTGGCGCGTGGCGAGGAGCCGAAGCCGGGGCCGCAGGTGGACCGGCAGTTCTCGGCTCCCGTCGGTGGCCCGACGACGCTGAAGGACAAGGTGGCGTGAGCGGCCGCGCGCCCCATTCTTATGGGGTGCGCGGGCGGACTGCCTCGGATGCAGGCTTGCCGGTGGCTGGCCCTGCGGCCCCTGAGGGGACGCAAGACGGGCGCCGGTTGAGGAACCAAAGGTAAGTGGCGGAACATGCTGCAGGATAAAGACCGCATCTTCACCAACCTCTACGGCTATGAGGGCTGGGATATCGACTCCGCGATGAAGCGCGGCGACTGGGATAACACCAAAGCTCTGCTTGAGCGTGGCCCGGACGCGATCATCCAGGAGATCAAGGATTCCGGCCTGCGCGGCCGTGGCGGCGCGGGCTTCCCGACCGGCCTCAAGTGGTCGTTCATGCCGAAGGAGAGCAAGGACGGCCGCCCGAGCTACCTCGTCATCAACGCGGACGAGTCCGAGCCCGGCACCTGCAAGGACCGTGAGATCATCCGCCACGATCCGCAGAAGCTGATCGAGGGCGCGCTGGTCGCCGGCTTCGCCATGCGGGCCCGCGCGGCTTACATCTACATCCGCGGCGAGTTCATCCAGGAAGCCAACCGGCTGGATGCTGCCATCCAGCAGGCTTACGACAAGGGCTTCATCGGCAAGAACGCCTGCGGTTCGGGCTATGACTTCGACGTCTACCTGCACCGGGGCGCGGGCGCCTACATCTGCGGCGAAGAGACGGCGCTCATCGAGTCCATCGAGGGCAAGAAGGGCCAGCCGCGCCTGAAGCCGCCGTTCCCGGCGAATGTGGGCCTCTATGGCTGCCCGACCACGGTGAACAATGTGGAATCGATCGCAGTCACCCCGACGATCCTGCGGCGCGGGGCCAGCTGGTTCACCTCGTTCGGCCGCCCGAACAACCACGGCACCAAGCTGTTCTGCATCTCCGGCCACGTGAACAAGCCGTGCACCGTGGAAGAAAGCATGTCGATCACCTTCCGCGAGCTGATCGAGAAGCACTGCGGCGGTATTCGCGGCGGCTGGGACAATCTGCTGGCGGTCATTCCGGGCGGCTCCTCGGTTCCGGCGCTGCCGGCCGAGCAGATCATCGACACACCGATGGATTTCGACGCCCTGCGTGAGCTGCGCTCGGGTCTCGGCACGGCTGCCGTCATTGTGATGGACAAGTCGACCGACCTCATCAAGGCGATCAGCCGCATCAGCTACTTCTACAAGCACGAGAGCTGCGGCCAGTGCACGCCGTGCCGCGAGGGCACCGGCTGGATGTGGCGGGTGATGGAGCGCCTGGTGAAGGGCGATGCCGACCCGGCCGAGATCGACATGCTGTATGAAGTTTCGACCCAGGTCGAAGGCCACACCATCTGCGCCCTTGGCGACGCGGCGGCCTGGCCGGTCCAGGGTCTCATTCGCAACTTCCGGCCCATTATCGAAGAGCGCATCGCCAGCCGGCGCAAGGCCGCTCTGCAGGCGGCGGAGTAACGGAGTAAGCCATGCCCAAACTGACTGTTGACGGCATCGAAGTCGAGGTTCCGGCCGGCGCGACCGTGCTGCAGGCCTGCGAAGTCGCAGGCAAGGAAATCCCGCGCTTCTGCTACCACGAGCGCCTCTCGATCGCCGGTAACTGCCGCATGTGCCTGGTGGAGCAGGAAAAGGCTCCCAAGCCGATCGCGTCCTGCGCGATGCCGGCCGCCGACGGCATGGTGATCCACACCAACACGCCGAAGGTGAAGAAGGCGCGGGAAGGGGTGATGGAGTTCCTCCTCATCAACCACCCGCTGGATTGCCCAATCTGCGACCAGGGCGGCGAGTGCGATCTGCAGGATGAAGCCATGGCCTACGGCCGGGGCTTCAGCCGGTATGACGAGAACAAGCGCGCCGTGACCGAGAAGTACATGGGTCCGCTCATCAAGACGCAGATGACCCGGTGCATCCACTGCACCCGCTGCGTGCGCTTCGCCGAGGAAGTGGCAGGCGTGGAAGAAATTGGCGCGATCTATCGCGGCGAGAACATGCAGATCACCACCTATCTTGAAAAGGCGGTGACTTCCGAGCTTTCGGCCAACGTGATCGACCTCTGCCCGGTCGGCGCACTGACCTCCAAGCCCTATGCCTTCTCGGCCCGTCCGTGGGAGCTTTCGAAGAACGAGAGCATCGACGTGATGGATGCCGTCGGCTCTAACATCCGCGTCGACGCGCGCGCCAACGAAGTGATGCGCGTGCTGCCGCGCCTCAACGAAGAGGTCAATGAGGAGTGGATCTCCGACAAGACCCGCTACGCCGTTGACGGTCTGATCCGCCGCCGCCTCGATCGCCCGTGGGTGCGGGTGGACGGCAAGCTGCGCGAGGCCAGCTGGCAGGATGCCTTCCAGGCGATCAAGTCCGGCCTGTCGGGCCTTGAGGGCAACCAGATCGCGGGCCTGGCCGGTGATCTGGCCGAGGTGGAAGCCCTCGTTGCGCTGAAGGACCTGCTGAACAAGCTGGGCTCGACCACGCTCGAATGCCGCCTCGACGGCGCGATGATCGACCCGAGCGTGCGGTCCTCCTACCTGTTCAACAGCACCATTTCCGGTGCCGAGGTTGCCGACTTCATCCTGATGATCGGCACCAATCCGCGCATCGAGGCGCCGCTCATCAACACCCGTATCCGCAAGGCGGTTCGTAAGCAGGGGGCCAAGGCCTTCAACCTGGGTCCGGCGGCGGAACTGGGCTATCCGGTCGAGCAGCTGGGTGATGACCTGTCGATCCTGAAGGGCATCGCATCGGGCGCTCACCCGCTGGCGGAAAGCCTGAAGAACGCGCAGCGGCCGATGATCGTCGTTGGCATGGGCGCCCTGGCCCGCGCGGACGGCGCGGCGGTGCTGAGCGCTGCCCGCTCGATCGCCGACAAGTTCGGCCTGGTGAAGGACGGCTGGAACGGCTTCAACGTGCTGCATACGGCCGCCGGCCGCGTCGGCGCGCTCGACATCGGCTTCGTGACTGACGGTGGTCTGGAGGGTATCCGCTCGAAGGTCGCCGAAGGCGCGATCAAGGCAGTGTTCCTGGCCGGCGTCGATGAAATCGACACCAGCTTCCTGAAGGACACCTTCACCATCTACATCGGCACCCACGGCGACGAGGGCGTCCGCCATGCGGACGTGATCCTGCCGGGCGCGGCCTACACCGAGAAGTCCGGCACCTGGGTCAACACCGAGGGCCGGGTGCAGCGGGGCATTCGCGCCGTCTTCCCGCCGGGAGACGCCCGCGAGGACTGGACCATCCTGCGCGCCCTGTCGGACGTGCTGGGCCAGCGCCTGCCGTACGACAGCATCGTGCAGCTGCGCGAGCGCATGGCGGAAGTCGCGCCGCATCTGGGGCAGCTCGGCATCACGCCTGCGGCCTGGGGCGATTTCGGCGTGGCGGGCGGTATTTCCTCCGCGCCGGTTGCGCTGCCGATCACCAACTTCTATCAAACCAACCCGATCGCGCGGGCAAGCGACACCATGGCCGCCTGCGTGCGCGAAATTCTGGGCGAACAAACGCAGGCGACAGGCACCCATGGTTGAGTGGTTTCAGCAAACGTGGCTAGGCCCGGTAGGCGGTTATCTGGTCGCCTACGTTCTCTTGATTTTGGCGATTGTTCTGCCGCTGCTGCTGGCGGTGGCCATGTCGGTCTATGTTGACCGCAAGGTGTGGGCGGCAATGCAGCTGCGCCGCGGCCCGAACGTGGTGGGCCCGTTCGGCCTGCTGCAATCGTTTGCGGACGGCCTCAAGCTGTTCCTCAAGGAAACGATCGTCCCGTCGGGCGCCAACAAGGGCATCTTCATCATCGCGCCGATGCTCACCTTCACCTTGGCGCTGGTCGCCTGGGCGGTGATCCCGTTCTCGGCGGAGATGGTGCTGGCGGACATCAACGTCGGCGTGCTCTACCTGTTCGCCATTTCGTCCATGGGCGTTTACGGCATCATCATGTCGGGCTGGGCGTCCAACTCCAAGTATCCGTTCCTAGGCGGCCTGCGCTCGGCCGCGCAGATGGTGTCCTACGAAGTCTCCATCGGCTTTGTCATCGTCTGCGTGCTGCTGATGGTCGGCTCGCTCAACCTGAACGATATCGTGAAGTCCCAGCAGGGCGCGGTGCTCGGCATCTTCAACATGTATGTGCTGCACCCGCTGCTGTTCCCGATGGCGGTCATCTTCTTCATCTCGGCGCTGGCCGAGACGAACCGTCCGCCGTTCGACCTTCCGGAAGCCGAGGCCGAGCTGGTCGCGGGCTATCAGGTGGAATACTCGTCCATGGCCTTCGCCCTGTTCTTCCTGGGTGAATACGCCAACATCCTCCTGATGTGCGCCATGACCTCCGTGCTGTTCTTCGGTGGCTGGCTGCCGCCGGTGGATTGGGCGCCGCTCTATGCCGTGCCGGGCTTCATCTGGCTGTTCGCCAAGATTTGCTTCTTCTTCTTCGTGTATGCGTGGGTGAAGGCAACCGTGCCGAGGTACCGCTACGACCAGCTGATGCGTCTGGGCTGGAAGGTCTTCCTGCCGCTCAGCCTGTTCTGGGTCGTTGTGGTCAGCGGAACGCTGGTCCTCACCGACAGCCTGCCGAAGTGACGGGAGACTGACTGATGTCACTCGCATTTGCCGCCAAACAGCTCCTCCTCACGGAATTCGTGAAGGGCATGGCCTTGACCTTCAAGTACATGTTCAAGGAGAAGGCGACGATCAACTACCCCTTCGAGAAGGGGCCGCTCAGCCCTCGCTTCCGTGGTGAGCACGCCCTGCGCCGTTATCCCAACGGCGAAGAGCGCTGCATCGCCTGCAAGCTGTGCGAGGCGGTCTGCCCGGCGCAGGCCATCACCATCGAGGCCGAACCGCGTGCCGACGGCTCCCGCCGCACCACGCGCTACGACATCGACATGACCAAGTGCATCTACTGCGGCTTCTGCCAGGAAGCCTGCCCGGTGGACGCCATCGTCGAGGGTCCGAACTTCGAGTTCTCGACCGAAACCCGTGAAGAGCTGCTCTACAACAAGGACCGGCTGCTCGCGAACGGTGAACGGTGGGAGCGGGAGATCGCCCAAAACCTTGCTCTGGACGCACCCTACCGTTAACAGAGCGCTACGAATTTTCGCTGGTCCGCCCCCAGAGCCTGTCCCGGGGCGGACAGAACCGGAAACAGAGTCCGTGGTTCGGCAGGCTCATCACGGACCGAAGTAAAGGGGGCCTCAGGCTCGTGGCTCACGCGCTGGCCTTTTATCTGTTCTCAGCCATCGTGGTCGTATCCGGCCTGATGGTGATCACGGCCAAGAATCCGGTGCACTCCGTGCTCTGGCTCATCTTGGCATTCTTCAACGCGGCGGGGCTGTTCGTGCTCCTTGGCGCCGAGTTCCTGGCGATGATCCTGGTCATCGTCTACGTGGGCGCGGTGGCGGTGCTGTTCCTCTTCGTGGTCATGATGCTCGACATCAACTTCGAGGAACTGCGAAAGGGCTTCGCGGCCTATCTGCCCATCGGCTTGCTGGTGGCAGCCATTCTGCTGACCGAGCTGGTCCTTCTGGGCGGCGCCTGGTCGATGGCGCCGACCGCAACGGAAGCGCTGCGGGCTCCGTCCCCCGAAGGGGTGGCCAATACCCAGGCCCTGGGCGCGCTGATCTACACCGACTTCATCTACGTGTTCCAGGCTGCGGGTCTCATCCTGCTGGTCGCGATGATCGGTGCGATCCTGCTGACCCACCGGCAGCGGTCGGGCGTTCGCAAGCAGGACATCACCCGGCAGAACGCGCGCCGTCCCCAGGATGCCATCGCGTTGGTCAAGCGTCAGCCGGGCCAGGGCATCGAGTAGGCGAGGAACCCATAATGATCGGATTAGGCCACTACCTGATCGTCGCGGCGATACTCTTCGTCGTAGGCGTGCTGGGCATCTTCGTGAACCGCAAGAACGTCATCATCATTCTGATGTCGATCGAGCTCATCCTGCTCTCGGTCAACATCAACCTCGTCGCCTTCTCGAGCTTCCTCGGCGACATGGTGGGGCAGGTCTTCACCATGTTCGTTCTGACGGTGGCAGCGGGCGAGGCGGCCATCGGTCTTGCCATTCTCGTTGTCTATTTCCGCAACCGCGGCTCCATCGCGGTTGAAGATATCAACATGATGAAGGGCTGAGCCGGGGGTCCTCGATGTATCAGGCAATTGTATTTCTGCCGCTCCTGGCGGCCATTGTTGCCGGACTGTTCGGCCGCGTGATCGGTCTGCGCCCGTCGCAGATCGTCACCACCGGCGCAGTCGCGGTTTCCTGTGCCCTGTCCTGGGTTGCGTTCTTCGAGGTGGCGCTGGGCGGCAATGCGACCACCGTTACCGTGCTGCCGTGGGTTCACTCCGGCGCGCTCCAGTTCGACTGGGCGCTGCGGATCGACACCCTGACGGCGGTCATGCTCGTGGTCGTCACCAGCGTTTCGGCCCTCGTGCACCTCTATTCCTGGGGCTACATGTCCGAGGACCCACACCAGCCACGGTTCTTCGCGTACCTGTCGCTGTTCACCTTCGCGATGCTCATGCTCGTGACGGCGGACAACCTGGTGCAGATGTTCTTCGGTTGGGAAGGCGTGGGCCTGGCCTCGTACCTCCTCATCGGTTTCTGGTATCAGAAGCCGTCGGCCAATGCGGCGGCGATGAAGGCGTTCGTGGTCAACCGCGTCGGTGACTTCGGCTTCATGCTCGGCATGTTCGCCACCTTCATGGTGTTCGACGCGGTCGGCTTCGATGCCATCTTCGGCGCAGCGCCCTCGATGGCGGGCAAGACCTTCTCCTTCCTCGGCTATAACGTCGATGTGATGACCACCATCTGCCTGCTGCTCTTCGTGGGTGCGATGGGCAAGTCGGCGCAGCTGGGCCTGCACACCTGGCTGCCGGACGCGATGGAAGGCCCGACCCCGGTGTCGGCGCTCATCCACGCCGCGACCATGGTGACCGCGGGCGTGTTCATGGTGGCGCGCTGCTCGCCGCTGTTCGAACAGGCGCCGGTCGCCCTGGAGGTGGTCACGGTCGTCGGTGCGGCAACCGCGCTGTTCGCCGCCACCATCGGCACCACCCAGAACGACATCAAGCGCGTAATCGCCTACTCGACCTGCTCGCAGCTGGGCTACATGTTCTTCGCACTGGGCGTCGGCGCCTATGGCGCGGCCATGTTCCACCTGTTCACGCACGCCTTCTTCAAGGCGCTGCTGTTCCTGGGCGCGGGCTCGGTCATCCACTCGATGCACCACGAGCAGGATATGCGGTATTACGGTGGCCTCTACAAAGCCATTCCGTTCACCTACGCCATGATGGTCATCGGCACGCTGGCGCTGACGGGCTTCCCGTACACGGCGGGCTACTTCTCGAAGGACGCCATCATCGAGGCGGCCTATGCCTCCGGCTCCACGGTCGGCATGTTCGCCTTCGTCTGCGGCGTGTTCGCGGCGTTCCTCACCAGCTTCTACTCCTGGCGGCTGGCGTTCCTCACCTTCCATGGCAAGCCGCGCTGGGCGGGTTCGGAGCACATCCAGCACGCCATGCACGGTGACCATGGCCATGGCGAGGAAACCGACCACCCGGTCGAGGGTGAGGAAGGCGCAGGCCACGGCGAGGATGCGCGGCATGTCGAGGGTACGGCGGGCTACCACCCGCACGAGAGCCCGCTCGTCATGCTCGTTCCGCTGGCGGTGCTGGCGGTGGGCGCGGTGGCCGCAGGCTTCGTGTTCCGCGACTTCTTCATCGGTCACGGCTACGAGCACTTCTGGAACGGCGCGCTGACGGTCGTCGGCGAGAACGTCCTCCATCAGATGCACGAGCCGGGCGTGCTGCCCGCGTGGGTGCCCTGGTCGCCATCCGTGGCCATGCTGCTGGGCTTCCTGCTGGCGCTCAACAGCTACGTCATCAACACCCACATTCCGGCGGCGTTCGCCCGCACGTTCAAGGGGCTGTACATCTTCCTGTACCGGAAGTGGTTCTTCGATGAGCTGTACAACCTGGTGTTCGTGCGTCCGGCGCAGTGGCTGGGCCGGGTGCTCTGGAAGAAGGGCGACGGGGCGATCATCGACGGCCTTGGTCCGGACGGCATCTCCGCCGCCGTGGCGACGGTCGCCGTCAAGTCCCGGCGTATCCAGACCGGTTATGTGTTCACCTATGCATTCGCCATGTTGATCGGCGTGGCAGCGGCAGTCTCTTGGTTCCTGCCCAAACTGTTTTCGGAGTGAGGGGGCATGGTCGGCTTTCCAATCCTATCGGCTATGATGCTGGTGCCGCTGGTCGGCGCTGCATGGATCCTGCTCGCTCCGGGCGGGGATGAGGCAGCGCGGGCGCGCAACGCCCGCCTGACGGCCCTCATCAGCACGCTGGTGGCTTTCGCGCTGGCGGTGGTGCTGTGGGTGAACTTCGACAGCACGTCGGCGGACTTCCAGTTCGTCGAGAACCACGCGATGTTCGGCAGCTACTTCGCCTACCATCTCGGCGTCGATGGCATCTCGATGCTGCTGGTCGTGCTCTCGGCCTTCCTGATGCCGCTGTGCATCCTGGCGAGCTGGGACGCGATCCAGAAGCGGGTGGTCGAGTACATGGCCGCCTTCCTGCTCATGGAAACGCTGATGTTCGGCGTGTTCATGAGCCTGGACATGTTCCTGTTCTACATCTTCTTCGAAGGCGGCCTCATCCCGATGTACCTCATCATCGGCGTGTGGGGCGGCAAGCGGCGTATCTACGCCAGCTTCAAGTTCTTCCTCTACACGCTGCTGGGCTCGCTCTTCATGCTGCTGGCCATGCTGTACATGGCAGGGCAGGCGGGGACGACCTCGATCCCGGCGCTGATGGACTACGGCTTCGATCCGAACATCCAGACCTGGCTGTGGCTGGCCTTCTTCGCTTCCTTCGCGGTGAAGATGCCGATGTGGCCGGTGCACACCTGGCTGCCGGACGCGCACGTGGAAGCGCCGACGGCGGGTTCGGTCATCCTGGCGGGCGTGCTTCTGAAGATGGGCGGCTACGGCTTCCTGCGCTTCTCCCTGCCCATGTTCCCGGAGGCGAGCCATGAGCTGGCCTGGCTGGTGTTCGCGCTCAGCGTCATTGCGGTTATCTACACCTCGCTCGTCGCGCTGGTGCAGGAGGACATGAAGAAGCTGATCGCCTACTCGTCGGTCGCCCACATGGGCTTCGTGACGGTCGGCCTGTTCGCCTTCAACCAGCAGGGCCTCGAGGGTTCGATCTTCCAGATGCTCTCGCACGGCATCGTCTCGGGCGCGCTGTTCCTCTGCGTCGGCGTCGTCTACGACCGGATGCACACCCGCGAGATCTCGGCCTACGGCGGCCTCGTAAACCGCATGCCCCTCTATGCCCTGGTGTTCCTGGTATTCACCATGGGCTCCATCGGCCTGCCGGGCACCAGCGGCTTCGTCGGCGAGTTCCTCATCATGACGGGCGCCTATCAGGCGAGCACGCTGGTGGCGTTCCTCACGGCGACGGGCGTCATCCTGGGCGCTGCTTACATGCTGCTGCTGTACCGCCGCGTCGTGTATGGCGAGCTGACCAAGGAAAGCCTGAAAAACATTCTGGACCTGAACGCCCGCGAGATTGTGACCTTCGCGCCGCTTCTGGCCGTGGTGTTCTGGATGGGCGTCTACCCCAACAGCTTCCTTGCGCCGCTTCATGCGCCGGTTGAGAAGCTGATGGCCCAAACGGCCCTTAAGACTGAAACTGCGGCCCCGGCGCTGCCGGCTGCCCCGAGCGCGGCTGCGGTCGCGCCGGAGGCCGCCCCGGCCGAGGTCGCACCGGAAGCAGCGCCTGCCGCTGCCGAGCCGACGGAGTAATAGACCCATGAGTCTTTCTGCCAGTCTGTCCCTTGCTCTGCCGGAGCTGCTGCTCGCGCTTGGCGCGATGGCCATGCTCATGGTGGGCGTGTTCACCGGGGATCGCAGCCTGAAGCTGCTCACGTGGAGCAGCGTGGGTCTGTTCATCGTTGCCATTGCCCTGGTGGTGAGCGGCCCGGCCGCGCGCACGGTGGGCTTCAACGGCCTGTTCGTGGTTGATGCCTACGGCTCGTTCCTGAAGGTTCTGGTGCTTATCGGCGCGGCGGCCTCCGTCGTGCTGGCGGTGCCGTACCTCGAGCGCAATGGCATCGCCAAGTTCGAGTATCCGGTGCTTATCGCCCTGGCCACGGTTGGCATGCTGATGATGCTGTCGGCCAACGACCTCCTGTCGCTGTACCTGGGCCTCGAGCTTCAGTCGCTCAGCCTCTACGTGATGGCGGCTTACCAGCGGAACAACGCGCGGTCGTCGGAATCGGGCCTCAAGTACTTCGTGCTCGGCTCGCTTGCCTCCGGCCTGCTGCTCTACGGCGTGTCGCTGGTCTATGGCTTTGCCGGCACCACCAACTTCGAGGCCCTGGCCATCACGCTGGAGGGCACCGCGGCAGGCTCCCTGCACATCGGCCTGCTGATCGGCCTGGTCTTCGTGATTGCGGGCCTGGCCTTCAAGGTTTCGGCCGTGCCGTTCCACATGTGGACGCCGGATGTGTACGAGGGCGCTCCGACCCCGGTGACGGCCTTCTTCGCCGCCGCGCCGAAGATCGCTGCCCTTGGCCTGTTCGTCCGCGTGATGCTGGAAGCCTTCCCGGCGCTGACCGACCAGTGGCAGCAGATCATTGTCGTCATTTCGATCGGTTCGATGATCCTTGGCGCGATTGCGGCCATCGTGCAGACCAACGTGAAGCGCCTGATGGCCTATTCGTCCATCGGTCATGTCGGCTACGCGCTCATCGGCCTCGCCGCCGGTACGCAGGAAGGCGTGCAGGGCGTTCTGGTGTATATGGCCATCTACCTGCTGATGACGGTTGGCGCGTTCCTGTGCGTGCTGTCGATGCAGCGCGGCGATGAGCAGGTCGAGGACATCTACGAACTGGCTGGCCTGTCCCAGACGCAGCCGCGCCTGGCGGCGTGCTTTGCCATCCTGATGTTCTCGCTCGCGGGCATTCCGCTGCTGGCGGGCTTCTTCGGCAAGCTCTACATTTTCCAGGCGGCCATCGATGCCGAGCTGTACACGCTTGCCATCTTCGGCATCCTCACCAGCGTGGTTGCGGCCTACTACTACCTGCGCGTGGTGAAGATCATCTACTTCGATGAGCCGAAGGCTCCGTTCACCCGCTACGGCAACGTGGCAACGGCTTCCATTCTGGGCGCCAGTGCCATCCTGTGCTCGCCGGTGAGCTTCCTCTACATCGCCCCGCTGCTGCAGGCCGCGGGCAACGCCGCCAAGTCGCTCATTGGCTGAGCTGCTTCATTACCCGGCGGTTGATTCCACCAATGACGAGGTGATCCGTCTGGCGCAGAAAGGTGCGCCAGACGGCACCTGGGTGGTGGCAGACGAACAGACGGCCGGGCGCGGACGCCGCCACCGGCCCTGGCAAAGCCCCAAGGGCAACCTGTTCTGCACTGGCCTCCTGCGCCTGACGACGGAGGAGGAGCCGGTCTCCCAGCTTTCCTTCCTGATCGCTCTGGCGCTCTACGATACGCTCGCTCAGTGGGTTGAGCCTGCCCGGCTAAAGCTCAAGTGGCCGAACGACGTGCTGCTGGACGGCAAGAAGATCTCCGGCATCCTCCTGGAGTCCGCCGGCAGCGGCCAGCCCGGCGACCGCTGGGTTGCGGCTGGTATCGGCGTCAATCTCGCGGTACATCCCGATAATACCGAGCGTCCGGCCATTTCGCTGGCGGCAGCCGGAATTGCGCCGCCGCTGCCGATGGCTGTGGCCGAACGGCTGGCAACGGCGATCGACCACTGGCGGGGAGAATGGCGACAAGGAGGCTTTGCCGCGCTGCGGAGCGCCTGGCTGGCCCGCGCCACCGGCCTTGGGAGCCGGATCGAGGTGCGTCTGCCCGAGACCACCCTGTTCGGAGTGTTCAGTGACCTAGCGGCGGACGGCGCTCTGTTGCTGCAACTTGACAGCGGAGCGGTTAAAACCATTCATTCCGGCGACGTGTTCGGGATCTAAAGGCCATGCTGCTCGCCATCGACGTTGGCAATACCAATACGGTTTTCGCGGTCATCGACCAGAACAAGGCCATTCTTCACCGCTGGCGCATCTCAACGCAGATGAACCGCACGGCGGATGAATACATGGTCTGGTTGAACCAGCTGTTCGCCATAGAGGGCTATGACCGCCAGGCCATCGAGGGGGCGATCATCTCGACCGTGGTGCCGCCAACCCTGTTCAACCTCCAGCTGCTGTGCCGCCGTTATTTCGGCCTGGAAGCAGTGGTGGTGAGCAAGGATCTGGATCTCGGCATCGCCATTGAATACCCCAACCCGCAGGAGGTGGGGGCGGACCGGCTGGTCAACGCCGTGGCTGCTCATGCGGAATTGGGCAACCACGACCTCATTGTGATTGACTTTGGCACCGCCACGACGTTCGATGTGGTGAGCGATACCGGCGCTTACCGGGGCGGTATCATTGCTCCGGGTATTAATCTTTCGGTCGAGGCGCTGGTGATGGCTTCGGCCAAGCTGCCAAAGATCGCAGTTCAACCCCGGAATCGGGGCGGGTGATCGGCCAGTCCACCGTGGAGGCCATGCAGTCCGGCATTTTCTGGGGCTACGTGGGCTTGATCGAGGGTTTGGTCGAGCGAATTAAAAAGGAAACCGGGCGGCCGATGCGCGTAATCGCAACGGGCGGCCTCGGCGTTTTATTCGAGCGGCATACAAGCGTGATCGAAGCGGTTGATATCGACCTGACGGTCAAGGGCCTGTCGCTCATTTATCAACGTAATTGCAGGACTTAGGCGTGAAACCAGGTGATGAACTGCTGTTCCTGCCCTTGGGCGGGTCCGGCGAGATTGGCATGAACGTCAATCTCTATGGCTGCCGGGGCAAATGGGTGATGGTCGATCTCGGCATGACCTTCGCGGACCAGAGCACCCCAGGGGTGGAACTGGTCCTGCCGGATCTGTCCTTCATCGAGGAGCGGCGGGAGGATCTGCTGGGCGTCGTGCTGACCCACGGCCATGAGGACCACATCGGCGCGGTGCCGTATCTGGCGGCCGAGTTGGGCGTACCGCTCTACGCCACGCCGTTCACCGCGGGGCTGCTGCGCCACAAGCTGGCCGAAGAGGGGCTGCTGGGCGAGGTGAAGGTGAAGACCATCCCCATGCAGGGCAGCTTCGAGCTGGGGCCGTTCAAGTTCCGCTACCTGCACCTGTGCCACTCCATCCCGGAGGGGAACGCCGTTCTCATCGACACGCCTTATGGCCGCGTGTTCCACACCGGCGACTGGAAGCTGGACGAGGAGCCGATCATCGGCGAGCCCTCCAGCCCGGAGCTGCTGACCTCCATCGGCGATGAGGGCGTGCTGGCGCTGGTGGGCGATTCCACCAACGTCTTCAACACCGAGGCGTCCGGGTCGGAAGGCGGCGTGCGGGATTCGCTCCTGCGCCTCTGCCAGGGGCGGCGGGGCCGGATCCTGGTGTCTACCTTTGCCTCGAACGTCGCCCGGCTCGATACGCTCGGCAAGGTCGCCAACGCGACCGGGCGCAACGTGGTGCTGGTGGGGCGCTCGCTCGACCGTATGGTGAAGAACGCCAAGGAAACCGGATACCTGAAGGACTTCCCCCAGCCGATCAGCCTGGAGATGGCCGAGCAGGCCAATCCCTCGACGCTGCTTATCATCGCCACCGGCTGCCAGGGCGAGCATCAGGCGGCGCTCTCCCGCATCGCCCGGCGCGAGCACAGCCATATCAAGCTGGCGGAAGGGGATCTGGTCATCTTCTCGTCCAAGAGCATCCCTGGCAATGAACTGTCCATCGGCATGGTGATGAACCAACTGGCGGAGCAGAACATCTCCATCATCACCGAGAAGACGGCGCATGTGCACGTCTCCGGCCACCCCGGCCAGCCGGAGCTGAAGAGCATGTATGGCTGGATTCGCCCCAAGGTCGCCGTGCCGGTGCATGGCGAGTTGCGCCACATGAAGGCCCATGCGGAACTTGCCGCCCGCTGCGGGGTGGAGCAGGCCGTGGTGCCGACCAACGGCGCGGTCATTCGCCTGGCGCCGGGCGACGCGAAGATCATCGGCCACGAGAAGGTGGGCCGCTGGGTGCTGGATGGCGACGTAATCGTACCAAACGACGGCATGACCATGGTTCAGCGCCGCCGCCTCTCGTACAACGGCTACCTGTCGGCCACGGTGGTGCTGGGCAAGGGCGGACGATTGGCCGCGGATCCGCATATTGTGGTGCAGGGTGTTCCTGTGGAAAATGAACTGGATGAGTTCATCGAGGACTGCTCGGACGCCGTGCGGGCGACCATCGACCAGGTGGGCACCAGCAATGAAGCGCGCCTGTCAGAGCAGATCCGCATTGCCATCCGTCGTCTGGCGCGGGACTACACCGCCAAGCGCCCGGTGGCGGAGGTTCATATCCTGCACGTCGGCTAAGGCGGTTGCCGAGGCCGGCGGCGGGGAGAAAGAGACTACTGCGCCATGAGTATCGTTTACGGGGTCGCCGTCTACTTCGTGATGTGGTGGATCGTGCTGTTCGCCATCCTGCCGTGGGGCGTAAGAACTGCCCAGGAGACCGGAGAACAGCCCATCCCCGGCCAGGCCACCAGCGCGCCGCAAAGCCCCATGCTGCGGCAGAAGGTGATGTGGACGACCATCGTGACGACGGTGCTGTTCCTGCTGTTCGCCGCCAACCACCATTTCGGCTGGCTGACGATCGACGACCTGGCCGCGCCGCTTCACGACTTCTCCGCCGAGATCCCGGTGGGAGACCCGATCAGCTAAGGCAGGCAGGCCGCGAATCTCCTGAAAGCCGGTGGGGGCGCCCGCCGGCTTTCGCGTATTCAAGTTATTGAAAAGACGGCGAATCGAGCCGGATATGCAAAAGGGTCCGGACCGGCGGTCCGAACCCTTTCGCGTCGTGACGAGACTTTAAATCTTGAGCCTTTTTAGGCTTTTATTTCCCCCTGAACCCTGGCCACCATGTGAACCAAAGTAGGGAAAGGCTAACCAAGGCTTTCCCGGTTGTCAGGTGGATAAAGCGCCCAACCGGGTTTGGCCGAGCAGGAAAGTGGACCCCTGTGACTTGGCTGCAACAAGTGCTTTTGGCCGTTCTGTTTTCGCAACCAACCCCTGCGGCAGCGCAGACCAATGCTTGCGAGGACGTAACTCACGTGCCCGACGCGGACGTTGCCTATCAATCCGAGACCGGTTTGAGCGGAGCGGACCTGAATCCCGGAATTTCCATCGATACGGACAAGGTTCAGGTGCCCGTGGTCATCGATGTGCTTCGCAAGCCGGGGCACAAGTCTCGTGCGCTGGGCGAGACGCTGGTGGGCGTGGTCAAGACCGACGGTCGGAACGCCGTGCTCTATGGACCGGCGATCAACGGCGGCGAACCGGTCACGCTCGGGCCCGATTGCCGCCCGCTGGAGCCGGGGGTGGAAACGCCGGGGAAGTGATTCTCTTTATGCAGGGGACTTGGGGCCCCTGCACCCCATTTTGTTTGAAAGGGCCGCGCTCTGCATGGCCCGAACAGCCCATTGGAGTTCTGGTGTTCGCGCGCCGGTCAGACCAAGTGCGCCCGTACAAAAGGCAGGGAGTGCAGAGGGACCGAGCCCCTCTGCAAAGAATCAAATCTCTCAGATCAAGCCGTCCGGTACGAGGCAGGTGAGAAGCGCAGGGTGAGCAGCATCAGGAGGAGGACGCAGGCTCCCATGCCGACCCACGCTTGGGTGAGATCGGCGAAGTGGTCCCGCAGCATTCCGGCCAGCACCGGCATCAGGCTGGCGAGCACGTAGCCGCCGCCTTGCACCGCAGCGGCGAGGGCTCCGGCCTCGGCAGGGTCTGTGCGGTGGTCGATGGTGACGATGAGCGTGAGCGGAAACAATGCGCCGATGCCAATGCCCAGCAGCACGCAGACGAGCACAGGTGCGCTTTCCGGTATGAGAACGAGGCAGGCCAGCCCTGCGAGTAGGCAAGTCAGCACGAACAGGAGCGGCCCGCGCCGGTCGGGGAAACGGCCGATCCAGGCGGAGACGGCAAGGCCGGAGCCAACCTCCGCCAGATTGATGCCGCCCAGCATCAGGCCCGCCGCCGAAGGGCTCCAGCCGAGCGCGGTGTAATAGGGCGGCAGCCATGCCAGAATCAGGGTGAAAGCGCCGGTGCCAATGCCGAAGAGCAACACCAGCTCCCACGTCCGCAGCTCTCGCCACAGCCGCCGAGTGGTTTGCGCGGCGCGGGCAGGGCCAACGCTCCGGCGCGGCTGGGCAGTGCTGCAGCGGTGACGGCGGGCAGCGGCCTGCCAGAGCGCAAGGGCGATGAGCGCAGGGAGAGCCCACAGGCCAAGGGCAAAGCTCCAGCTGGCCGCTTTCGCCAGCGAGGGGGAGAGGGCGGCGCCCAGCGCCGCGCCGGCCATGATGGCGGTGACGTAAAGCCCGGTGATGCGGCCGGGATCTTCCGGGAAGGTGCGCTTGAGGAAATAGGGCAGCAGGGCCTGCGCCATGGCGATGCCAAGGCCCGCCAGCACGGCGGTCGCCAGCAGGGTGGGCGCGCCTGGTTCTCCGAAACGCAGGGCGCAGGCGGCCGCGATGGCAACGACGCCGAGCGTGATGCCCCAGCGCTCCCCAAGGCGGTTGTTCAGCGCCTCGCCGAGAAGCGCGCACAGGCCCATCGCCAGGATGGGTAGGGTGGTGAGCAGCCCGGCGGTGGTGCCGCTGATGCCGGTGGAGGACTGGATGGCATCCAAGAGCGGGCTGATGCCCGCCAGAGCAGGGCGCAGGTTGAGCCCTATGAGCAGAACGGCCGAGACCGCGACGATGCGGCCGCGAACCGTGGACAGAAAGGACATGGCACCCTCACGAAAGCCCCATACGCCGGGCAGGATCGTCTCCAGATAGGGAGCGTCGGCGGCAGATGCAATCGGTTCGCACCCGATGCAATCTGCCGTGCGGGGCCTTCGGCCTCTCCTGTTTCCCGTGCAGGCAGTTGCATGGCATCTTCCGGGCGGGTAAGACCGCAGAACTGTTTGTCACGGAAGACACTTCGATGCGCCTGTCACGCTATTTCCTGCCCGTTCTGAAAGAAGACCCGTCTGAGGCCCAGATCGTCTCGCACAAGCTGATGCTGCGTGCGGGCATGATCCGCCAGCAGTCCGCCGGCATCTACGTGTGGCTGCCGCTGGGCCTGAAGGTTCTGCGCAACATCGAGCGGATCGTGCGCGAGGAGCAGAACCGCGCCGGTGCCATCGAGGTGCTGATGCCGACCATCCAGTCGGCCGACCTGTGGCGCGAATCCGGCCGCTACGACGCCTACGGCCCGGAGATGCTGCGCTTCCGCGACCGGCACGACCGGGAGATTCTCTACGGGCCGACCAACGAGGAAATGATTACCTCGGTGTTCCGGGACAGCGCCCGCAGCTACCGCGATCTGCCCAAGACCTTCTACCACATCCAGTGGAAGTTCCGCGACGAGGTGCGCCCCCGCTTTGGCGTGATGCGCGGCCGCGAGTTCCTGATGAAGGATGCCTATTCGTTCGATCTGGACGCCGAGAGCGCCAAGCGCTCCTACGACGCCATGTTCGTCGCCTATCTTCGCACCTTCGCCCGCCTCGGCATGGTGGCGGTGCCGGTGCGCGCACCGACGGGGCCGATCGGCGGCAACCTCTCCCACGAGTTCCACATCCTGGCGGACACGGGCGAGAGCGAGCTGTTCTACGACGCCGATGTTGAGGACATCACGCTGACCGAACTGGCGGACGCCGCGCCGGGCTCTGAGATCGTCGACCGGTTGCAGTCCATCTACGCCATGGAGAGCGAGGAGCACGCCAAGGTGGAGAACTGCCCGATCTCCGGCGAACAGCTGCGCCGCCGCCGGGGCATCGAGGTGGGCCACATCTTCTACTTCGGCGCCAAGTATACGGCAGCCATGAACTGCACCGTGCAGGGGCCGGACGGCACGCCGGTGCACCCGGAAATGGGCTCCTACGGCATTGGCGTCTCCCGCCTCGTGGGCGGCATCATCGAGGCCAGCCACGACGAGAACGGCATCATCTGGCCGTATGAGGTTGCCCCCTACAAGGTGGGCCTCATCAACCTGCGCGTGGATGATGCCAAGTGCCAGGCTGCGGCTGACGATCTCTACCAGAAGCTGACCAATGCGGGCATCGAGGTGCTGTACGACGACCGCGACGAGCGGGGCGGCGCCAAGTTCGCTACCATGGATCTTATTGGTATCCCAACGCAGGTTATCATTGGTCCGAAGGGGCTGAGCTCCGGCGTTGTCGAGGTAAAGGCCCGCGGGAATGGCAGCCGCGAGGAAATGCCGATCGATACGCTCGTTGACAATCTGAGCACGTGGCTGAAGCTACAGCGTAAAGGGTGAACCCAACGCATCATTGCAAAAGCCGCTCTTTACTTAGATTGCTCACCTCTTCTGGAAGGTAATAGCCCGGATGCTCTCCACCTATGAGCGGATGATCGCGGCGCGCTACCTGCGCCCCATCAAGGGCGAGGGGTTCATCTTCATCGTCTCGATGATCTCGCTGGTCGGCATCGCCATCGGCGTCGCGGCGCTGATCGCCGTGATGTCAGTGATGAATGGCTTCCGGGGTGAGCTGCTCGACCGCATCCTCGGCGTCAACGGCCATATGCTGGTGCAGGGCTATGACGGGCACCTGGACGAGTGGGAGCGGCTGCGCCGCATCACCGAGCAGGCGCCGGGCGTGAAGCGCGTCACCCCGATCATCCAGCAGCAGCTCATGGCCTCGCGCCGCAACCTTGCGGCAGGCGTGGTGGTGCGGGGCCAGGTGCCCGCCGACGTGCGGCAGCAATCGATCGTCGGCCAGAACATCGTCGCGGGGTCGCTGGACGACTTCAAGGACGGCGAGCCGGTCATCGCCATCGGCAGCAAGCTGGCCGGGCAACTGCTGGCGAAAGTGGGAGACAGCATCTCCCTCATCTCGCCCGAGGGGCAGGTGACGCCCTTCGGTGTGACGCCGCGCATCGCCAGCTACCGGGTGGTCGCCATCTTCGAGGTGGGCATCTACGACTACGACAACGCCTTCGTGCTCATGCCCATGCAGACGGCGCAGAACTATTTCCGGCTGGGCCAGTCCGTCAGCGGGCTGGAGGTGGTCGTAAACGATCCGGACAAGATCGACGTGACCATCGATGCCCTGACGCCCAAGGTGCAGCAGTACGGCGTGATCGTGGACTGGCGCTCGCTCAACCGCTCCCTCTTCGAGGCGCTGGAGGTGGAGCGGGTGGTGATGTTCTGGATTCTCTCCATCATCATCGTGGTGGCGGTGTTCAACATCGTCTCCAGCCTCATCATGCTGGTCAGGGCCAAGAGCAAGGATATCGCCATCCTGCGGACCATGGGCGCAAGCCGGGCCTCGGTGATGCGGGTGTTCATGCTGGCAGGCACGAGCATCGGCGCGCTCGGCACGCTGGTCGGCATGGGGCTGGGCTTCCTGCTGCTCGCCTTCCGCACGGAGATCGTCCACGGGGCCAGCAGCCTGTTCGGCGTTGCCCTGTGGAACCCGGAGGTGCGGTTCCTGTCGGAAATGCCGTCCAAGGTGGACCCCATGGAAGTGTTGGCGACCGTGGGCATCGCGCTCGCGCTGACGGTGCTGGCCACTCTTTATCCATCGTGGCGGGCCGCCAATACGGACCCGGTGCAGGTGCTTCGCTATGAGTGATCCGGTTCTGGGGGTTCAACACCTCTCCCGCAGCTTCAAACAGGGCGATGCGGTCATCCATGTGCTGAAGGATGTGAACCTGGATGTACGCCCCGGCGAGATCGTGGCGCTGCTGGGCGCGTCGGGCGCGGGCAAGTCCACGCTCTTACAGGCAGTCGGCCTCTTGGAAGGCGGATTTCAGGGCAGCATCCGCATCGACGGCACCGAATGCGCCAAGCTCGGCACCGGCCAGCGCACCGCGTTCCGGCGGGAGAAGCTGGGCTTCGTCTACCAGTTCCACCACCTGCTGCCGGACTTCACGGCGCTGGAGAACGTGGTGCTGCCGCAGCTGATCTACGGCCGCAGCCGGGCGGAGGCAGAGACGCGGGCGCGCGACTTGCTGACCGAACTGGGGTTGGGCCAGCGGCTCACCCACCAGCCCGCGCAGCTTTCGGGCGGCGAGCAGCAGCGCGTGGCCGTGGCCCGCGCGCTCGCCAACGAGCCGGTGCTGGTGCTGGCGGACGAGCCCACCGGCAATCTGGACGAGGAGACCGGCCTCACGGTGCTGGAGACTTTTCTCCATCTGGTGCGGGCCAAGGGCTCCTCGGCGCTCATCGCCACCCACAACCGCGAACTGGCCCGAAGAATGGACCGGGTGGTGCTGCTGCACAACGGAATGATCGAGCCGGTCAGCACGCCGTCAGGTTCAGCGGGCATCTAACCAGGCCAATTACAAGAACAGGGAGCTTACTTGCATGGCACGCAGCAAAACCCTTACCTGCGCCCTCGCGCTGTCCACTGCGCTGGCTGCCCAACCGGCACTGGCCGGAGGCTGGAAGACGGTGGCGGACGTGGGCCGGGCCGGTCTCGTCGCCGCCGCGTTCGGCGGCGCTGCGGTGCAGGAGGACTGGAACGGCGTGCTGCAAGCGGGCTACAGCGTCGGCCTGACCGCGGGCGCGACCTACGGCCTCAAGGAACTCTTCCCCGAAGAGCGGCCGAACGGGGAAGGGGATGACAGCTTCCCCTCCGGCCACACCAGCATCTCCTTCGCCTCCGCCGCCTTCATCCACCAGCGCTACGGCTGGCAATACGGCCTGCCCGCCTATGCCGTGGCCGCAACCGTGGGCGTCGCCCGCGTGGAGAGCGACCACCACCACTGGTACGACGTGGTGGCAGGCGCGGCGCTGGGCACCGCCACGGCGTTCCTGTTCAGCACCAAGATGGATGAAAACGTCCAGCTGTTCCCCTGGGGCGACAGCAACGGCGGCGGCCTCGCCATGAACGTGAAGTTCTGAGGGTTCCCGGGTTTTCTTTTGAAAGTCATGCCGAGGGGGTCTCGGACCCCCTTGGCGATCCCCCTTTCGTTTGAAAAGGGCTGCGCCAACCGTGCGCTGCTTCCCAGAGGTCGCCCGAAACGCGGCCCTGTCGATATTCAAGCGGCCGTGGTGCCAGTGCGCGCCTGAACCGCGTCTCGGCAAATTAATGGCCGGCAAATTAATGGGAGGTGCAGGAGGGGTAAGCCCCTCCTGCGACCAGAAAAAATCCGGACAAAAACCCATATGCCCCTAGATCGGCCTATAACGCCCATACAGGGGTTTTTACCTATCACGGCTAGAGGGTGTAGCGGGCAGGCCTGTTTCGGTGCTGTAAGGGGCCTCTACGGGGCTTTACGGGGTATGTCTGGTGCCGGTCTCGCCCCGTTTGGCCTTTTGGCGACAGACGGGCCTCAGCTGGCTCCGTGCGTCAGGTCGGCGGGCAGGGTGGGTTCGGAGAGGATCTTCTCCATGGCCGCCCAGCGGGCGTCCTGGCTGTCGCCCGCGCCGTAGACGGCGGCGCGCACCATATCCTGCCCGAGGCCGTAGTTGATGACGTAGCTGCGATAGGTGTCGATGAACTTCACCGCCCGCTCGGCAAGGCCACGGGTCATCAGCTGGTACTTCTGGGTGAGCTCGATGGCCTTCTCCCGGTCGATGGTTCCGGCCAGATATTCCGACGCAATGGCGTAGCGGGCGGGCTGGAGGGCCTTGGTCAGATCCTCAAGCTCGGCCAGGGCCGGGGCCGTGCTGGGGTCGAGCCCGGCCAGCGGGAACAGCACCTTCTGCTCGAACGCAAGGCGCTGCTCGCCCGGAAAGGCAAGGTCGATGCCGAAGTTGGCGCTGCCCTCGGCGATGAAGGACTGCGGGCTGAACAGCGGGTAGACGGTGAATTCCTTCCAGCCGCGCTGGTTTGCGAGCTTCTCCTCCAGCAGCATGTTGAACACATGATGGCCGGGGTAGCCCTCGTGGCAGCCGAGATCGACTGCGCGGTCGATGAACACCGGCAGGTCGACGTTTACCTCGATGTGGCTGGTGGCGTTGCCCTTGTACCAGTTGTAGCCGCTCCACGGCTTGTCGGTGACGAAGGCGAGGGTGAACTGCTCGCCCTCGGGCAGCTTGATGTGCTCAAGCGTGCGGCGCTTGCACTCGTTGGTGGCGGCGTGCATCACCGCCTCCAGCTTGTCCTTCGGGATGATGTAGCGGTTGCGGAAGGCCTCCACCCGCTCATGCAGCGGGCCTTCGCCCGGCACCAATTTGTCGATGCGGGCAAGGATGGGGTCAAAATCGGTCAAGGGCTGCACCGTGGGCCGCGCGCCGAACAGGGCTTCGGCCTCATCGGCGAAGGGCAGGCGCTTGCCCTCGATCATGTCCAGCCGGGTCCGCACCGCCTTCAACTGGGCGGCGAGGAAGCGGATACGCTTGGCGACCAGCGGGTCGGCCGCACTCGCATCCGCCGCTTTTACCGCCTGAATGAGCCGGTCGGCTTCGGTTTTCAGGGCCGCGACGGAACGGGGGTGGGCCTTGGCGGCCTCGGCCAGATCCTTGGGGCCGTAGTAGGCGTCCACATAGCCCGGCTCATGCTCGCCCACTTCCAACACCAGGCGGATGTAATCCGTGGCGATGGCGTCGAGAGTCGCAGACTTGTCGGCCGCCAGCCCGGGCGTGGCCGTGAATGCCGCCATCAATGCCGCCGCCGCGACCAGACCCTGAACCGGTTTCATCTGCGCCCCCTTGGTCTCGAAATGGAAATGCTCTGCCGTTCGTGGTGCCGCATCCGGGCCGCAGGAGCAAGGCCTTGCAGCGTCGAAAGCCCTGCCGAACCGGGGCGGTTGCCCGATTGCCGCCCGGAAGGCGCGTAGCGGAATATCAGGAATATGCTGCAATATCAGCGGGATATTGGAGAGTATTCAGGCCGGGCGGCTTAACCTGCGGGGCGACTCAATGCGGCGCAGGCAGGGAGGGCGTCATGGCACCACCGGGCACAGGCTCGATCGGCAACGGCGATAACCCAGCGGACGAACAGCATGACTGCGTGCCGGGACTGCCCAAGCGCCCGGTTCGGCCGTTACAGCCCAAAACACCAGTTTAAAACAATCAGGGAAGAGGGAGAATGGTGGAGCCGAGGGGAGTCGAACCCCTGACCTCAGCAGTGCGATTGCTGCGCTCTCCCAACTGAGCTACGGCCCCACACCATTTTCAGGCCCGGCGGACAAGATCGCGCCGAAGGCTTGGCGCATATACGCCGCCCGAGGGCGATATGCAACTGTCTCGATGATGTTTTTTGTTTCTTTTTGCGGGGGATTTCATCTCCCGCGCCCCCATTCGTTTTGATGGGCCGTACCCTTCATGGCGGGTGCGCCCCTATGAATCGAACGGGAGGTGCAGGAGGGTCCGCGACCCTCCTGCAAAACATGCTTCTTATTCCGCTGCCGTTGCTTCGGACGGCGCACGGCCGAGCCAGCGATCGACATCGGCGAGGGCGCGGGCGGAGAGGTGCGCCTTGCGCTCGTTCTTGCGGATCTTGCCTTCCAGCGGCGGGAACAGGCCGAAGTTGACGTTCATAGGCTGGAAGCTGTCGGCGTCCGCCCCGCCGGTGATGTGCGCCAGCAATGCGCCGAAGGCGGTGGTGGGCGGCGGCGGGACGATGGCTTCGCCCTTGCGCTCGGCCGCGGCGAAGCGCCCGGCGAGCAGGCCGATGGCGGCGCTTTCCACATAGCCCTCGACGCCGGTGACTTGGCCCGCGAAGCGCAGGCGCGGGTCTGCCTTCAGGCGAAGAACGCCGTCCAACACCTTGGGGGACTTGATGAACGTGTTGCGATGGAGGCCCCCTAAACGGGCGAACTGGGCATTTTCCAGGCCGGGGATGGTGCGGAAGATGCGGGTCTGCTCGCCGTGCTTCAGTTTCGTCTGGAAGCCGACCATGTTGTAGAGCGTGCCGAGCGCGTTGTCCTGCCGCAGCTGGACGACGGCATAGGGCCGCTTGCCGGTGCGCGGGTCAACGAGGCCGACCGGCTTCATCGGGCCGAAGGAGAGCGTATCCTTGCCGCGCTCCGCCATGACCTCGATGGGCATGCAGCCTTCGAAGTAGGGGGTGTTGGCCTCCCACTCCTTGAAGCTGGTTTTCTCGCCGGTCAGCAGCGCCTCGATGAAGGCGTAGTACTGGTCCTTGTCCAGCGGGCAGTTGATGTAGTCCTTGCCGTCGCTGCCGGGGCCGGACGCCTTGTCGTAGCGGGACTGGAACCAGGCGATGTCGAAGTTGATGCTGTCCTTGTAGACGATGGGCGCGATGGCATCGAAGAAGGCCAGCTCGTCCTCGCCCGTCAGCCCCTTGATGGCTTCGGCCAGCGCCGCCGAGGTGAGAGGACCTGTTGCAATCACGACGCTCGACCAGTCGGCCGGCGGCAGGCCCGCCACTTCCTCGCGGCGAATCTCGATAAGCGGGTGGTTGCTGAGCGCTGCGGTGACGGCGTTCGAGAAGGCATCCCGGTCCACGGCGAGCGCACTGCCTGCGGGCACGCGGGCGGCGTCGCCCGATTTCAGGATGAGCGAGTCGGCCCGGCGCATTTCCTCGTGCAGCAGGCCGACCGCGTTGGCGGAGGCGTCGTCCGACCGGAAGGAGTTGGAGCAAACCAGCTCGGCAAAGCCTTCGGTGTGGTGCGCGTCGGTCATGCGGACCGGGCGCATCTCGTGCAGGATGACGGGCACGCCCGCCTGGGCGATCTGCCACGCGGCTTCGGAACCGGCGAGGCCGCCGCCGATGACATGGATGGGTTCGAAATTCTGGGTCATGGCCGCCTATATGCGCTTGGGCAGCGCGCGGGTCCAGCCCTTGCGAAAAGCACGACGAATCGGGCCGGGACAACGGTGTACGGCGCGCGTCCGATCCTTAAAACTGGCTTTCCTGCGCGCAGTTGGCTACAAGGTGGGGCGAACCTCTTATGGCTCTATATTCCAGGATTTGAGCGTTGGATTTGACTGAACCGAATTCCTCGGACCCGTCCGATATCCGCCCGATCTCCATCGTCGACGAGATGCGGACATCGTACCTCGATTACGCCATGAGCGTGATCGTGTCGCGTGCGCTTCCCGATGTGCGTGACGGCCTGAAGCCGGTGCACCGGCGTATCCTGTTCTCGTGCCACGAGAACAGCTACGACCACACCAAGCCGTACCGCAAATCGGCCCGTATCGTCGGTGACGTGATCGGTAAGTACCACCCGCACGGCGACGCCCCGATTTACGAAGCCCTCGTCCGCATGGCGCAGGACTTCTCCATGCGCGTGCCGCTGATCGACGGCCAGGGCAACTTCGGCTCCATGGACGGCGACCCGGCGGCGGCCATGCGTTACACCGAGGCCCGTCTCGCCAAGGTGACGCACAACCTGCTGAGCGACCTGGAAAAGGACACGGTCGACTTCCAGCCCAACTACGACGGGCAGGAGAAGGAGCCGGTCGTTCTTCCGGCGCGCTTCCCGAACCTGCTGGTGAACGGCGCGGGCGGCATCGCCGTCGGCATGGCGACGAACGTGCCGCCGCACAATCTGGGCGAGGTGATCTCGGCCTGCCGCGCCTACATGGACAATCCGGAAATCACGCCGGAAGAGCTGATGACCATCGTGCCGGGGCCGGACTTCCCGACGGGCGGCATCGTGCTCGGCCGGGGCGGCATCCTGCAAGCCTACCGGACCGGCCGCGGCTCGATCCTGATGCGCTCGCGCACCCACATCGAACAGTGGGGCAAGGACCGCGAGGCCATCATCATCACCGAGATTCCCTACCAGGTGAACAAGTCCACCCTGGTGGAGCGGATTGCCGAGGCGGTGAAGGACAAGCGGATCGAGGGCGTCTCTGAAATCCGCGACGAGTCCAACCGCGAGGGCGTGCGCGTCGTTATCGAGCTGAAGCGCGATGCGACGTCGGACGTGGTGCTGAACCAGATCTACCGCTACACCCCGGCGCAGACCACCTTCGCCATCAACATGCTGGCGCTGAACAGCGGCCGCCCGCAGCAGCTGGGCCTGAAGGACATCATCTCAGCCTTCGTTCAGTTCCGCGAAGAGGTCATCACCCGCCGCACCAAGTTTGAGCTGAAGAAGGCGCGGGACCGGGCCCACATCTTGCTCGGCCTTGTCATTGCCGTCACCAACCTCGACGAGGTGGTGCGGATCATCCGGGCGTCGGCGTCGCCGGCCGAAGCGCGCGAGGCGCTGCTGGCCCGCGCCTGGCCGGTGGGCGAGATCATGCCGTACCTCGAACTGATCGAGGCGGTGACTCCGGAGACCTACGGTACCTCCTACCACCTGACCGAAGAGCAGGTGAAAGCCATCCTCGACCTGCGCCTGCATCGCCTGACGGCGCTCGGCCGGGACGAGATCGGCGAGGAACTGAAGGAACTGGCCACCAAGATCGATGAGTTCCTGCGGATTCTGCGCGATCGCGCTCGCCTTTACGAAGTGATGCGCGAGGAATTCGATGCCATCGCGGGCGAGTTCTCGACCCCGCGCCGCACGGAAATTCTGGAAGGCGCGATCGAGGACATCGAGGACGAAGACCTCATCAAGCGCGAGGACATGGTGGTGACCGTCACCATGTCCGGTTACATCAAGCGCGTGCCGCTCTCCACCTACCGGGCGCAGCGGCGCGGCGGCAAGGGCCGCTCGGCCATGTCCACCAAGGACGAAGACGTGCTGACCCAGGTGTTCGTCGCCTCCACCCACACGCCGGTGCTGTTCTTCTCCACCAAGGGGCTGGTCTATCGCCTCAAGGTATGGAAGCTGCCGGAAGGCACGCCGCAGGCGCGCGGCAAGGCGCTGGTGAACCTGCTGCCATTGTCGGAAGGCGAGACCATCTCGACCATCCTGCCGCTGCCGGAAGACGAGAACGAGTGGGCGAACCTGCACGTTATGTTCGCCACCGCCAAGGGCGGCGTGCGCCGCAACAGCATGGATGCGTTCACCAACATCCCATCCAACGGCAAGTTCGCCATCCGCTTCGAGGACGATGCGGCGGACGACCGGCTGATCGGCGTCGCGCTCTGCAGCGAGGATGACGACGTGCTGCTGGCGACGCGTTGCGGCAAGTGCATTCGCTTCCCGGTGGACGTGGTGCGCGTATTCCAGAGCCGCACCTCGACGGGCGTGCGCGGCATGACGCTGGCGGATGGCGACGAGGTGATCTCGCTCACCATCCTCAACGGTGGCCGCGACGTGACGGCGGAGGAGCGCGAGCAGTACCTGCGCGCCGCGCCGTGGAAGGCGGAGCCGGGTGAGGCGACCCTTTCGCCCGAACGGATGCAGGAACTGGCCGAACGCGAGCAGTTCATCCTCACCGTCACCCGCAACGGCTACGGCAAGCGGACCTCGTCTTACGAGTACCGCACCATGGGCCGCGGCAACCAGGGCGTGGCGGCGATCGACCTGTCCGAACGCAACGGCGGCGCCGTGGTTGCCAGCTTCCCGGTGGAAGCGGACGAGCAGGTGCTGATGGTCACCGACCAGGCCCAGATGATCCGCATTGGCGTTGCCGATGTGCGGATTGTCGGCCGCGCTACCCAGGGCGTGACGCTCTTCCGGGTGTCGGACGACGAGCACGTGGTCTCCGTCGCCAAGATTCGGGACGTGAACGGCGAGGAAGAGGTCGAGCCTGAAGGCGAAGCCGGCGGCGAGGACGAGGCAGGGACGGGCCCCGATGCCGGTTCGACGGAAGCCCCGGCGGAAGCCTGAGCGTTTATCGGCCTGAGCGTATTCAGGGGGCTTGACCTTGGCCGCGCCAAGCGGCAGGACGGCCCCGAACGGAGGGTTGTAAGAAATGACGGCGCGTATCTACAAGCCAAGCAAGCACGCCATGCAGTCCGGCAAGGCGAAGTATCAGCACTGGGTGCTGGAGTTCGAACCGGCGGACAAGAAGCGGCCGGACGCGCTCATGGGCTGGGCTGGCTCGCACGACACCCAGAGCCAAGTGCGCCTGCGCTTTCCGACGCAGGAAGCCGCCATCGATTACGCCAAGCGCTACGGCATCGACTACGTGGTCATGGCGGAGCAACCGCGTGAGCTGAAGATTCAGGCGTATGCTGATAATTTCCGCTAAGCCTGCACTTGCAGCTCAGTCGACAAACGTTTGAGATAAAAAGAAAAGCCGCTCCACATCAGGGCGGCTTTTTTTGTGTTTGAGATATTTGATGGTTTGAAAGGGGGTCTCGGACCCCCTTTGGATCCCCATTCATTTTCAGGGCTGCGCCTGACAGAAGGCCTTTCCAGTTTCTCTACGGGATGTGCCGGGTACGGCCGCTAAAACGAAAGGGAGTGCAGAGGGACTGACCCTCTGCGAAGTAAAAACCAACCTACTCCGCCGCCAAGGCGTCGCGCGGGCCGAGCAGGGCGGCTTTGGCGGCATTGTACTCGCGCTCCATGCGATCGACGACGGCGGCGACGGGTTTGATATCATCGATGACGCCGATGCCCTGGCCGCAGCCCCAGATATCTCGCCAGGCTTTCTTGGCTTCGTTGCCGCCGGAGCCGAAATTCATGCGGGAGGGATCGGACTGGGGCAGGTTGGCGGGATCGAGCCCAGCCGCCTCGATGGACTGGCGCAGGTAGTTGCCGTGAATACCGGTGAAGAGGTTGGTGTAGACGATATCTTCCGCGCGCGCATCGACGAGGCATTGCTTATAGGCATCGATAGCGTTGGCTTCTTCGGTGGCAATGAAGACGGAGCCGGCGTAGGCGAAGTCCGCCCCCATGGCTTCGGCGGCAAGCACGGAGCGGCCGGTGGCGATGCTGCCGGAGAGGAGCAGGGGGCCGTCGAAGAACTGGCGGATTTCCTGCACCAGCGCGAAGGGGGAGAGGGTGCCCGCGTGGCCGCCTGCGCCCGCGCAGACGGCGATCAGTCCGTCCGCGCCTTTCTCGAGGGCCTTGCGGGCATGCTGGATGTTGATGATATCGTGGAAGACGATGCCGCCGTAGCTGTGGATGGCCTCGTTGACCTCCGGCCGGGCGCCAAGCGAGGTGATGACAATGGGCACCTTGTGCTTCACGCAGAGGGCCAGGTCGTGCTCCAGCCGGTCGTTGGAGCGGTGGACAATCTGGTTGACGGCGAAGGGGGCCGCAGGCCGCTCCGGGTGGCGGGCGGTGTGGTCAGCCAGGGTTTCCTTGATCTCGCTGAGCCAGTCGTCAAGCGCTTCCTTGGGCCGGGCGTTCAGCGCCGGGAAGGAGCCAAGGATGCCCGCCCGGCACTGGGCGATGACCAGCTTCGGCGTCGAGATGATGAACATTGGCGCGCCGATGATGGGCAGCCGCAGCTTTGCCTTGAGAGACCGCGCGATATCGCTTCCTGTCATGACCAATCCCTTGCCCGTGTTGCAACGCCATGGTGTCAGGGCCTTATGTGAACCGGGAACGGGGCTGGAAGGCAAGGTCGGGGATGGCTCCCTCCCCAAAACAGCGGTTATTTCTGGCGCACAAACAAACACGGCCGCCCGAAGGGGCGGCCGTGCCTGTGTTCAACAGTTAAGCTGGATCAGAGCTTAGCTGAAACGACGCGGACCACGCGGGCCACGCGGACGGTCGCCGAAGCCGCCGTCACGCTCGCCGCCGAAGCCGCCGCCGCTGCGGAAGCCGCCGCCGGAACGCTCACCGAAGCCGCCGCCGAAGCCGCCGCCGCCACCGGAGCGCTCGCCGAAGCCGCCACCCGAACGCGGGCCGCTGCGGAAGCCGCCGCCCGGACGGTCGCCGAAGTCACGACGCGGACGCGGAGCCATGGCTTCCGCTTCTTCCGGCGACGGACCGCCGATGACCTTCAGGTCCTGCGCGGCCGGCTTGCCCTGACGGGACATGCCCAGTTCGTACTCGACCTGCTGGCCCTCGACGAGGACCCGCATACCAGAGCGCTCAACCGCGGAAATGTGCACAAAGGCGTCTGCGCCGCCATCGTCCGGCTGGATGAAGCCGTAACCCTTTTCAACATTGAACCACTTAACGGTTCCCGTAGGCATCTTGTCTTTCCTTCATTTGGTAGTGCCCGATCTTTCGGGCAGTATTTCCGTATGAAAGAAAGCCCTAGATCCGGCGACTCATTTAGCAGACTTTGATGAAACGCACCATAGGGAATGGAGTTACACGCGGAATGCCCAACCCCCTAAATTTTATGGCCGAGGCTCGATCCGTCCGGTAGTCTGAGAGCCGGAACAAACCGGAATGGCGAACTTTCGTTTCGCTCAAAAAGCGAAGAATTCCGCCAGTTCCGAAAGGGTAAGCGCTTCTGGCACAGGCCGCGCACCGCTCGTTCGCGCCGCCGCCCGCGTCCGGCCAGCTGCGGCAAGAAGGAGACAGTCATGCGGGAATTTCTCATCCGGGTGCTCTGCGTCATTGCCGGACTTTGGGTGGCGACCCACCTGATCCCCGGCATTCATATCGAAGGCGGCATGACCTTCGTTTGGGCAGCCGTGCTGCTCATCGTCGTCAATGCGCTCATCCGGCCGCTGGCCATTCTGTTCACCCTGCCGCTGACTCTGCTCACCCTTGGACTGTTCATCTTCGTTATCAATGCGGCGATGTTCGGGCTGGTCGCGGCGTTGCTCGACGGCATGAGCGTGAGCGGCTTCTTCTCGGCCCTGTTTGGTGCGCTTGTCGTCGGTCTGGTGAGCATCGTCGGCATGTCCCTGCTGGGAGCAGACGAGCGCCGCTGACGACAGACATTCGAAAGGGAGTTGCGGGCCATGAAGCGCATGTGCGTGGCAGTTTTGATTCTGGGAGCCACAGGGCTGGCGGGCTGCGCCACGCCCCGGCAGCAAGTGGCCAGCGGCCTGCAATCGCTGGGCTTGGCAGAGCGGCAGGCCAGCTGCATGGCCGACTCCTTGGATGATCGGCTGAGCAATGACCAGATGAAGCGTGTCGCCCGGCTGCTGGGCGGAGCGAGCCATGCGGACCGGGTGGAAGCCAACGAGAAGAACGTGCGGCGAGCGCTCGATCTGGTGTTCGACGTGGCTGACCCGGAAATCGCCTCGGCGGCCTCCCGCGCCTTGCTTGGCTGTACGATCCTCGGCGGGTGAGGATCTCAGGCTGATGCGCGCTTCGCCTGCTGCACCATGCGCTCCAGTTCGTTGAGGAAGCGGGAGCGATCGGCGGGCGCGAAGCTTTTGTTGTAGCCACTGACCGTGCCCATGGCGCGCAGGTCCGCCATCACGTCGCGCATGGCCAGCGCCATGCCGATGTTCTGCTTGCTGAACGGCTTGCCCGTGGGGCCGATTACGGAGGCCTGCTTTTCAAGGCAGCGGGAGGCGAGGGGAATGTCCGCCGTGATGACGATGTCTCCTGCGTTGACCTGCTCCACGATCCAGTCATCCGCCGCATCGAACGCGCCGGGCACGGTGATCTCCCTGACCAGCGGGTGGCCGCTCGGCCGGATGCCGCCGTTGGAGACGAGAAAGGTCTCAATGCCATGCCGTTCGGCAACGCGGATCGCCTCCGCCTTCACCGGGCAGGCATCGGCATCAACGTAGATCCGGGTCATTCCTCGCGGCCTCCTTGCATGTTGTTGCCTGCCTTGTGACACAAAGCCAAATGGTCGGCCACCCCACCGGATCGCTCGACAGGTCTTCAATCTCGCCACTAGCCTGAGGTGAAGCTGTCAGAGTGCAGGGAGTGATGCATGGAGGATGATCGACAGGCGGGCATGGAGCGGATGCTGCAGGAGAGGGCGAGCTTTCGTCACTTCACGCAAGAGCGCATCCGCTTCTCCGACACGGATATGGTCGGCCATGTCAACAACACCGCCTATGCGGTCTACTGCGAAACCGGCCGGGTAGAATTCAACCGGGCCGTCGCCGCCATGGACGGGCCATTCGGCGGCGTGATCGCGCGGGTCGCCATCAACATGCGAGCCGAGACCTACTTTCCAGGAACCGTCGAGATTGGGACAGGCGTGCTGCGGATCGGCCGCACGTCCTACACGCTGGGCCAAGGCCTGTTCGTGGGCGACACCTGCGTCGCCACCGCCGAAGGCGTGATCGTGGTGCTGGACCGGGCAAGCCGCAAACCCTTGCTGCTGCCCGACGACCTGCGCGCGGCGCTGAGGGCGCACCTGCTGCCGGGCTGCGAGGAGGGGTGAGGCTCTAAAGGGAAGGTTTTGTATTTGCAGGAGGGTCTCAACCCTCCTGCACCTCCCATTCTTTCCTATCGGGCCGTGCCCTTCGATCAATCTTTGCGCCTGTATGAATTTTAGATCACACGGCCGTGTCCTGCTCGTTCGCCCGGAAGCTGTCAGGATGGCCCGCACAAAGCGCGGCCCGTTGAATCGAATGGGGGATTGAAAGGGGGCCTGGGCCCCCCTTTCATCTTAAGAGTCGACGCCTCCGCGTCGGGGAGGGGGCCGAGCCCCCGTTCATTTTTAAATCTTCCCAGCCGCCCGGATCAGTGCGGCCAGTGGAACACGGCCAGCTTGTTGCCATCCGGATCGCGGAAGTAGGCGCCGTAGAAGGGCGAGTTCTCGCCGCCGCGACGGCCGGGCGCGCCTTCGCACTGTCCGCCGAGTTCGATTGCCTTGGCGTAGACTTCATCCACCTGCGCGGGAGAATCGGCGGTGAAGGCCACCATGACGCCATTGCCGACGGTGGCCGGTTCCTTGTTGTAGGGATGGGTGAGGCAGAGCAGCCCGCCCTTGCCGTTGCCCCAGAAGATCATGGTGCCGAAGTCGATGGCGCGCTTGCCGCCGAGCAGCGGCAGCAGGGAGTCGTAGAACCGTGCGCCGCGCTCCATGTCGTGGGTGCCGAGGGTAACGTAACCGATCATGGGAATGAGTCTCCTGCGGTGTTGCCTGCATATGCAAGCACGTAGCCGCAGTGGACGTTACAGCCGCGTTCCCGTCAAGCCCCGGAATGGCGGGGGACAGCTGGACTTACGACTGCGCCCCGGTCCGTGACCGTTTGCCGTACTTTTGCTGCTTGCTCTGCTTGGTGGTGCGGGTGCCGGGGCGACCGCCCGTGGCGCGGCCCTTGACCGGCGCGACGTGGGCCTCGACCGGCAGGCCGAGTTCGCTGTTCTCCAGTCGGCGGATCTCGTCGCGAATGCGGGCGGCTTCCTCGAACTCCAGATTGGCGGCGGCTTCCTTCATCCGATTCTCGAGATCGGCGATGTAGCCCTTGAGGTTGTGGCCGACGAGGTGGGTGGTTTCCTCGTCGCCGGTGTCGACCGTCATGTAGTCGTGCTGGGAGACGTCTTCCAAAAGGTCGGAGATCTGCCGCTTGATGGTCTGCGGCGTGATGCCGTGCTCTTCGTTGAAGGCGATCTGCTTGGCGCGGCGGCGGTCGGTTTCGGCCAGCGCCCGCTCCATTGAGCCGGTCATGCGGTCCGCATAGAGCAGCACCCGGCCTTCGGCGTTACGCGCCGCGCGGCCGATGGTCTGCACGAGCGAGGTCTCGGAGCGGAGGAAGCCTTCCTTATCCGCATCTAGAATGGCGACGAGGCCGCATTCAGGAATGTCGAGGCCCTCGCGCAGCAGGTTGATGCCGACCAGCACGTCGAACACCCCAAGCCGGAGATCGCGGATGATCTCGATGCGCTCCAGCGTCTCCACATCCGAGTGCATGTAGCGGACCTTGAGGCCTGCTTCGTGCAGGTATTCGGTCAGGTCTTCGGCCATGCGCTTGGTGAGCGTGGTGACGAGGGTGCGGAAGCCCTTGGCGGCGGTCGCCTTGGCCTCGGCGATCACGTCGTCCACCTGGTGCTCGACGGGGCGGATTTCGTAGGTGGGGTCCACAAGGCCGGTGGGGCGAATGACCTGCTCCACGAACACGCCGCCGGTCTGCTCCAGCTCCCACGGGCCGGGGGTCGCGGAGACGAAGATGGTCTGCGGCCGCATGGCGTTCCACTCGGAGAACTTGAGCGGGCGGTTGTCGATGCAGGACGGCAGGCGGAAGCCGTATTCGGCCAGCGTCACCTTGCGGCGACGGTCGCCCCGCTCCATCGCGCCGATCTGGCCGACGGTGACGTGGCTTTCGTCGATGAACAAGAGGGCGTTGTCGGGCAGGTACTCGAACAGGGTCGGCGGCGGCTCGCCGGGCAGGCGGCCGGTGAGGAAGCGCGAGTAGTTCTCGATGCCCGAGCACGAGCCGGTGGCGGCGATCATCTCGAGGTCGAACGTGGTGCGCTGCTCCAACCGCTGGGCTTCCAGCAGCTTGCCCTCGGCGTTCAGCTCCTTCAGCCGCTCGGCCAGCTCGTGCTTGATGGCCTCGACCGCCTGTTTCATGGTCGGGCCGGGGGTGACGTAGTGGCTGTTGGCGAAGATGCGGACATGGTCCATCGACGCCACCTTTTACCGGTGAGCGGGTCGAACTCGACGATCTCCTCCACCTCGTCCCCGAAGAACTGGATGCGCCAGGCGGCGTCCTCATAGTGGGCCGGGAAGATTTCGAGCGTGTCGCCGCGCACGCGGAAGGTGCCGCGCTGGAAGGCCTGATCGTTGCGCTTGTATTGCAGGGCAACCAGTTTGCGGATCAGCTCCCGCTGGTCGATGGTCTCGCCCTTCGAGACGTTGACGATCATGGCCGAGTAGGTCTCGACCGAGCCGATACCGTAGATGCAGGAGACAGAGGCGACGATGATGACGTCGTCCCGCTCGAGCAGGGCGCGGGTGGCCGAGTGGCGCATCCGGTCGATCTGCTCGTTAATCGAGGATTCCTTCTCGATGTAGACGTCCGTCCGGGGGACATAGGCCTCCGGCTGGTAGTAGTCGTAGTAGGAGACGAAATACTCGACGGCATTCTCGGGGAAGAAGGCCTTGAACTCTCCGTAGAGCTGGGCAGCCAGCGTCTTGTTGTGCGCCATGATGAGCGCCGGGCGCTGCAACTGCTCGATCACCTTGGCCATGGTGAAGGTCTTGCCCGAGCCGGTGACGCCGAGGAGCACCTGATTCTGCTCCCCCGCCTGGGCCTGGGCCACCAGCTCGGCAATGGCCTGGGGCTGGTCGCCCGCGGGCTGAAAGTCGGACGCCAGCTTGAACGGCTTGCCGCCTTCGGCCTTGGGCGGACGCTCCGCCTTGTGGGGCACAAAGGTGCCGCTGGTGTCGATATCGTCGAGGGTTCTGCGAATAACCAGACTGCTCATGGCCGTACTATATGCCTCGCGCGGAAGCTCACGCCAAGTTCTCTTTTTGTTCAATTCGCCTGCGTCAGGCATAATGCGGACGCCTGGTGGTTATACCCCGCAATCGGGCTTGAGTTCACATATTTGCTTTTCGCAACCGGCAAGGCACATTCTAGTATCGGCACACGCCCGAAACGGGAAAAATGAAATGGGGTATAAGGGGGTAATTTCCATGAAAACGCTTCTGGCCTGCGCGACGGCGATGGTTGCGCTGATGGGATCGGTTCCGGCCGCAACCGCGGCGGACGCGCAGCTGCGCGCGGACATCGCCAAGGATTACGATGCGCGGCTCAAGGACATGTTCATCGACTTCCATAAGAACCCGGAGCTGTCCTTCCGCGAGACTCGCACGGCGGCGCGCGTCGCCAAGGAATTCAAGGCGCTCGGCATCCAGGTGACGGAAGGCGTGGGCAAGACCGGCGTCGTCGGCGTGCTCAAGAACGGAGAGGGGCCGACCGTCCTCATCCGCGCGGACATGGACGGCCTGCCGGTCAAGGAACAGTCGGGCCTGCCCTATGCCTCGACCGCGCGGCAGGTTGACATCAATGGCAACGAGATGCCGGTGATGCACGCCTGCGGGCACGATGTGCACGTAACCGCGCTGATCGGCGCGGCCAAGCAGCTGGTGGCGCGGAAGGACCAATGGTCCGGCACCATCGTATTCGTGGGTCAGCCGGCCGAGGAGCGTATTCAGGGAGCCAAGGCCATGCTGGATGACGGGCTCTATACCCGCTTCCCGCGGCCGGACTATGCGCTGGCGTTCCATGTCTCCTCCGACCTGCCGGCGGGCAAGATCCTGCTGGAGCCGGGGCTGGCCTACTCGTCGTCCGACAGCGTGGACATCACCATTCACGGCGTCGGCGCGCACGGAGCCTCGCCACACCGGGGCAAGGACCCGATCGTCATCGGCTCCCAGATCGTGATGGCGCTGCAAACGCTGGTGAGCCGGGAGCTTTCGCCGCTGGAGCCGGGCGTGGTGACGGTGGGCTCGTTCCATTCGGGCCTGAAGCACAACATCATCTCCGACCGGGCCGACCTGCAACTGACCGTGCGCTCGGACAGCCAGGAGGTGCGGGAGAAGCTGCTCTCCGGCATCAAGCGCATCGCCGAGAATGCCGGGCGCATGGCGGGCCTGCCGGAGGACAAGCTGCCGGAGGTGCGCGTCGGCTTCGAGATCGACGCCGCCAACGGTGAACAACGCCGAACTGGTGAAGACGGTGCGCGCCGCCATCGCCGGCCAGATGGGCGAGGGGGCCTTCGTGACCAAGCCCCGCGAAGGCATGGGCGCGGAGGACTTCGCCTACTTTGTGGAGACCGACCCCAAGGTGCCGGGCGCCTACTTCGCCGTGGGCGGCACCCCGCAGGCGGAGCTGGACGCGGCAAAGAACGGTGGCGCACCGGTGCCCGCGCACCATTCGCCGCTGTTCAAGATCACGCCGGAGCCGGCGATCAAGTCGGGCATCGAGGCGATGACGTCAGCAGCGATGGGGCTGCTCGCCAAGTCATAAGGAGAAGTGGGCGGCCACGGGCCGCCCACGCTGGCCTCGCCGGTTCTGTTGAGTGGCATTGGATTCCGCGATCAAGAACAGGAGAGACTGCCAATGTTCCCGATGAAGGAAGGCCTTGGGGCCTATCTGGACCGTATCGGCTTCAACGGACCGGCGCGCAGCGACGAGGACGGGCTGGCAGCGCTTCATGAGGCCCATGGCCTTGCCATTCCCTTCGAGAACCTGGACATCCTGCTCGGCAAGGGCGTGTCCCTGCGGCCCGAGGATGTCTTCGCCAAGCGGTGGTGAGCCGGCGCGGCGGCTACTGCTTCGAGCAGAACGGCCTGTTCGGGGCCGTGCTGGCAGAGGTGGGCTTTGCCGTCCGGCCCCTGCTGGCGCGGGTGTGGTTTGGCGGCGTGACCGAACCGAGGGAGAAAACCCACCAGTTGCTGCTGGTGGAGCTGGGCGGGCGGCCGTGGATCGCGGACGTGGGCTTCGGCACCGCCGGGCCTGCCTTGCCCATGCCGATGGAGGCGGGGCGCATCAGCGCCCAGCCGGGGCGGCGCTACCGGCTTGCCCATGACGAGACGTTCGGCTTCATGATGGAGCGGTCGGTGGCGGACGGGCCGTGGGAGAAGCTCTACAGCTTCAATCTGGAGCGGTGCTGGCAGGCGGACTTCGAGATGGGAAACTTCTATGTTTCCAAGTCCCCGCATTCGCCCTTTACCAGCCGCAGCGTCTGCTCCCGTCAGACGCCGGACGGCTGGATCGTGCTGGTGAATCATGATCTGATCGAGGTGAAGGACGGGCAGACCCTGCGCCATGTGGTGGAGCCGGGGCCTGCCTACATGGACATGCTGCGGGAGCGTTTCGACCTCGACCTCGGCGTGCCCTACGAGGCCCTGGGCCTTCCGCCCGCCGCCGACGCGGCGTGAGCCTGCGGTTTCGGTTGCGTTTCGATCGCTTGCATCTGAATCGCCGGACAAAACCGCCCCGGCCGGTGTGGCGGGCGGGTCCGCATGAAGGAGCCTTGAGAATGTCCAGTGCCAATGTGGCCGCCGTTGTGGCGGGTTTGGTCGCCCTGGGGCTTGCGGGCGGCGCGGCCGCCGGGCCGAGCGTGAAGCCGGGCCTTTGGGAGATGACCATCAAATCGAAGATGAGCGGGGGCAATCTTCCGCCGGGCATGGGCGAGAACACCATGACCATCAAGTTCTGCGTCACGCCGGAGAACGCCACCGCCGCGTGGGAGGATATGGCCAAGACCATGGACATGGGCGAGGATGGCGAATGCGCCATCTCCGACATGAAGGAGGCGAACGGGACCTATTCCTTCAGCACCAAATGCACGTCCGGCATGTCCGGCACCATGACGGGGAAGATCACGCCGACGTCCATGGAGCAGTCCGGCGACATGGCCTTCGCCGACAAGACCATGAACATGAAGATGTCGTTTACCAACCTGGGCAAATGGGTGGGCCCGACCTGCCCGGCCGGGACACCGGGCGCGCCGGAGAAGGCATCGCGCTAGAACGGTTCGTCGCATTCGCGGCGCGTTGATTCTGTCCGCTCGGATTGCCTATCCGGCGCAGGCAGATAATGCTTTTGCTTTTATTACGGGTGGTTGGCTGTTGGCCTTTGCCTGCGGGCTCAGTCCGGCGACAAAAGGGCAGTTCCACCACCCGTTCTCGGGCCTCATGGGTTGCCGCTTGCGTAATGTCCCGCAAAGCCGCAATATTCCGTGGTCAAGCCTAAATTTGTTTCGCGCGGCCACTAAAGCCTCTTGCCTCGCCCCATATCTTGGGGTTGATTGTTGGAACACGCCCCAACTGTGGGGTGTTTACACAAAAGTGACATAAGGTTTCAGTTGGCGTGATCTGCGGATTTCTGCTCGGTTTTGCATGCTTTGCGGACCTCGCCAGCTACCAATCATGCGGCCTTCGGGCTGTTGTTCGTTGAGCGTCAGGAGAAGGGGCACATGGATTTTGCAAACAGCGACGGCGGGCAGGCCGCGACGCAAGAAACCCAGGTGACGTCCAGCACCGCCATCATTCCATGGCGGTTCTCGGTGCAGGTGGATCACAGCCGCGATGCCCTGCTGACCGACTTCGGCAAGGAAACGCTGAAGGACCGCTACCTCCTGCCGGGCGAGAGCTTCCAGGACCTGTTCGCCCGCGTGGCAGCGGCCTACGCGGACAACGCCGAGCACGCCCAGCGCCTCTACGACTACATCTCCCAGCTGTGGTTCATGCCGGCAACGCCGGTGCTGTCCAACGGCGGCACGGGCCGGGGCCTGCCCATCTCCTGCTACCTGAACTCGGTGGATGACAGCCTCGATGGCATCGTCGCCACCTGGAACGAGAACGTGTGGCTGGCCTCGCGCGGCGGCGGCATCGGCACCTACTGGGGCAATGTGCGCGGCATCGGCGAGCCGGTCGGCCTCAACGGCAAGACCTCCGGCATCATTCCGTTCATCCGCGTGATGGACAGCCTGACGCTCGCCATCTCCCAAGGCTCGCTGCGCCGCGGCTCGGCGGCGGTCTACCTCGACATCTCCCACCCGGAGATCGAGGAGTTCCTCGAAATCCGCAAGGCCTCGGGCGACTTCAACCGCAAGGCGCTGAACCTGCACCACGGCGTGCTGATCTCCGACAAGTTCATGGAAGCCGTGCGCGACGGCGCCAAGTTCGACCTCGTCAGCCCCAAGGACGGGGCGAAGCGGGGCGAGGTGGATGCCCGCGCCCTGTTCCAGAAGCTGGTCGAGGTCCGCCTGGCGACGGGCGAGCCGTACATCGTCTTCATCGACACGGTGAACCGGGCGCTGGCGCCGCACCAGCGCGAGCTGGGCCTGAAGGTTTCCACCTCCAACCTGTGCTCCGAGATCACCCTGCCGACGGGCCGGGATCACCTGGGCAATGCCCGCACGGCGGTGTGCTGCCTCTCCTCGCTGAACTTCGAGACCTGGGACCAGTGGTCGAAGGACGAGCGCTTCATCGAGGACGTGATGCGCTTCCTCGACAACGTGCTGCAGGACTTCATCGACCGCGCCCCCGACACCATGGCCCGCGCCAAGTACGCCGCCATGCGCGAGCGCTCGGTCGGCCTCGGCGTCATGGGCCTGCACAGCTTCTACCAGGCGCGCGGCATCCCGTTCGAGAGCGCCATGGCCAAGTCGTGGAACCTCAAGATGTTCCGCCACATCAAGGAGCGGGTGGACGCCGCCTCCATGATGCTGGCGATGGAGCGCGGGCCGTGCCCGGACGCGGCCGAGGTGGGCGCGATGGAGCGCTTCAGCCACAAGCTGGCGATCGCGCCGACGGCCTCCATCTCGATCATCGCCGGCGGCACCAGCGCCTGCATCGAGCCGGTGCCGGCCAACATCTACACCCACAAGACCCTCTCGGGCTCGTTCGTGGTGAAGAACCCGCACCTCGAGAAGCTGCTGATCGAGAAGGCGAAGAACGCCGAGTCCGTGTGGAACTCGATCCTCGAGAACGGCGGCTCGGTCCAGCACCTCGACTTCCTGACGCCGGACGAGAAGGCCACCTTCCGCACCGCGTTCGAGATCGACCAGCGCTGGCTTCTGGAACTGGCAGGCGACCGCACGCCCTACATCTGCCAGGCGGCGAGCCTCAACCTGTTCCTGCCTGCCGACATCGAAAAGTGGGATCTCCTGATGCTCCACTACCGGGCGTGGGAGATGGGCATCAAGTCGCTCTACTACTGCCGCTCCAAGTCGATCCAGCGCGCCTCGTTCGCAGGCGGCGTCGAGGCGGACAACACGCCCGACCTGCGCCAGATCGAGGTGGAGATGAAGGATTACGACGAGTGCCTGGCCTGTCAGTAATCCGCGCATAAGGGCAAGGGCGGCCATGCGCGCCGCCCCACTGTCCTACAAATCCAGGAAGTGATACAAAGAGTGAACAGTACGGTCGAAGCCAGACGTGCTTCCGCCGGGTGAGCCGAGGCTCGGGAGACCAACCATGCCGTTGCTGCAAGCATCCAAGACCTACAAGCCGTTTGAATACCCCTGGGCGTTCGACTTCTGGAAACGCCAGCAGCAGCTGCACTGGTTGCCGGAGGAAGTGCCGCTGGGCGAGGACTGCCGCGACTGGGCACAGAAGCTGACCGACCACGAGCGCAACCTGCTCACCCAGATCTTCCGCTTCTTCACCCAGGCGGACGTGGAGGTGCAGGATTGCTACCACGAGAAGTACGGCCGGGTGTTCAAGCCGACCGAAATCAAGATGATGCTGGCGGCCTTCTCCAACATGGAGACGGTGCACATCGCCGCCTACAGCCACCTGCTCGACACCATCGGCATGCCCGAGACCGAATACGCCGCCTTCCTCCACTACGCGGAGCTGAAGGACAAGCACGACTACATGGGCAAGTTCGGCGTCGACAACGACGCGGACATCCTGCGGACGCTGGCCATGTTCGGCGGCTTCACCGAAGGGCTGCAGCTGTTCGCCTCCTTTGCCATGCTGATGAACTTCCCGCGCTTCAACAAGATGAAGGGCATGGGGCAGATCGTCTCCTGGTCGGTGCGCGACGAGAGCCTGCACTGCGATGGCATCGTCAAGCTGTTCCATGCCTTCGCGCAGGAGAGCGGAGCGCTGAACCAGGCAGTCAAGGACGACATCGCCGACTGCTGCCACACCGTGGTGCGGCTGGAGGATGCCTTCATCGACCTCGCCTTCGAGATGGGCCCGGTGCCGGGCATGACTCCGAAGGACATCAAGAAGTACATCCGCTACATCGCCGACTGGCGCCTGAAGCAGCTGGGCATGAAGCCGATCTACATGATCGATGAGCACCCGCTGCCGTGGCTCCAGCCGCTGCTGAACGGTGTGGAGCACGCCAACTTCTTCGAAACCCGCGCCACCGAATATTCCAAGGCGGCGACGCGCGGCAATTGGAACGAGGTGTGGGACGCCTTCGACAAGCGCAAGTCCGCCCAGGCGCACGCCACCATCGCCGCCGAATAAGGGCGGCCCGCACAACGCATCCGGGGAAGGGGCGGCCGCCGTGCCGCCTCTTTTCGTTTGGGGATGCCTGTTTCGGGAACCTCTTGTTGCAGGGGGCTGTCTCCCCGCATCGCCTCCGGGTTTTCGAAGGCTGTGCCGGGCCGAAAAACGTCGAGAAATCTTACAATTATGCTCAAGCTGTAATTCAATCGAATTGGAAAAGCGCCGCACATTCCAATAGTTGAATTAGCTGTAATTCATTGGAATGAAAGTTGCATGGAGCTCCCCGTCTCATGCAGTTCAACGGCGCAGATTTCCCAGTGTTCCGTCGCGTTCCGCACAGGAGTCTCAGGGGGAGAATCCGTGCGCTCGTTGGTGGAGATCGCGTCCGTGAGCTGCCCAACTTCCAGATGGGAGAGCTCATGTGCTCAAACTTCTTTCTGCGCTCGTGAAGACCAGCTTCGTTGCGGCGGCCCTGCTTCTGCCGACCATCCCCGCCAGCGCGACGCCCTATTCCGAAATCTACGTATTCGGCGACAGCCTGGTCGATGCCGGAAACATCGGCATCGTGTCTCCGGGCACGCCGCCCGGCGCGGCCGGATACTTCAATGGCCGCTTCACCAACGGCCCGGTTTATACCGATCTGCTCTACCAGGCCCGTTTCGGCAGCTACATGGCGCCCTCCCTGGCCGGCGGCACCAACTACGCCTTTGGCGGCGCGCGGGCGGTGGACAACAGCGGCTATCCAAGCGGGGGCGACCAGATCCCCGATCTGGCGGCCCAGCTTGACCTTTATGCCATGAACTCGGGCGGGACCGCGGATTCCGGCGCTCTCTACATCATCAACATCATGGGCAACGATGTGTTCGCCGTGATGAACGGAAACACCAACGGCCTGGACCCGACAGCCTATGCCGCGCAGGTGGCCGCCGTGATGGCGGAGCAGATCCAGCGCCTCCATGACATGGGCGCGCGCCACATCCTGCTGACGGGCGTGCCCAACGCGGACATTCCCGAGGCCTTCCTGATGCAGGCCCTGCTGGACTCGGCCCTCGATGGGTTACTGCTCGAGACCGAGCTGATGACCTACAGCTATCTCGACCTGTTCACACGCATTCTGGCCGACCCCACCAGCGTGGGGCTGCCCGCCGGCATCGACATGGAAACGCCCTGCCTTGTGGGCGAAACCCCGTCGCCAGACATCGACTGCACCGGCTACTTCTTCTTCGACGGCACCCACCCGACCGCCGCGCTCCATGAGATTCTGGCGCGGGAAATCGGCGCGCTGACGGGCATTACCGAAGTCAGCGAACCGGCAGCGCTTGCCCTGATGGGCTTCGGCCTCGCGGCGCTGGCTCTGGGCGGCCGCCGTCGCCGCGCCTGAGCGGGAGAGGCCTTGTTTTGGTTAGGCTTTTTGCAGGGGCTCTGCCCCTGCACCCCGTTCGCTTTTTCGGACAGCCACGGGATGAAGCGTGCATCCAGCCCATCTTGAATACGGCCGTTAGAGCGAAGGGGCGCGCAGGAGGCAAAGCCACTGTCTGAACGCCCCGCATATCAATTCCAAGACTTAACGACAAAAGGCAGGGATGCCGCCGCTTCCTGTCTATACAGGCTGACATGGAGCAGTTAAGACGAAGAGATTGCTTTGACCCTATCTGAACCGTGAGTTGCTGCCATGAGTCTGCTGCCTTGCCAGCGTCATCTGTTCGATATCCCGCGTGATGTGGCCTATCTGAACTGCGCCTTCATGTCTCCGCTGCTGAGTGCGGCGCAGCGGGCGGGTGAGGAGGGGCTGGCCCGCAAGGCCCGGCCCTGGCTTGTCACGACGACCGACTTCTTCACCGAGACCGAGGCGACCCGCGAACTGTTCGCCCGGCTGATCGGAGCCGCGGCGGACGACATCGCCTTCATTCCCGCGGTCAGCTACGGCATGGCGGCGGCCGCGCGGAACCTGCCGCTGCGCCGGGGCCAGGCCGTGGTGATGCCGGCGGAGGAGTTCCCCTCCGGCGTTTATGCCTGGCGGCAGGCGGCCCATGAGGCCGGGGCCGATATCGTGACCGTGCCGCGCCCCGAGGACGGCGACTGGACAGCCGCCCTGTGCGCCGCCATTGACGCGCGCACGGCGGTGGTGCTGGCCTCCGAAACCCACTGGGTGTGCGGCGGGCGCATGGATCTTGCCGCCATTTCCGCCCGCGCCAAGGCAGTCGGCGCGGCGCTGGTGCTGGACCTCACCCAGTCCGGCGGGGCGGTGCCGTTCAATGTGAAAGCCATCGACCCCGACTTCGTGGCGGCGGCCAGCTACAAGTGGCTGATGGGCCCTTATACCCTGGGCTATCTCTACGTTGCGCCTCGCCATCAGGCCGGCCGGCCGCTGGAGCAGGGGTGGATCTGCCGGGAAGGGGCGGAGGATTTCCGCCGCCTGGCCGACTGCCGGGAGGATTTTCAACCGGGCGCGCGCCGGTTCGACATGGGCCAGCGCTCCAACTTCGCCCTGATGCCGGTGGCGAAGGCGGCGCTGGAGCAGCTGCTGGCCTGGGGCCCCGCGAACACCGCCGAAACGCTGGCCGCGCTCACCGCCCGCATCGCCGGCGCGGCGGCAGAACTGGGCGCGGAAAGCCAGCCGGCTCACCTTCGCAGCCCGCACTACCTTGGGCTGCGCTTTGCCCGCGGCCTGCCGGACAATTTCGCGGCCGGCCTCGCCGCCCGCAACGTGCACGTGAGCCTGCGCGGCGACCGGGTTCGCATCACGCCCCATCTCTACAACGATGAGGAGGACGTTGCCCGGCTGCTCGAGGCGCTGAAGGCCAGCCTGCACGCGTAGGACAATCGAGAACAGGTGTAGAACATCCCGGTTTCTGCAACTCCTCCAATCTACGACCACGCGCCGTTTGACAGGCGGAACATAACGAGGCCTAATGGGCTTCGTAGGGAACGGGAGGGGCGAATGATCGGGCGTCAAAAAGTCGGGTATCAAAAGGTCGAACAGCTTATGATCGGCGGGGAACAGCACGGGGCAGGAGTGATGGACGCTTTGGCTGGAACAACGGCCCGCAAGGCCTTGGCCTGGCTGGCGTTTGTCCTGGCGGCGTGCCTGTTGCTGGCCGACGGTCTCAGCGCATCTCCGGCCTGGGCTTCCGATGCCAAACCTCGGACCACGGCCGAAATTCTGGCTGCTGCTCCGGCGGATGACTGGCGGCTGCTAGACCCCGAGAACACCCTCTACCTCGACCTTGAGGCCGGGGATCAGAAAGGCCGGGTGGTCATCGAACTCGCCCCGGCCTTTGCGCCCCGCCATATCGAGGCCATCAAGGCCATGGTGCGGGCCGGGACCAAGGACGCCGCCATCACCCGCGTGCAGGACAACTTCGTTGCCCAGTGGCGGCTGACGAGCCAGCCCTCGCCAGCGCTCAAGGCTGAGTTCACCCGCGCCGATGGACCGGACCTCGCCTTCACGCCGCTGCCGGACCGGGATGTTTACGCGCCGGAGGCCGGGTTCGCTCGGGAGATGCCCGCAGCGCGCGATGCCAAGGCGGGAACCGCCTGGCTGGTGCACTGCTACGGCATGGTCGGCGTCGGCCGGGAGAACGGGGCCGATAGCGGCAACGGGGCGGAGCTCTATGCCGTCATTGGCCAGGCGCCGCGGCAGCTGGACCGCAATATCACCGTGGTGGGCCGGGTGGTTTCGGGTATGGAGCTGCTCTCCAGCTTGCCGCGCGGGCAGGGGGCCATGGGCTTCTATGAAGCACCGGCCCAGCCGATCCCCTTCAAGGCCGTGCGCCTGGCCGCCGATGTGCCGCAGGTAGAACAACTGCCGCTGGAAGTGTTGCGGACGGACTCGTCCACCTTCGCTGCTCTGGTTGAAGCCCGGCGCAACCGGCAGGACGCCTTCTATCACGTGCCCGCCAACGCCATAGACGTGTGCAACGTGCCGATTCCGGTACGCGAACGCCCAACTCAAGTAACGCAGGCGCAATAAACGGCGCATGATCGGGAAGCGGGGGAGGCTTAGCCCTAGAGCCAGAGCATCGCGCTCAGAGCGGGTTGCAATCTGCTCGGCAAGCAGATCACCCGCTTTTCAAGTCCTTGGTTGGTCGCACTTTCTTAACCCCAGGGTATACCCCTGCTCGAAAGCTGCCCCAGCCAGTGGCGTCGCCCCCTTGGCTCTCCCGTTTAATTTGATTGGGCCGCGCCTTTGATCCCCGCCAGCGCCTGCTGGAGACGCTTGCGCGCAGGATAGAACACCCTGCGATGAACAAGAGTGCGACGAGACAATGAATCAGAGACCGGTCTGATGATATCAGATCAGAAAGGGATCTCAGGTTCATGGCGCTACGCGTTGGTCTGGGTTGGGCTGGGCCAAGCGCGCCCGTATAAAGCGGAAAGGGGGTTCCCAGGGGGATTAAGACCCCCTTGGCAGAACGCATTGCGTAGAGAAGCTGATGAACACGCAGGCCGGCAGCCCGGCCGACACGGATGCCTGAGCGTTGTTTTCGCTGATTTTCAGAAGTGTCTAACGACCGGAGGTTCGCCGAACACGAGAGAGAAGAGTTGGTTGCCCCGCAAGGATCGAACCTCGATTAACGGAGTCAGAGTCCGCTGTCTTGCCGTTAGACGACGGGGCAACGTCGTGTCCGGGGCCGTGCTAATATGTCAGGAGAAATCGGCTGTCAACGGGGTTTGCCACGTTTTTCATGCTTTTCCCCGATCCAGCCGGTCCAGACGCCTTGTACGGCCGGGGTGCGGTTGTTAGGTTAGGCGCAAGTAAACCGCCCAGAGGCGGTTTTGAGCTTGAGTTTTGAAGGCGACGATCATGCCAAATACCGTGGCGGCTCGGTCCGTTGCGACAGCATCCGCTGTACCAACGGACGAGACTGCCGAGCCCGCCGGGCTGCACATCAAGGACGACACCCCCCTTCGCTCGTCGGCGAGCAACCGAATCTACGCGGCCTTGGACCTGGGCACCAACAATTGCCGCCTGCTGGTGGCCAAGCCTGTGCGAAACGGTTTCCAGGTCATCGATGCCTTTTCCCGGATCGTTCGATTGGGCGAGGGGCTGGCATCCACCGGCAAGCTGTCGGAGGCCGCGCAGCGGCGGGCCATCGCCGCCCTCAAAATCTGCGCCGACAAGGTGAAGCGCCGCAACGTTCACATGATGCGCCACGTGGCGACCGAAGCCTGCCGCCGCGCCGACAACACGCAGGATTTCGTCTCCCGCGTCTTTGCTGAAACCGGGCTGGCGCTGGACGTGATCTCGCCGCAGGAGGAAGCGCGGCTTGCCATGCTGGGCTGCCAGGTGCTGCTGCCGCGCAACGCCAGCTATGGCCTCGTATTTGATATCGGCGGCGGCTCGACCGAACTCATCCTGGTTCGCAACCGGCCCCGCGGCGGCGAGATTCTGGCGTGGACCAGCGTGCCCTGGGGCGTGGTCTCGCTGGCTGAAGCCTTTGGCGATGCGGGACCGGAGACGAGCGAATACGCCGAGATGAAAAAGCTGTTCGCCTCCCACCTCGGCGCGTTCGAGGAACGGGCGAACATTCGCTCCAAGCTGGGCGACGGCAAACTGTGTATGCTGGGCACCTCCGGCACGGTGACGACGCTGGCCAGCCTGCACCTGGGACTGTCATCTTACGACCGGCGGCAGGTTGACGGTTGCTGGGTGCCCACCAAGTCGTTACGCACGCTGGCGGAAGATCTGTCCGGCCTGTCGGTCGAGGAACGGGCGGCGCTGCCCTGCATTGGCGTGGAGCGCGCCGACCTCATGCTGGCAGGCTGCGCGATCATTGAGGCGATTCTCGACTTTTGGCCGGTCAGTCAGGTGCGGGTGGCGGATCGCGGCATACGGGAAGGGATCCTGCGCGTCCTCATGCAGCGGGATGGAATTGCGTTATGAGCGTTAAAGGCGGATTGAGCGGACGGTCGCAGGGCGGCAAGTCCCGGGTGAAAACGGCGCGGGGGCGCACCACATCGTCGGTGCGCTGGCTGGAACGCCAGTTGAACGACCCTTACGTCAAGGCGGCCAAGGCGGCGGGCTATCGGTCTCGCGCCGCGTTCAAGCTGGCGGAACTGGACGAGCGCTTCGGCCTGCTGAAAGGCGCGAGCCGCGTGGTGGACCTGGGCTGCGCCCCCGGCGGCTGGTGCCAGGTGGTGAAGGAGCGCCGACCCAAGGCGCGAGTCGTCGGCGTGGACATTCTGGAGGTAGAACCGCTGCCGGGGGTCGAGCTGATCCTGGGCGACATCCGCGACCATGCGACGGCGGAGCGAATCCGACAGAGCCTGGACGGCAAGGCGGACCTGGTGATCTCGGACATGGCGGCCAACACGGTGGGCCACAAGCAGACCGACCACCTGCGGACCATGGGCCTGATCGAAGCCGGGCTGGAACTGGCGGAGGAGATTCTGGAGCCGGGCGGCAGTTTCGTCGCCAAGGTGCTGGCAGGCGGCGCTGATTCCCAGCTGCTTTCCCGGCTGAAACAGCGTTTCAAGTCTGTGAAACATGCCAAGCCGCCGGCCAGCCGCAAGGACTCGTCCGAATGGTACGTCATTGCACAGGGGTTTCGGGCACAGGATTTTCAGCCTGAAGCCGCGGACTGACCATAGCATTTTTGAAATTGAGATGGCATATAGCCCCACTTTCCCCGCCCCGAACCAACGAGAGAGTCTCATGGAACTGCGTTTAGGCCTTACTTTCGATGACGTACTGCTTGTTCCGGCTGAATCGGACGTAATGCCGAGCCAGACGAACACATCGACGCGCCTGACCCGCGAGATCTCCCTCAACATCCCGCTGCTGTCCTCCGCCATGGACACGGTGACGGAGTCGCAAATGGCGATCGCCATGGCCCAGGCCGGCGGCATCGGCGTGCTGCACCGCAACCTCACCATCGAGGAGCAGGCCCAGGCCGTCCGGCAGGTGAAGCGGTTCGAGGCGGGCATGGTCGTCAACCCGGTGACGATGCTCGCCGACCAGACGCTGCGGGAAGCGCTGGATCTGATGAAGCGCCACAACATCTCCGGCATTCCAGTGGTGGAACCGTCGCCGCGCGGCCAGCCGGGCAAGCTCATCGGTATTCTCACCAACCGCGACGTGCGCTTTGCCGAGAACCAGGATCAGCCGGTCGCCGAGCTGATGACCAAGGACAATCTTGCGACGGTCCGCGCAGGCGTCAGCCAGGATGAAGCCCGCCGCCTGCTGCACCAGCGCCGCATCGAGAAGCTGATCGTCGTTGACGACCAGTACCGCTGCATCGGCCTCATCACCGTGAAGGACATCGAGAAGGCCGTCAGCTACCCCAGCGCCACCAAGGATGCCTCGGGCCGGCTGCGCGTCGCCGCCGCCTCGACGGTGGGCGACCTGGGCTTCCAGCGTACCGAGGCGCTGGTGGACGCGGAGTGCGACCTGATCGTGCTCGACACCGCCCACGGCCACTCGGTGAAGGTCTCCGAAGCGGTGCGCCGCGTGAAGTCCCAGTGGAACCATGTGCAGGTGGTGGCGGGTAACGTTGCCACCGGCGAGGCCGCCCGAGCGCTGATCGACGCAGGCGCGGACGCCATCAAAGTGGGCATCGGGCCGGGCTCCATCTGCACCACCCGCATCGTCGCGGGCGTGGGCGTACCCCAGCTGACCGCCATCATGGATACGGTCGAGGTTTGCGCCAAGGCCGGCATTCCGGTGATCGCCGACGGCGGCGTTCGCACCTCGGGCGACATCGCCAAGGCCATCGCCGCCGGCGCGAGCGCGGTGATGGTGGGCTCGCTGCTGGCGGGCACGGACGAAGCGCCGGGTGAGGTGTTCCTCTATCAGGGCCGCTCGTACAAGGCCTATCGCGGCATGGGCTCGGTGGGCGCCATGGCGCGCGGCTCTGCCGACCGCTACTTCCAGCAGGACATCAAGGACAGCCTGAAACTGGTGCCGGAAGGCATCGAAGGCCAGGTGCCGTACAAGGGCTCGGCCCGCGAGATCATCCACCAGATGGTGGGCGGCCTGAAGGCAGCCATGGGCTACACCGGCGCCGCCACCATCGAGGACTTCCAGAAGCGCGCCAGCTTCGTGCGGATCACCAACGCGGGCCTGCGCGAAAGCCACGTGCACGATGTGGTCATCACCCGCGAAGCGCCGAACTACCCGACGCGCTGAGGGTTGGCTCTGCTTTTTTCGCAAAGGGGGGCTTGCACCCCCTTTGCAATCCCCTCTCGTTTTAGGGCCGTGCGCGTGGAGAGCGGGTGCGGCCCTTTTCATTAGAGAGAATTGGGCCGCGACTTTCATAAAGGGCGCAGTCTAAAAACGAATGGGGGCGCGGGGGACAAGTTCCCCGCGATAACAAAACCTTACAGGAGTTTCCCCACATGCAGCCTGCGGGGCGGTTGGCGGCGGCGATTGAAATTCTGGACGAGGCGATTGCCAGCGCGCGCAGCGGCGGGGCGGCGGCGGACGTGCTGCTGGCGCGGTATTTCCGGGCGCGGCGCTATGCGGGCTCCAAGGACCGGGCAGCGGTGCGGACATGGGTGTATGCCGTGCTGCGGCACATGGCCTTTGACGCGCTGAACGGGCGGGCAGCGACGATCGCCTACGCGCGGGAGCGGGAACCGGAACTGCTGGGCCTGTTCGGCAGTGGCGGCCATGGGCCAGCGGCACTGAGCGCGGAAGAGGCGGCAGCTTCTGCTGCGGCCTTGGAAAATCGCTGGCTGCCGGAATGGCTGGAGGCGCGGTTCATGCGCCGCTTCAAGGCGGATTGGCCGACGCAGCGGGCAGGGCTGATGGAGCGCGCGCCGCTCGACCTGCGGGTCAACACGTTGAGGGCGGCGCGGGACGAGGCGCAGAAGGCCTTGCGGGCGGGAGGGATTGAAAGCGAAGCCTTACCTTTTGTTGACAATGGCTTACGCGCTGATGCTGGCGCGCCGGTTGAGAAATCGGATGCCTTTGCGGATGGTCTCGTTGAGGTGCAGGACCTCGCCAGCCAGCTGATGCTGGCGATGGCGAAGGCGCGGCCGGGCGAGACGGTCATTGACCTGTGCGCCGGGGCGGGCGGCAAGACACTGGGATTGGCCGCCGACATGCAAGGTAAGGGCCGGCTCATCGCCTGCGATATCGATCCCGCACGGCTGGAGCGGATGGAGCCGCGACTAAGGCGGGCAGGGGTTTCGTTGGTGGAACAACGGGTTCTGCGGCCTGGCGCTCTTGATGACTTAACAGCGCAGGCCGACTGCGTGGTGATCGATGCGCCGTGCAGCGGCACCGGCACCTGGCGGCGCAACCCGGAGGCGCGGCTGCGCCTGACCGAGGAGCGGCTTGCCGCCGTGACCACCGTGCAGGACGAAGTGCTGCGCCAAGGCGCGGCCCTCGTGAAGCCGGGCGGGCGGCTGGTCTATGCGGTCTGCTCGCTGCTGCCCGATGAGGCGGAGGACCGGCTTGAGGCGTTTCTTGAGCAATACCCAGGCTTCCGCCCGGTCGATTATCACCGCCGCCTTAGCGAAACGGGGCTGCCGGAAACTGTGGCCCTGCGGCCCGAATGGCTGGCGGTCGCACCGGCAAGTCACGGATGCGATGGGTTTTTCGTCGCGGTTTTTGAACGGGTCTGCTAACTGTCTACGGGTCAGATGTTGACGGAGCCCGGCTGGACTCCCTAGAGCCGTTCTCAGCCTGTTCGGCTCGCAGGTTACGGCTTTAGGCTCTTTGTGGTCGCACTTTCTTAATCGAAGGGCCTGCGCCCTGTTTGAGCGTTGCTCGAGGGAGGAAGAATGCAACAGTGCCATTGGATTTCCGCTCTGGCGATCAGCGCCGCCCTCGCGTTCAGCGGGCCCGCCCTCGCCAAGGCTCCCTCGGTTAACGCCGCGTCTTCCCGGCTGATGCAGCAGGGCAATGACCTTCTGTCTCAGAACAAGGCGGGCGAAGCGGCGGACTATTATGAATCCGCGCTGGCGGCCGACCCGGACAACAGCAACGCCTTCATCGGCCTCGGGCGCGCCTACGAGCAGATGGGCCTGACCGGCAAGGCCATCAGCTATTACCGCAAGGCGCTCATCATCAACCCGAACGACCTGACGGCACTGGAAGCCTCCGGCATGGCCTACATCGCCAAGGGCAGCCTCGCGAAAGCCGAGGACGCCCTGGACAAGCTGCGCCGCGTGTGCCGCAAGGGCTGCAGCCAGGCCGAGCGCCTCGCCGCCGCGCTCAGCAGCGCGCAGGCCAAGGGCGCCTCCCGCCCACGAACGGTCGCCCAGCAGCAGGCAACTCCGCGCCCGAAGCAGCAGAAGACGATCAAGCAGTAGGGTTTTCTTCCTGTTCCAGATGCAGAGGGTCGCGGACCCTCTGCACTCCCGTCCGTTTTTCTGTCGGTGGTTCAGGCGCTTACTGAAAGCGCCTGTTTTGTTATGAAATGATCGGGCCGCGCCCCGGATGGGCGGTTGCGCCTGATAGACGAGGCGCGCAAGCGCTCCTTACAATCATTCAAAATGATGACGGCATCGATAGCGGCAGTGGTGACGCTGAGAGGCCGAGGGTGTGGCTTTGGCGTTAGGGTGAAGTGCCGTAAGCACAATGGCTCCATGGCGGCAGCGCTGGAGCAATTCTGGTGCGTTGCCACCCGCTTACCGCGTGACATTTAACGGATAACCGTGCTGCAGGGCTCGGCCCCTTATTCGGCCCGACGGATCGCACCACGGCAATTCCATGCACGGCCTGAGAAGGCGGTTATAATCAACGAGGCCCATCCATGCGTTCTTTCGGCGATGGCTCAGGCGCTTACTGAAGACACCTGGTTTGTTGTGAGATGATCGGGCTGCGCCTTGGATGATGGTCGCGCTTGATGAAAGGACACGAACGCTCCTTACTATCATTCAAGATACTAGGGACCGTGGGTGATGTGGTGGAACGGGGCCGGGCTGGGCAGCAAGTTGGGGGCTGGACAAATTGGGGGCTGGGCAAGCGGAGTGCTGGGTTTTGGCTAACCTACCAAGGGTCTGGTCCCAGACGTTGCCCTGATCTGTCATGTGCCGTCAGCGTGTTGGAGGATACGGCCCGATCAAAGACCGCCAACAAGGCACGATGGCGACCCCGCACACGGCCCACTCAAAAATGCTTCCAGACGGCGCAACGGCACCCCCGCGCACGGCCCGACAAACGAAGGGGTGCAGGGGACTGAGTCCCCTGCATAGAAAAACAAAAGTAAAGTCAGCTACTTTTCCGGCTCTGCATCAGCGCCGCGTGGGCAGCCGCCAACCGGCAGAAGGCGGGAACGTCGAGCACTTCGGCGCGCAGGTCGCCGGGGATGTCGGCCATTTCGAGGATGGGTGTCGGGTCGAGCCCCAACGACTTGAGAGAGGCGCGAAGCATCTTGCGGCGCTGGCCGAAGGCAGCCGCGGTGACGGCCTCCAGGCTTTTGAGCGGCACATCGGCGATGGGCTCGGCGGGTTCGATGTGGACGACGGCGGAGGTGACCTTGGGCGGCGGGGTGAAGGCCTGCCGGGGCACGTCGAAGGCGATGCGGGGTTTGCTGCGCCACTGGGCGAGCACGGCGAGGCGGCCGTAGTCCGCAGTATTGGGCTTTGCAACGATGCGCTCGGCCACTTCCTTCTGGAACATGAGGGTGAGGCTGGACCAGAAGGGCGGCCAGTTGCGCGTGGTGAGCCAGCGGACGAGGAGGGCCGTGCCCACATTGTAGGGCAGGTTGGCGATGATGCGGACGGGCTTGCCTGCGAGAAGGGTGGCTTCGTCCACCTTCATGGCGTCGCCGGGGATGACGTCGAGACGCCCGCCGGAGCGGGTGTTGAGATCTTCAAGGATCGGCCAGGCGCGCTGGTCCATCTCGACGGCGATGAGCCGCTCGGCCCCTGCTGCCAGAATGGCGCGGGTGAGGCCACCGGGGCCGGGGCCGACCTCATAGACCGTGTGGCCTTCGAGCGGGCCTGCCGTGCGAACGATGCGGCTCAACAGGTTCATATCGAACAGGAAATTCTGCCCGAGAGACTTCTTGGCGTTAAGGCCGTGCTCGGCGATGACCTCCCGCAGCGGCGGGAGGCTGGAGAGAAAGTCCTGATCGATCATCGGTTCGCTGCTTCTGCCCGGCGGGCGGCGCACTGGGCGGCCATCTTGAGCGCGGCGATCATGGCGTCCGGCCGGGCGACGCCACGCCCCGCGATGTTGAAGGCGGTGCCGTGATCCGGCGAGGTGCGGACGATGGGCAGGCCGAGGGTCATGTTGACGCCCTGATCGAAGTCCAGCGCCTTGACCGGGATGAGCGCCTGATCGTGGTACATGCACAGCATCGCATCGTAGCGGGTGCGGATGTGGGGCGCGAACAGGGCGTCGGCGGGCAGCGGGCCTTCGGCGAGCCAGCCGCGACGGCGCAGTTCCTCGACGGCAGGCGCAATGATGGTTTGATCCTCAAGGCCGATGTGGCCGTCTTCGCCCGCGTGGGGGTTGAGGCCGGTGACGGCGAGGCGCGGCTCCGCAATGCCGAAGTCCAGCCGCAGGGCCCGCAGGGTCGTCTCGGCGCGGCGGAGGATGAGATCGGTGGTCAGCGCCTCGGGCACCTGCCGGAGCGGAATGTGAATGGTGACGGGCACGGTGCGCACATGAGGCCCGGCCAGCATCATCACCGCGTCATCGGGGGCGACGCCAGAGCGCTCGGCGACGAATTCGGTCTGCCCCGGCCAGGTGTAGCCGACGGCCTTCAGCTCCGCCTTGCTGACCGGCGCTGTGACCATGGCCGCCGCCTCGCCGGAGAGAGTGAGGGCCACGGCCTTCTCCAGCGCGGCGAAGGCAAGGGCGGCCCCGGCAGGCGTCGGCTGGCCGGGCGTTGCGTCAAGCAGCTCTCCCACGGGCAGCACGGGCAGGGCGGCATGGAAGCACGCCGCCGCCTGATCCAGCGTGGAGATGGTGGCGATCGGCCCGTCCCACACGGCGCGCAAGGGAGCTTCCGCTCCAGCCACGACAAAAGGCGAAAGGCCCGCGGTGTCGCGGGCCTCCCAACTGCGGGCGATGACTTCCGGGCCGATACCCGCAGGATCGCCGATACTGACGGCAAGGGGCTGCATTGCCAGCCTTAGCGGTAGTCGATGATCGCGTCCCGGCGCAGATCGCGCAGGTAACGGCGCGCCATCATCGACATGCGCTCCTCGTTCAACTGGGCGTAGACCTCATCGTAGGTGGGTAGCTTGGCCTCCTGCGCGTCGTCGCGGCCGCACAGGACGATGACGCGGGCGTCTTCCTCCGTGCCGAACGGACGGGTGGCCTCGCCGACCTGAAGCGCCTCCAGGTGCGGGATCAGCCCCTGCGGGAACTCGCGCAGCTTCTGGGGCTCGGGCTCCTCGACCCGGCCGCCCAGCGCCTGCGCCATGGCATCGGCGCGGCCGCAGCCGCCGCCGCGCGCGGCCTCAGTCGCCATGCGCTCGACAAGGCTCTTCAACTCGGCCTCGGACGCCTTCGCCTTGAAGGGAACGATGACCTGCTTGATGGTGAGCACCGCATCCAGCGGATCGGGGCCGAGAATCTTGCGCTTGTCGGAAACGGCGATGATGCTGAACCCGCCCGGCACGCGAATGGGATCGCTGACCTGCCCCTTGGGCAGGGTGGCGACCACGCTTTGCAGCGGCGCGGGCAGCTGCTCGGCCATCACATAGCCAAGGTCGCCGCCGACGGCAGCCGTGGAGGCTTCGGAGAACTGGCGGGCATAGGCGACGAAGGACGCGCCGCCCCGAATCTGCTGGATGATGCGCTCCGCCGTGTTGCGGACGGCGGCTTCGGTCTCCGTCGTGGCCGAGAGGAAAATCTCGCTGACGCGATACTCTTCCTGCCCCTTGGAGGCTTCCATCTTCTTGATGACCGCGTCCACTTCCTCGTCGCCGATGGAGACGAAGGGAGCAACCCGGCTCCGCAGCAGGCGCGACCAGGCCATTTCCGCCTTGATCTGCGCCTTCAGCGTATCGGCCGAAGCGCCGTTGGACTTGAGGAAGGCGGCAAACTGCTCAGGCGTTTGCTTGAAATTCTGCGCCACGCGCTTGAAGGCGGATTCGACCTCTGCGGGATCAACCGTCACATCGTGCGTCTCGGCTTCCAGAACCTGGAGCCGCTCATCGATGAGATTCCGCAGCACCTGCACGCGCAGACGATTCTTCTCATCCGGGCCGATGCGGCCACCGGACGCGGCCACCACCAGCGACAGCCGGTGCTCCACGTCGAGATCGGTGATGATGCTGCCGTTCACAATGGCCGAAGCCTTGCGGACATGGGGATCAGGCGGGCCGAAAATGCGAACATCAGCCGGGATGTCGTCCTGCCCTGCAGCGCCGAACGATTGAGCGACGGCTGGCGTGGCAACAACGGCCAGGCACAGACCCAACAGCGATAGCTTTGTCTTCACCATAGGCCCTCGGTTTACGTTACCCGGCGCACAGGCGCAACCGTCCACCCGCCGAGGCGTGCGATTCCCGTGGCCACGGTTGGACATACCGGCTGCCGACCCGCTGCCCGGCCGATCAGCTGCCGCCCAGGTTCCGCAGCGCGAAGCGGAAGAAGATGGTGGAGCCGCGCTCGAAGTCGCGGTCCTCGGTGAAGCGGCGACGCCAGGTGACGGAGAACTTGAAGCATTCATCCTCATAGGCCACGCCGATGCTGTGGCGGATCGGCTGGAAGCCATCGGCATCGCTGAACTGGTTCTCGCTGGCGTTGGTGAGATCAAGAATGGTGGCGGCGTTCAGGGACCAGTACTTGTCGATCTGCAGCCGCCCGCCGACGCGCAGCTCCTCCCGGTCCTCCAGGTCCTCCAGCATGATGTCGCGGTTGAGGTTGGCGTAGCCCACCGTGATGTAGGTGTTCCGCGTGCCGACGAAGGCATCCAGTTCGCTGCGGCGGGGCGCGAGGCTGCTCTTGTCCAGCCGGAACCGGTAGACGACATCGACGAACTCGCCCCAGCGCACGGACGTGCGGCCGACGAAATCGGAGAATCGGCCGGACAAGCCGGTGCCTTCAGGGAACAGGTCGCTGCTGCCCTCGCCGGAGAGGCGATAGCTCTGGCCCGCCTCGGCCGAGATGGAGACGGCCCGCCCGGTCCACGACCAGCTGAGACCATAGGTGGTGCGGGTGCCGCTCTCCCAGCGATCAAGACCGGAGAAGCGGTTGAGATCAAAGAGGTTGGTGTCCTCAAGGTCGAAGGCGCGGCTATCCTCGTTCGGCACCACGCTGTTGTGTCCGGGCCCGGCGGCCACCACCTGGACGATGGGCGTGAGCGTCTGGAAGCCGCCGAAGCTGGGACCGGCCAGCGGCCAGGAGAACTCGGCCGCCGCCAGCGGCAGCACGCGGCCCTGCCAGCCGTTCTCGCCGGCGTAGACCGCGTTGTCGGGGTCCTGCGCGTCGTTGACGTAGTACATGTCGCCGCGCACGAGGCCGATCAGGCGAGCAACCTGGCCCATGCTCGACATCCACTGCTTCTGCCAGTCGGCCGTGGTGGAAACGCGGTAGGTGTCCATGGCCTCGGTCCGCACCAGCGACAGGGCGTTGGCGCGCACGCCGAACTGGCCAAGTCGCGGATCCAGGGACGAGGTCCAGCGGTAGTCCACGTAGGGCAGCGCAATCGGCATCTTGCCGAAGCTGTCGTCCACCCTGAGGCCCTGGAAGGCCCAGGCCTGCACGGTCAGGTAATCCCGGTCGCCGAAGTATTCGAGCCGGTAGCTGTTGCGAAGCACGTCGTTGTCCGTGATGTCGTAACGACGCAGGAACGTATCGTCCGACGCCACCGTGGCATCGAAGCTGGAGCGCCAGCGCGACGTGTGCTGGAGCTGACCATCGGCATAGATGTAACCGCGGAAATCATTGCCGCGATTAACGAGGCCGGTCACGTTGCTGTCGGCCTCGGTTTCCTCGAAGTCACGCGAGGCATAGGTGCCGACGCCCCCCAAGCGGATCGCGCCCGAGCCCAGATGCTGGCGGTATTCCAGCCCGAGGGTGGGGTTTTCCTCCGTATAGAGGGTGGGGGGTGACGGTGAGGTCCTTGCTCGGCGAGATGCTCCAGAAGTAGGGCGTCGAGAGCGACAGGCCGAGCGCCCGGCTCTGGGAGATATCCGGCATCAGAAGACCCGAGGACTTCACCACGTCCGGATCGGAATGCGAGATATAGGGCAGGTAGAGGATCGGCACGTTCAGGAACTCGAACGTGGCGTTCCGATAGGTGATGCGCTTGGCCACCTGATCGTATTCCACCCGGAGCGCCTTGATGCGCCACAGCGGGCGCTCCCTGGTCGAGCCCTCCGCGCACAGGTCGCAGGGGCTGTAGACGGCGCGATTCAGGTCGGCGCGGTCCTCCTGCCGGGTGCCGCGGCTGGCGGCAAGGCGCGAGCCATCGGTGAGCACGAGCAGGATGTTATCGACCACGCCCTGGCGGAGCGTATCCCGCAGCTCCACCTTGTCGCCGGTGACGAGGTTGCCTTCCCGGTCCACCAGCCGCACGTTGCCGCGCGCCTCCACATAGCCGGTCTTGCGGTTGTAGATGATCTCGTCGGCGTTCAGCCGGTTGCCTTCGCGCACCAGAACCACGTTGCCCGAGGCGGTGACCACATCGGCATCGACATCGTAGTCGAGCTGGTCGGCCTCGAAGAGAATCTCCGGCGACTGGTCGGCCGGCTGCCCGGCCTGCGCCGGGGCTGCCTTCGTTTCCGCCGGAGACGCCGGCCGGGTGAGGGGCGCCGGGGGCGCTGCCAGGTGCCGCGCAGGGTCGGTGACAGACGGCTGGCCTTGCGCCTGGCCGTCCGCTTGCAGTTCCTGCGCGCCCCAAGCTGGCAGGGCGGTCGTCGTCGTCAACAGAAAGAGCAGAAAGCGGACATGCACGGACGGCGGCCTTCCTCGTTATAAAGTGGGCGTGTGTAAAGCACGGTGCGCTGCCAAGTGCAACGGTGCCCGAAACAAAGAGCCGCCGTTCACCTTTGCGGAACCGTGATTGATCGCTATGTACGCATACATCGTCTTTCAGGCTTCACAGCAGGGATGCTCTCCATGAAGGTCTCATTTGAAACGGCTGGCGCGGTCCAGGGCGGCGCCCTGGCAGTGTTTGTTACCCAAGGTGCGTTGCAGACGGAAACTGTCCAGTCCCTCGACGCGACAACCGGCGGGCAAGTGACCCGAGCGCTCAAGTCCAACCGTTTCAACGGCGAAGCCGGGCAGGTGCTGGAACTTCTCGCGCCCGCAGGGCTTGAGGCCAACCGGCTGCTGCTGGTGGGCCTGGGGCAGGCCGCCAAGGTGACCGCAAGCGACCTGGAGAAGGCGGGCGGATCGGTTTATGCGCGCCTGGCGACCTCCGGCGAGACGGCGCTGACCCTGAACGCCACGGCGCTCGAGGGCGTGTCCGTGGACGCAGGCGAGGCCGCCGCGCGGCTGGGGCTGGGCGCGCGCCTGCGCTCCTACCGGTTCGACCGCTACCGCACCAAGGAGCCGGCCTCCAAGAAGCCGACGCTGGAAGCCATTACCGTGTGGACCGGCGATGCGGCCGGAGCCGAGAGCCGCTACGCCAAGCTGGCGGCCGTGGCCGACGGCGTGTTCTTCACCCGCGATCTCGTCTCCGAGCCGGGCAATGCGCTTTACCCCAAGTCCTTCGCCGAGCGGGCGCAGGCTTTGACCGATCTCGGCGTGAAGGTGGAAGTGCTGGGCGAGACGCAGCTGCGCGAGCTGGGCTTCGGCGCGCTCCTTGGCGTGTCGCAGGGCTCGGCCAACGAGCCGCAGGTGGTGATTCTGGAGTATGACGGCGCGGGCGGCGACACCCCGCCGGTGGTGTTCGTCGGCAAGGGCGTGACGTTCGATACGGGCGGCATCTCCATCAAGCCGGCCGCCGGCATGGAAGGCATGAAGTGGGACATGGGCGGCGCGGGCGCCGTGATCGGCGCCGTGCGCGCGCTCGCGGCCCGCAAGGCCAAGTGCCGCGTCGTCGGCCTGTGCGGCATGGTGGAGAACATGCCCTCCGGCACCGCCCAGCGGCCGGGCGACGTGGTGAAGAGCTACTCGGGCCAGACCATCGAGGTCATCAACACCGACGCGGAAGGCCGCCTGGTGCTGTGCGACGTGATGGCCTACGCCCAGGACCGCTACAAGCCGAAGGTGATGGTGGACCTGGCGACGCTGACCGGCGCGATGATTATTTCGCTCGGCCACGAATACGGCGGCATGTTCAGCAACGACGACACGCTCGCCGCCCAGCTGGATGCGGCCGGCAAGGCCAGCGGCGACAAGCTGTGGCGGATGCCGATGGGCGATCCCTACGACAAGCTCATCAACACGCCGATCGCGGACATGAAGAACGTGGGTCCACGCGAGGCAGGCTCCATCACCGCCGCCCAGTTCCTCCAGCGGTTCGTGAAGGAGGGCGTTGCCTGGGCGCACCTCGACATCGCCGGCATGGTGTGGTCCGACAAGGACACGGCGCTGTGGGAGAAGGGCGCGACCGGCTATGGCGTGCGCCTGCTCGACCAGTTCATCGCCGACAACCACGAAGCCAAGTAACATATTGAGGTTTGAGGCCATGGCCGAGATCAGCTTCTATCACGTCACGCGGCAGGCCCCTCTCCAGGCGCTGGCGCGACTGATGGAGAAGGTCTATGGCCAGGGCCTCAAGACCGTGATCCGGGCCGGAAGCGAGGAGCGGGTGAAGGAGGTCGACACCTATTTGTGGACCTACAATCCTGCCTCCTTCCTGCCGCACGGCACGGCGAACAGCAAAGACAAGAGTCTCCAGCCGGTGTACATCACGGCGGATGAGGAGAATCCCAACGCCGCCACGGTGCTGGCGCTGCTGGATAACGTGCTGCCCGAGACCATGAACGGCTACGAGCGGGTGCTCTACCTGTTCGACGGGCAGGACGAGGGCCAGACGAGAACCGCCCGCCAGCACTGGAAGGACCTCAAGGAGCAGGGGCACAGCCTCGCCTACTGGGAGCAGCAGGAGGGCGGCGGCTGGAAACGCTCCGCCTGAGCCGAAACGATATTTCCCTTTAAGCCGTCCTTGAGCGCGCGAGCCATTGCCTTTTGGCGAACCCGAGGATAAGGACGCGCCAACCCAAGTTTCTTACTCTTTAACGATATTCCTGACTGGAGTGTACCATGGCGCTCGAACGCACCTTTTCGATCATCAAGCCGGACGCAACCCGCCGCAACCTGACGGGCAAGATCAACGCCATGCTGGAAGACGCCGGCCTGCGTATCGTCGCCCAGAAGCGCGCGCAGCTGACCCGCGCACAGGCCGAAGGCTTCTATGCCGTGCACCGCGAGCGTCCGTTCTTCAATGACCTGGTGAACTTCATGATCTCCGGCCCGGTCGTGCTGCAGGTGCTGGAAGGCGAAAACGCCGTCCTCAAGAACCGCGAAGTGATGGGCGCAACCAACCCGGCCAACGCCGACGAGGGCACCATCCGCAAGACCTTCGCCGAATCCATCGAGGCCAACTCGGTCCACGGTTCGGACAGCCTGGAGAACGCAGCGATCGAGATCGCCTACTTCTTCGCGCAGACCGAGATTGTTGGCTAAGCTTCTTCCAAGCTTCGCGAATGAGGGAGAGGGCCGGTTTTCACCGGCCCTTTTCTTTGGTTGCAGAATCTTATGCGGGGGTCTTGGACCCCGCGCCCCCATTCGTGGCGGGCCGTGTTTCCGGCGCTCTTCTGGAAAAACGGCCGTATTCAACAGGGCCGCGCCCGTTATGATGTGCGCGTCCCTGTAAATGAAGGGGGTGCAGGGGGGCCGCGACCCCCCTGCAAGAAAATCTGAGTAAAAAGAAAAGGGCCGGGAAACCCGGCCCTTAATTCTCAATGTTCATGCACCAGATCACCCGCGCGGGGCGGGATTGACCAGCGGTTGGGCGGTCGGCGCGCTGTCGCGGATACGGGCGACCATGCCGTCGATCTCCACCCGTCCTTCGGCGATGAGGCGCACGGCTTCTGGGTAGATGCGGTGTTCCTGTTCGAGGATACGCGCCGCAAGAGTGCCGGGGGAATCGCCTTCCAGCACCGGCACGGCGGCCTGGGCGAGGATCGGCCCTTCGTCCAGCGCGGGCCGGACGATGTGGACGGTGCAGCCCGCGATCTTGCAGCCTGCCTCAAGGGTTTTCTCGTGGGTATGGAGACCCCGGAAGGCGGGCAGGAGGGACGGGTGAATGTTGAGGATGCGGTCCGGCCAGCGGTTGATGAACTCGGCGGAGAGCACCCGCATGAACCCGGCGAGGCAGACGATATCCACCTGATGGCGGCGGAGCTGATCGTCGACCGTGATGTCGAACGCCTCCCGGCTGGCGAAGCCGGTGTGGGAGATGACGATGGCCGGGATGCCGGCCGCGCGGGCGTATTCCAGCCCGCCGGCCTGGCCCTTGTTGGAGATGACGCAGACGATCTCGGCCGGGAAGTCCGGCTGCTGGGTGGCATCGAGCAGCGCCTTGAAGTTGCTGCCCCGGCCCGAGATGAGAACGCCGATACGCAGCTTACGCGTCATGGGAGGCGTCCCATGCGTCGGCATAGCCCCACGCGCCCGCGGCGGAGGTAACGCGGCAGCCGCGCACTTCGCCCTCGGCGGGCTCGATGCGGCCGATGCGGTAAACGGTCTCGCCGCCGTCTTCCAGCGCCTTGGTGACGGCCGCCACGTTGTCTTCCGACACGACAACGGCCATGCCGATGCCGCAGTTGAAGGTGCGAACCAGCTCCGCACCCTCGATGGAGCCGAGGTCGCGCAGCCAGCGGAACAGCGGCGGCAGATCCCAGGAGGCGGTATCGAACACGGCGCGGGTGCCCTTGGGCAGCACGCGCGGCACGTTCTCGGTGATGCCGCCGCCAGTGATGTGAGCCAGCGCCTTGATGCGGCCGGTGCGGATGACCGGCAACAGCGACTTTACATAGATGCGGGTGGGGGCGAGCAGGGCCTCGCCCGCCGTCACCGCCGGATCGAACGGAGCGGGGGCGTTGAGGTCGATGGCGAAGTCCGAAATCAGGCGGCGGACCAGCGAATAGCCGTTGGAGTGGACGCCCGAGGAGGCGAGACCCAGAATCACGTCGCCCGCGCCGACGCCTTCGCCGGTGAGCTGCTGGCCACGCTCCACCGCGCCGACCGAGAAGCCCGCCAGGTCGTAGTCGCCATCGCCGTAGAGGCCCGGCATCTCGGCGGTCTCGCCGCCGACAAGGGCGCTGCCCGCCTGGCGGCAACCTTCGGCGATGCCGGAGACGACGCGGGCGGCAACGCCGGTATCGAGCTTGCCGGTGGCGAAATAATCGAGGAAGAACAGCGGCTCGGCCCCCTGAACCACCAGATCGTTCACGCACATGGCGACAAGATCGATGCCGATGGTGTCGTGGCCGTCCGCCTCGATGGCGAGCTTGACCTTGGTGCCGACGCCATCGGTGGTGGCGACCAGCAGCGGGTCGTTGTAGCCCGCGGCCTTGGGATCGAAGAACGCGCCGAAGCCGCCAAGGTCGCTGTCCGCGCCGGGGCGACGGGTGGCCCGCGCCAGCGGCGCGATGGCCCGCACCAGCGCGTTGCCGGCGTCGATGGACACGCCAGCCTGGGCGTAGGTGTAGGGGGTGTTTTTGGACATGGCCGGGTCTTTCCGAAGCTGAAAAGGCGAGGTTGGTTGCCTGCGTGTTACCAGATTGAACTTGAGAAGCGAGACCTCAGTTGTAAAAGGAACGCATTCCTGTCCAACAAAGTCACTGATTGGTCGTCGTGCGGCTCGTTCCTCTTCTCCTTTTCGGCCTGCTGTCCGGTGCGACCGTTCAGGCTGCCGAACCCACCATCGCCGACCCGTTCTCGGTGAAGGAAATCGCCGTGGATGTGGTGGCAAGCAACGCCACCCAGGCCCGTGAAGCCGGGATTCGCACGGCCCAGCGCCGGGCGTGGCGGCAGCTGTGGGCGCGGCTTACCGGCCAGGCGGAGTCGTCCGCGCCCAGCCTTGGCGATGGCAGCCTCGATCGACTGGTCGCCGCGGTCGATGTGATATCGGAGCGATTCTCCTCCAAGCGCTACATCGCGCGGCTGACGGTGGACTTTGACCCGATTCCCGTACGCGCCACCATCGGCGAGATGGGAATCGGGCCGCAGGGACACAAATCCCACCCGATTCTCCTGCTCCCCGCTCTCAAGGACGGCGGCGCATGGCTGGGCATCGATCCGCGCAACCCGTGGTTCCGGGCGTGGACCGCCTTTGGCGACGTCCGGAGCGCCATTGATTATGTGCGCGTGACCGGCACGCCGGCCGATGCCGTGTTCCTGAACGCCAAGCGGGGCGTGGACCCATCGAAGGACCTGATGCGGCTGGCGCTGCTGCGCTACGGCGCGCAGGACTTCGCCGTGGCTGAGGCCCGGCTGGACCGGAGCGCCCCCGGCGGCCCGGTCAAAGGCACGTTCCGCATCCTGCACGGGCTCGACAACGAAGTGATCGGCACGGTGGAACTGACGGCCGAGCGGCCGGCCGATGTTCCGGCCATGCTGGCCGAGGCCGTCACCAAGCTGGACGCAGCCATGAACAAGGCGCTGGAGGCCGGCAAGCTGAAGGCGAGCGAGATGGTGAGCGCGGCGGACATGGTTGCTCCCAACGCCGAGGAGGAGCAGACCTTCGCCATGCAGAGCGCGGGGTCCATCGAGGTGCTGGTGGACACGCCGGACGCCGCCAGCTGGTCGACGCTGGAGCAGCAGCTGCGGCGCGCGCCCTCGCTCACCGGCCTGACCATCACCGGCCTGTCGCTGGGCGGCGTTTCGCAGGTGCGCCTGGGCTATGGCTCGTCGATGGAGTGGTTGCACTACGACCTGGATCAACTCGGCCTGCGGCTGGGGCTGCTGTCGGACGGCCGCTGGATGCTGCGTCCGCGCCAACCGGGTGAGACGCCGCTGCCGCGCCCCGTGATCGAGGAGACCGTGGGCGAGGAGGGGATCATCACCCAGGAGCCGGGCGCGCCGGGCCAAACGCCTCAGACGCAACCGCAAGGCCAAACGCCTCAGGGTCCCGCGCCCGCCCCGCTGCTGCCGCCGGGCTTCGGCCAGCAACCGCAAAATCCCCCTCAGGAGTAAGGCCCGATGACTGGTTCCCCTCCGCGCTGGGTCTGGGTTCTTCTCGGCGTTGCGCTGCTGCTTGCCTTCTTCGTATCGATCAGCGGCATCCTGCTGCCGTTCGTGGTCGGCCTCGCAGTCGCCTACCTGCTGGACCCGGTCGCCGACCGGATGGAAACCTGGAAGCTGCCGCGCTGGCTGGCGACTTCCATCGCCATTCTGCTGTTCTTCGGCCTGATGATCGGCGTGTTCATCGCCATCGCGCCGATGCTGCGGGATCAGGTCGTCGGCTTCCTCAACGCGCTGCCCGGCTACGTGGCCAAGGTGCGGCCGCTGATCCTCGGCCTCATCAACGAGGCGGGCGGCACGGAACGGGCCCAGACCATCGTCGAGCAATCCAGCGGCAAGCTGATGGAGTGGATCGGCGCGCACGTGGGCCAGCTGCTGGCCAGCGGCATCGCCTTCTTCAACGTGCTGACGCTCATTCTCATCTCGCCCGTGGTCGCCTTCTACCTGCTGCGGGACTGGGACATCATCGTTGCGCGGGGAAAGACCCTGCTGCCGCGCCAGCACCTGGCAACCATCGAGACCCTGCTGCACGACATGGACTACGCCCTGTCGGGCTTCGTGCGCGGGCAGTTCCTGGTGTGCATGGCGCTGGCCGTGCTTTATGCCTTCGGCTGGACCCTGCTCGGCCTCAACTACGCACTGGTGCTGGGGCTGATCGCAGGGCTGCTCGCCTTCGTGCCGCTGGCCGGGCCGTTCTTCGCCTCGGCCCTGGCGCTGCTGGTGGCGCTGGGCCAGTTCGGCACGGACTGGCTGAAGGTGGGGCTGGTCTATGTGGTGTTCGTCATCGTGCAGGGCATCGAGGGCAGCATCCTGACGCCCAACCTCATCGGCAATCGGGTGGGCCTACACCCCGTTTGGGTGATCTTCGCCATCTTCGCCGGGGGTGAACTCATGGGCGTGCTCGGCATTTTTCTGGCCGTGCCGGTGGCGGCAGTGGTTGCCGTGCTGTCCCGCTGGCTGATCCAGCGGTATCTCGCCAGCCGCCTCTATGACGACGGAAGGCCGGTCGAGACCGCGCCGACCCTCCGCCCGACGGAGGAAGACGCGCCATGAAGCAGCCGCCGCTGCCGCTGTCCTACCGCAAGGCAACGGGCGTCGAGAACTTCGCCGTCTCGCCCGCCAACGACCTGGCCGTCGCCTACCTCGACAACTGGCCGGACTGGCCGAGCCATGCCCTGTTGATCGTGGGGCCTGCCATGTCCGGCAAGAGCCACCTAGGGGCGATCTTCGCCAGCCGCACAGGCGGGCGGATCCTGGGCCCCGGCCAGCTGCACAGCCGCCTGCGGCTGCCGACTCTGGTCATCGACAACCTGGGGCCGGGTGTGGACGAGGAGGGGCTGTTCCACCTCATCAACTGGACGCGCGAGCAGCGCATCGGCCTCGTGCTGCTGAGCCGCCAGCCGGTGAAGAGCTGGAACCTGGAGGTGGCGGACCTGTCCTCGCGCCTCCTGGCGCTGCCAGTGGCCGAGATTTCCCAGCCGGACGAGCCGCTGATGGCGGCGCTGCTGGTCAAGCAGTTCCGCGACCGGGGGCTGGACGTGCCGCCGGACGTGATCGACTTCCTGATGCCCCGGCTGGAGCGGGACTATGCCCGCATCCATGCGGTCGTCGAGGCGATCGACCTGACGGCGCTGGAGAAGCGCCGGCCGGTGACCGTGCCGCTGGCGCGCCAGGTGCTGGCGGACCTGGACGCCAAAGCGCCGAGCTTGTCATAAATTCTCCGCAAGGGCAGACTATCAGCCACCTATGCCGATACATGCCCACCTCCCGACCACACCGACCGAACCGGCCCATCCGGTCAGCCCCGACCGCTATTTCAATCGCGAACTATCGTGGCTGGCGTTCAATTTCCGTGTGCTGGAGGAGGCCCGGAACACCGACTATCCGTTGCTGGAGCGGCTGCGGTTCCTCTCGATCTCGGGCAGCAACCTCGACGAGTTCTACATGGTACGCGTCGCCGGCCTGCGCGGGCAGATGGACGCCGCCGTCGAGACGATCAGCCAGGACGGCCTGACCCCAGCCCAGCAGCTGGCCGCCATCTCCGCCAAGGCGGAGGAGCTGATGCGCGCCCAGCAGGCGGTATGGGCCGAATTGCGGGAAAGCCTCGCGGCGGCAGGCGTCGAGGTGCTGGACCGCACCCAGCTGAGCGACGACGAGCGCGAGTGGCTGGAAGGGCATTTCCTCGCCAAGATCTTCCCGGTGCTGACGCCGCTGGCCATCGACCCGGCGCACCCGTTCCCGTTCATCCCGAACCGGGGCATCTCGCTGGTGCTGGAGCTGCGCCGCCTCAGCGACAAGAGCCTGCTGCATGCGCTCCTGCTGCTGCCCGCCATGCTGCCGCGCTTCCTTCGCCTGCCGGGCGAGGGGCTGCGCTTCATCAGCCTCGAGAACACCATCCGCCTGTTCCTCGGCCAGCTGTTTCCCGGCTATGAGCTGCTGGGAGACGGCGCGTTCCGGGTGATCCGCGACAGCGACATCGAGGTGGAGGAAGAGGCGGAGGACTTGGTTCGCTACTTCGAATCCGCCCTCAAGCGGCGTAAGCGCGGGCAGGTGATCCGCCTGAAGATCGAGGCCGAGACGCCGCCCGAGTTGCAGCGCATGGTGATCCGCGAACTGGGCGTGGCGGACCGCGACGCCGTGGAGGTGGCAGGCGTCCTCGGCATCGCCGACACCGCCCAGCTGATCGTCGACGAGCGGGCCGACCTGAAGTTCGAGCCCTATACCCCGCGCTTCCCCGAGCGCATCCGCGAGCACGGGGGCGACTGCTTCGCCGCCATCCGCGCCAAGGACATCCTCGTCCACCACCCGTACGAGAGCTTTGACGTGGTGCTCTCCTTCCTGCGGCAAGCGGCGGCGGACCCGGACGTGGTTGCCATCAAGCAGACGCTCTATCGCGCGGGCAAGAAGAGCCCGATCGTGCGGGCGCTGATCGAGGCGGCGGAGGCGGGCAAGTCGGTCACGGCGGTCGTCGAGCTGAAGGCCCGCTTCGATGAGGAACAGAACATCCGCTGGGCGGCCGAGCTGGAACGGGCAGGCGCCCAGGTGGTCTACGGCTTCATCGATCTCAAGACCCACGCGAAACTGTCGATGGTGGTGCGGCGGGAAGGCAGCGACCTGAGAACCTACTGCCACTTCGGCACCGGCAACTACCACCCGGTGACGGCGAAGATCTACACCGACCTCAGCTACTTCACCGCCGACCCACGGCTGGCGCGGGACGCGGCGCAGGTGTTCAACTACATCACCGGCTACGTGCCGCCCGAGCAGCTGGAATGCATCGCCATGTCGCCCGTCGGCATCCGCGCGACGCTGATGAAACACCTCGACAAGGAAATCGAGAACGCGCACGCAGGGCTGCCCGCGCAGGTGTGGGTGAAGCTGAACTCGCTTGTCGACCCCATCATCATCGACAAGCTCTATGAAGCCAGCCAGGCGGGCGTGCAGATCGACATGGTGGTGCGGGGCATCTGCTGCCTGAAGCCGGGCGTGCCGGGCTTGTCCGAAAACATCCGGGTGAAGTCGATCATCGGACGGTTCCTGGAGCACAGCCGCATCGTGGCGTTCGCCAACGGCGAGGCGCTGCCCTCGCGCAAGGCGATCGTCTACATCTCCTCCGCCGACTGGATGCAGCGCAACTTCGACCGCCGCGTCGAGGTGCTGGTGCCGATCAACAACCCCACCGTCCACGCGCAGGTGCTGGATCAGGTGATGGTCGCCAACCTCAAGGACACCGAGCAATCCTCATGGTTGCAACCGGATGGCTCCTATGTGCGTATGCCGGCCAAGGGACGGTCCTTCAACGTCCACCGCTACTTCATGACCAACCCGTCCATGTCCGGGCGGGGCGCGGCGCTGAAGGATCCGGGCACCATTCCGCGGCTGGTGCTGGAGGGCGATGATGGTCAAAAAGACCAGCCTGTTCCGTCCGCCGCGGGTTGATTGACGCGCTGCCTCGGCTAAAGTGCGCGCCAATCACGTCTGTGGTCATCGTCGAGTAGGTTCCATGAATCGCGCTGCCGTGTCGCTATCCAATGCCCGTCCGCGCGCTGTCCTACGTCCGCTTGCCCAGCGCCTCATCGCCATCATCGACATCGGCTCCAACTCGGTGCGCCTCGTGGTCTATCGGGGCGTGGTGCGGGTGCCGCCCACGGTGTTCAACGAGAAGGTGATGTGCGGCCTCGCCAAGGGGCTGGCCGATACCGGCCGCATGGACGAGGGCACCATGGAGCAGGCCATCGACACCCTGCGCCGCTTCGCCATGCTGTGCGCGGACATGCAGGTGGATCAGCTCTCCGTCGTTGCCACCGCCGCCGTGCGGCTGGCCCGCAACGGGGCGGAGTTCGTCGCAAGGGTGAAGCGGGAGACCGGGCTCGACATCACCGTCATCAGCGGCGAGCAGGAAGGCTATTACTCCGCGCTTGGCGTGCTGTCGGCCATGCCGGAGGCGGACGGCATCGTCGGCGACTTAGGGGGCGGCAGCCTGGAGCTGATCCGGATCTCGAACGGGAAGGTGGGGGACCGGGTGTCCCTGCCTATCGGCGTGCTGACCCTCCGGAACCAGACCGACCTTCCAACGCCGCAAGCCATCCGGGCGCAGGTGCTCGAAGCCCTCAAGAACGTGCCTTGGCTGGCCGAGGCCAGGGGGCTGCCGTTCTACACCGTGGGCGGCTCCTGGCGCGCGCTGGCGCACCTGGACATACACCTGAACAACTGCCCGCTCAGAATTATCCACAGCTACCGGATGAAACCGGAAGCGCTCGGGCGGCTGGGCAAGGCGCTCTCCTCCCTCGACCGCAAGGAGTTGAAGCGGATCAAGAGCCTGACCGAGCGGCGGCTGCCCAACCTGCCGGTGGCTGTGGCAGTCTTGGAGACGCTGGCCGGGCATCTGGACATTCCGCTCATCATCAACTCGGCCTATGGGCTTCGTGAGGGCCTGCTGTTCGACTCCCTGCCGCAATCGGTAAAGCGCGAGGATCCGCTGCTGGCGGCCTGCCGCATGGAAGCCCAGCAGGAGGGGCGGTTCCCCGAGCATGGCGACGCGCTGATGCTGTGGATGGACCCGCTGTTCTCGGACGGCGAAAGCCCGGAAGACCGCCGCCTGCGGCAGGCCTGCTGCCTGCTGGCGGACGTGGCCTGGCGCGGCCACCCGGACTTCCGGGCGGAACGGGCGCTGGAATCCTCGCTGTTCGGCAACTGGGTGGGTATCGATTTCCGGGGCAGGGCGATGATCGGCACTGCTCTTTACGCCTGCTACGGCGCCTCCATCGGCGAGCGCTACGGCCCCATCGTCCAGCCGCTGGCAAGCGCGGAGGACCTGAACCGGGCCAGGGCATGGGGCCTGGCGCTGCGCCTTGGCCAACGGCTGACCGCCGGCACCGCCAAGCCGCTGGAAGGCTGCCAGCTCATCCGCCGCAAGGGCCAGCTGGTGCTGGCGCTGACGGAGGAGTACGCCAGCCTTTACGGGGAAGTGGTGGACCGGCGCCTCGCCAGCCTTGCCAAGCACCTGGACATGGCATCCTGCTTCGAAGTCATTCACGACAGCTGACCGGAGCCGGCAGCGACTTGGCCTACGCCAAGGGCAAGCGGGGGAAGCGCCAGCAAATTGATGCTGGTTAAAAACAATTCCATCGAGGTTTACCGATCAGTCACCATTACGGCTCTAGGACTAAGGCGTATTGTTTCGCCTGAGTCTGGAGCAGACGATGTCCTTCCTGAATTACCTGAACCGGATAAAAATCCTCTACAAGATGCTGGCCCCGCTGGCATTGAGCGGCATCGTGGCCGTGGCGGTGACCGTTTTCTCCGTCGCCAACATGGGTGAGGTGTCCGACACCTATTCCCGAATGCTGGAGCGCCAATCGCGGATGCTGACCTACGCCGCGCTGGCCGATTCGCAGCGTGCGGACACGTCGAGCCTCGCCTTCAACCTGATTGCCGACACCAACACGACCAACGTCCAGAAGCTGACCGATCAGCTCCAGGGCGTTCGATCCAAGTTCCTTCAGGACATCGATCTGGCGCTCAAGCTGAGCGACCAGCCTGAGACCATCAAGGCGTTCAAGGACTTCCGTCAGCGCTACGTGACGGCCTTCGATATCCTGGAAGCCGTCTCCGTTTCGTCGCTGAAGAACGACAACGAGACCGCCCTGGCGATCATGTACGAAGAGTTCCAGCCGGAAATGGCGAGCCTCACCAAGGACATGAACGCCTTCATCGTGAAGCGCGAGAAGGAACTCGGCGACGAGCGCGCCGCGCTTGCCAAACGCGACCAGAACACCCGCGAGGTCATCATCGTCGTGCTGAGCATCAGCACCCTCTTGTCGCTGGCGGCTGGCTTCTTCCTGACCCGCGGCGGCGTCATCAAGCCGCTGGGCGCGCTGACCGGCGCGACCCGCGAACTGGCGGACGGCAAGCTGAACACCGAAGTGCCGCTGACCCACCGTGGCGACGAGCTGGGCGACATGGCCCGCGCGCTGCTGGTGCTGCGCGAGAACTCGCTGGCGGCCGAGAAGCTGCGCGCCGAGCAGGAAGCCAACGAACAGCGCCAGCGCGAAGCCGAAGAACGCCACCGCGCCGAGGAAGCTGCCCGCCTTGAGGAAGAGCGCAAGCGCGAAGCGGCCGAATCCGCCGCCAAGGCTGCCAAGGCGAGCGCGCTGGAAGCGGCCATCGCCGAGTTCGAGACCACCATCAACGCGATCATCGCCACCTTCACCGAGGCGGCCGACAAGGTGCGCGTCAGCTCCGAAGACATGACCCGCGTTGCCCATGACAACACCCGCCAGGCCGGCACGGTGGCCAGCGCCGCCGAACAGGCCGCGGCCAACGTGCAGATGGTGGCTGCCGCCGGCGAAGAGCTGGCCAGCTCGGTCGACGAGATCCGCCGCCAGGTGATGCAGGCGAAGAACGTGGCCGACAAGGCCGTGATCGACGCCAAGGACACCGACGCCAAGGTGCAGGGCCTCGTCGAGGGCGCGCGCCAGATCGGCCAGGTCGTCGACCTCATCAACCAGATCGCCGAGCAGACCAACCTCCTGGCGCTGAACGCCACCATCGAGGCCGCCCGCGCGGGCGATGCCGGCCGCGGCTTCGCGGTCGTGGCAAGCGAGGTGAAGTCGCTGGCCAACCAGACCACCCAGGCCACCAACGATATCGCCGCCCAGATCGCCCTGATTCAGTCGGCAACCGAAGAGTCGGTGGCGGCCATCCGCTCCATCGCCGGCACCATCGGCGAGATCAACGAGATCTCCGCCGGTATCTCGGTGGCGGTTGAGCAGCAAAGCGCCTCGACCCAGGAGATCGCCCGCAACGTGCAGCAGGTGGCCCAGGGCACCCAGGAAGTCTCCCGCAACATCGGCGGCATCTCCGCCGGCGTCGAGACCACCGGCCACAATGCCCAGGAAGTGCTCAACGCCGCCGGCGCGCTCAGCCAGCAGGCCGACGAGCTGCGGGCGCAGGTGGACCGCTTCCTCACCCGGGTGCGCGCCGCCTAAGCGCCACGCCCCGACAGGAGCAAAGAGAACCCCGGTCAGGAAACTGGCCGGGGTTTTTGCTTGTTCGAAGTTGGATTCTTTGCAGAGGGTCGCGGACCCTCTGCACTCCCTTCGTTTTTCGGGCCGGGTGCGTTCCCATGCTCGAAACAGAAAAAGGGCCGCACCCTTGATGAAGGACGCGGCCCTTTGAACGAAAGGGGGTGCAGGGGGTTAAGACCCCCTGCATAAACAATCGCTTACGCCGGTCCGATCTCGCGCAGGTCGAGCCTGCCGTCGCGTACGGAGAAGGCGAGGCGACCCTCGACCATGGCCAGCGCATCCTTGCCGAAGTGCTCGAACCGCCAGCCCGACAGAATGGCGAGCCCTTCACGCTGGCCGCCGGCAAGCGCTTCCAGCTCATCCGCCCGGCAGACGAGCTTGGGGGCGATGCCGGATTCCTCGCAGCGGATCTTGAGCAACAGCTTCAGAAGGTCAGCGATGAGCGAGGCCTGACGGCCAAGGGCGGTCATCCGCTCGCGGGTGGGGATTTCGTCCTTCGGCATGGGCTCAGCATTGGCCAGAACCGCCAGCAGGCGCGCGCCGATCTCATTGCCGCCCCAGCTGGAGGGCAGGCCGCGCACGCGGGCGAGCGCTCCCTGATCGCGCGGCGGGTGCAGGGCGAGGTCGGTCAGCGTCTCATCCTTCACCAGCCGGTTGCGCGGCAGGTTCTTGGTCTGCGCCTCCCGCTCGCGCCAGGCGGCCAGCGCCTTGAGGCGGCCCAGCACCTCGGCGTTGCGGTTGGGCAGCTTCATGCGCCGCCACACCTGCTCGGGATCGATGGTGTAGCTGGAGGGGTCGAGCAGCCGGGCCATCTCCTCATCCAGCCATTCGCCGCGCCCCGTGGCCTTCAGCCGGTCGAGCAGCTTGGGGAAGGCCTGGGCAAGATAGGTGACATCGCCGATGGCGTAGTCCAGCTGGCGCTGCTCGAGCGGGCGGCGGCTCCAGTCCGTGAAGCGCGCGCCCTTGTTGAGGTGAACGCCGAGCGTCTGTTCGATGAGCTGCTGGTAGCCGACCTGCTCGCCATAGCCCAGCGCCATGCCCGCGATCTGGGTGTCGAACAGCGGGGCAGGGACCCGGCCGGTGAGGCCATGGAAGATCTCGAGGTCCTGCCCGCCGGCGTGGACAACCTTCAGCACCTCCTCATTGTGGAGGAGGGTGAACAGCGGCTCCAGCGACAGGCGCGGAGCCTTGGGATCGATGATCGCCGCTTCCTCGGTGCTGGCCACCTGGATGAGGCAGAGGTCGGGGTAGTAGCTGTTCTCGCGCATGAACTCGGTGTCCAGCGCGACGAAGGGTTGCCGGGCCAGCCGGGCGCACAGCGCCGACAGGTCCTCTGTTGTCGTTATCAGTACATATTCGCTCATGGATACCGCTGTAGCAGCTTGCAGCGCCTTGACAAACGGGGCGTGAAGCTGTGTGTGTCCGCGATCCGAATTTTTTCCGGTTACAACCGAGTTTTTGCCATGCACGCCTATCGCACCCATACCTGCGGAGAACTCCGCGAAGCCAATGTCGGCGAAACCGTCCGCCTGTCGGGCTGGGTCCACCGCAAGCGCGATCACGGCAACCTGCTGTTCATCGACCTGCGCGACCATTACGGCCTGACGCAGGTGGTGGTCGACGTCGACTCGGCCGCGTTCAAGAATGCCGAGCACGTCCGCTCCGAATCGGTGATTCGCGTGGATGGCCGCGTGGTCGCCCGCACGGCCGAGACCATCAACGACAACCTGCCCACCGGCCGCATCGAGGTGAAGGCCGAAAGCGTGGAGGTTCTCTCCGCCGCGAGCGAACTGCCGATGCCGGTGTTCGGCGACGCCGAGTATCCGGAAGACATCCGCCTGCGCTACCGCTTCCTCGACCTGCGGCGCGAACGGCTGCACAAGAACATCATCCTGCGCTCGAACGTGATCTCGTCGCTTCGCCGCCGCATGATCGAGCAGGGCTTCCAGGAGTTCCAGACGCCGATTCTGACGGCCTCCAGCCCCGAGGGCGCACGTGACTTCCTGGTGCCGAGCCGTCTGCACCCCGGCAAGTTCTACGCGCTGCCCCAGGCCCCGCAGATGTTCAAGCAGCTGCTGATGGTGGCGGGCTTTGACCGCTACTTCCAGATCGCGCCGTGCTTCCGCGATGAAGACGCCCGCGCCGACCGGAGCCCAGGCGAGTTCTACCAGCTCGACTTCGAGATGAGCTTCGTGACGCAGGAAGACGTGTTCGCGGCCATCGAGCCGGTGCTGCACGGCGTGTTCGAGGAGTTCGCCAATGGCCGCTCGGTCAGCCCCTATCCGTTCAAGCGGATTCCCTACAAGGAATCGATGCTGAAGTACGGCAACGACAAGCCGGACCTGCGGAACCCGATCGTCATTCAGGACGTGACCGAAATCTTCCGCGGCTCGGGCTTCGGCATCTTCGCCCGCTCGATCGAGACCGGCGCGGTGGTGCGCGCCATTCCGGCCCCGGACGCGGGCCTGCGTCCGCGCAGCTTCTTCGACGGCACCAACGACTGGGCCCGTCAGGAAGGCTACGCGGGCCTTGGCTACATCAACTTCAAGGACGGCGTCGCCGGCGGCCCGATCGCCAAGAACATCGGCGAGGAGCGCGTTCAGCAGCTGGTCGCCCAGCTTGGCCTCGGCCCCAATGACGGCGTGTTCTTCGCCTGCGACAAGGAAGCCGGTGCCGCCAAGCTGGCGGGCCTCGCCCGCACCCGCGTCGGCCACGAACTGGGCCTCATCGACGAGAACCGCTTCGAGTTCTGCTGGATCGTCGACTTCCCCATGTTCGAGTACGACGAGCAGGAGAAGAAGGTCATCTTCTCGCACAACCCGTTCTCCATGCCGCAGGGCGAGATGGAGGCGCTGGAGACCAAGCACCCGCTGGAGATCCTAGCCTACCAGTACGACATCGTCTGCAACGGCGTGGAGCTGTCCTCGGGCGCGATCCGGAACCACAAGCCGGAGATCATGTACAAGGCGTTCGAGATCGCCGGGTACACCAAGGCGGACGTGGACGAGAAGTTCGGCGGCATGATCAACGCCTTCAAGCTGGGTGCGCCGCCGCACGGCGGCTCGGCACCGGGCGTTGACCGCATCGTCATGCTGCTGGCCGATGAGCCGAACATCCGCGAGGTCATCGTCTTCCCGATGAACCAGCGGGCGGAAGACCTGATGATGAACGCGCCGTCGGAAGTGTCGCCGAAGCAGCTGCGCGAACTTTCCATCCGCGTGGTACTGCCCGAATAAGGGCAGGGCGCCAACGGCTGAAAAGAAGACGCCCGGGAGACTTACTCCCGGGCGTTTTTCAGTTTGGACTGTCGTATTTGCCGGCGCAGAGAACGTTACCTCTGCGTACCGACTGGTGGACCTTGGCGCATTTATGGTTAATATCATATGAACCATAAGGAAATTATGGGGGGGTGCGTGTGGTGTTGCCCCTGCCGCCAGGGCCGCTACATTGCCGTCATGACCGATTTGCTGCTCGCCATCGACGAAGGCACCACCTCCACCCGCGCCATGGTGTTCGACCGCAAGGGCTGGCCCGTTGCCACCGCCACGCGGGCACTGACCCAGCATTATCCCCGGCCGGGCTGGGTGGAGCATGACCCGCGCGAGATCTGGGAGCAGACGCTGGCCGCCACCCGCGCTGCCATTGCCCAGGTGGGCGGGCATCAGCGCATCAGTGCCATCGGCCTTACCAACCAACGCGAGACCATCGTCTTCTGGGACAAGGCGACGGGCGAGCCTATGGGCCCGGCCATCGTGTGGCAGGACCGGCGCACGGCAAGCATTTGCGCCGAACTGGAGGCCGAGGGCCACGGGGAGGTGGTGACGGCCGCCACAGGCCTGCCGATCGATCCCTACTTCTCCGCCACCAAGATGGGCTGGGCGCTGAAACACCGGCCGGAGCTGAAGGATTTGCTGGCGGCCGGACGGCTGGCGGCGGGGACGGTGGACAGTTACCTGATCTTCCGCCTGACCGGCGGCCTGTTCGTGACGGACGCCACCAACGCCGCCCGCACCCAGCTGATGGATCTCGCCACCTGCCAGTGGCGGGAGGACCTGTGCGATCTGTTCGGCGTGCCACGCGGCATCCTCCCGGAAATCGTGGATAGCGCGGGGCACCTGGGCGACACGCAGCCCGAGCTGTTCGGTCGCGCCATTCCCATCTGCGGCGTCGCGGGGGACCAGCAGGCGGCGGCCATCGGCCAGGCCTGCGTGACGCCGGGCACGGTGAAGGCGACCTACGGCACCGGCGGCTTCGTGCTGGCCCATGTGGGCGATGCGCCCCGGCTGTCGCAGAACCGGCTGCTGGCAACGGTGGCGTGGCGGATTGACGGCAAGGCGTCCTACGCGCTGGAGGGCAGCATCTTTGTGGCCGGCAGCGCGGTCAAATGGCTGAGGGACCAGGTGGGGCTCGTCATCGAGGCGGACGAGACGGAACGGCTGGCCCGCTCGGTCTCCTCCACGGAAGGGGTCTATCTGGTGCCCGCGTTCGTCGGCCTCGGCGCGCCCTACTGGCGGCCGGACGCGCGGGCGCTGCTGACCGGCCTTACCTTCGGGGCAACGCGCGCCCATATCGTTCGGGCCTGCCTCGAGGCGATGAGCTACCAGACCCACGACCTCATGAGGGCCTTTCGTCAGGACGGGGTGGAACCGCAGGTCATGCGGATCGACGGAGGCATGGCGGTCAACGACTGGATGGCGCAGGATCTGGCCGATATGCTCGGCCTGACGGTGGAGCGGCCCGCCGTCACCGAGACGACGGCGCTGGGCGCGGCCATCCTGGCGGGGGCCGGCTGCGGGATGCTCGGCAGCGTGGCGGAGGCCGGCGCGCTGTGGCAGCCGGACCGCCGCTTCGAACCAGGACTTGAAGATGACGCGCGCATGGCTAGGTTGACGGGCTGGCGGGCCGCCGTTGCCCAGGCGCTGGGCGAAGCGTTTCAGCCTGCATGAACAGGGATAACCGATGAGCAGTTTCTGGAACTTTGCCATATCCGCCGCGGTGCTCGTGTCGTTCATCCTCATCGTCTTTGGCGTGCGGCTGACGGTGCGGCAGCACGGCAAGGAGCGGCTGCGCGGTATCCTGATGGTGGTGGCGGGCCTGGTGCTGCTGGGCAATGTCTACCTCTACACCACCACTCCAAAAGCGCCGGAGAAGATGCCGGAATCCGAAGCCAGGCCGGCTGCAACCCGGTAGGCGCAAACAGACGCACAGGAAGGACAACAGGCTGATGGGCGTGCTCGTGAAAGCGTTCTTTGCCGCAATCCTGGCCATGGCGGCCCTCCTGGGGCTCGCCTCGGCCTTCATTCCCAGCCTCTCGGAAATGGCCCAGAAGCCCGACGACACGGCCCCCGTGGCCTTCATCGAGTAAGAGGCGCAAGGCTGCTGCCCATTGCCTCAGTTGCGCCGGGGGCAGGGGCCACCCATCTCTTCCGGCAGGCATAGCCAGACATTCAGCCCGGTTTCGACCCGTCCCAGGGGTATCCCGTAAATTTCGGGCTGGCCTTGGAACGGCCCTCATGCTTTGAATGCGGCCAATTTGCATCCACCCCGCCACCCTCGGCAAACCAGAGCGAGTAGCATCCGCAGTGACCAGTTTCGACGACGACCAGATCGCAACGACCACCGTGAGGGCAGGCGCCGAGGCAGGCGAGGCGACCCGGAGCCCGGCGGGGCGGCCGGAGAACGCCAGCGACCGGCGCACCTTCGCGATCATCGCGCACCCGGACGCCGGTAAAACCACGCTCACCGAAAAGCTGCTGCTGTTCGGCGGCGCGATCCGGCTGGCGGGGCAGGTGAAGGCGCGCGGCGAGCGCCGCCGTGCCCGCTCGGACTGGATGGATATTGAGAAGAACCGCGGCATCTCCGTCACCTCCTCGGTGATGACGTTCGAGCGCGGCGGCATCACCTTCAACCTGCTCGACACGCCGGGCCACGAGGACTTCTCGGAAGACACCTACCGCACCCTGACGGCGGTCGACAGCGCGGTTATGGTGATCGACGCGGCCAAGGGTATCGAGAGCCAGACCCGCAAGCTGCTGGAAGTCTGCCGCATCCGCAACATCCCGATCATCACCTATATCAACAAGATCGACCGGGAATCCAAAAGCCCGTTCGAGTTGCTGGACGAGATCGAGAATACGCTGGCGCTGGACGTGACGCCGATGAACTGGCCGATCGGCGCAGGCTCGACCTTCCACGGCGTCTACGACCTGCGGAAGAACGAATTCCTCGCCTCCAGCCACGGCCGGGGCGGGGCCTACGACAAGTATGTGCCGCTCTCGGGCGTGCACGACGCGGCACTGGACAAGGCCGTGCCCGCCGACGTGCTGGCCGAGTTCCGCGAAACCGCCGAGCTGGCCCAGTCCGCCTATCCGGAGCCGGACCGGGAAGCCTATCTCAACGGTGATCTCACCCCCGTGTTCTTCGGCTCGGCGCTGAAGGACTTCTCGGTCGAGCAGCTGCTGGACGCGATCGGCTCCCTGGCGCCTTCTCCCCGCACCCAGCCCGCCGAGCCGCGCGCCGTCGAGGCGAGCGAGCCCAAGGTGAGCGGCTTCGTGTTCAAGGTGCAGGCCAACATGGACCCGAACCATCGGGACCGGGTGGCCTTCTTCCGCCTGTGCTCGGGCCGGTTCAAGCGCGGCATGAAGCTGAAGCAGATCGGCACCGGCAAGACGCTTGCGGTCAACAACCCCATCTTCTTCTTCGCGCAGGACCGCGAACTGGTGGAAGAGGCGATGCCGGGGGATATCATCGGCATCCCCAACCACGGCACGCTGCGCGTGGGTGATACGCTGACCGAAGGGGAGGAGCTGCGCTTCACCGGCATTCCCAACTTCGCGCCGGACATCCTGCGCCGCGTGCGCCTGGGCGATCCGCTGCGGGTGAAGCCCATGCGGCAGGCGTTGCAGGATCTCTCCGAGGAAGGCGTCATTCAGGTGTTCCGCCCGTCCATCGGTTCCAACTGGATCGTCGGCGTCGTCGGTGCGCTCCAGCTGGAGGTGCTCGCCTCCCGCGCGCTTGCCGAATACAAGGTGGAGATCGGCTTTGAGGAATCGCCCTACGAAGTCGCCCGCTGGGTGACGAGCGAGGACCCGCAGGCACTCAAGCGCTTCATGGAAGCCAACCGCTCCGACATGGCGGAGGACCGCGACGGCCACCCGGTCTACATGGCCCGCAGCCAGTGGCGGCTCGACCGCGCGGCGGAGGAGAACAAGGACATCCGGTTCACCGCCTTCCGCGAACGAGCGTAAGGTCTGTTATCTGGGATATGATTACGCAGGAGGGGCTTACCCCTCCTGCACCTTCCATTTGTTTGTCCGGCCGCGCCCTGCATGGCTGCGGGGTTTTCTGGATGTTGACGGGTGCGTCCGTTTAGAACGAAAGGGGTTCGGCGGGGGCCGCGCCCTCCTTGGCGAGCATCCGAACGCCGGGCCGAACCAGCTAGACCTTTGGCTACTGCCGCGCGGCTGCCTGATATGGCATGGTGAGCCAAGGCCGCCGATGGGGGCGGGGGAGCTGGAAGACCATGTCCTGGTTGTCGCTAAGCGTTGCGCTTGTTTATGCCCTGCTGCTGTTCCTCGTCGCCTGGACGGTGGAACGGCGGGCGGCGCAAGGCCGCCGAACCGCCAGCCATTCCGTCACCTACGTGCTAGCGCTGGCGGTGTATCTCACCTCCTGGTCCTATTTTGGCGGAGTGGGCACGGCGGCGAGCAGCGGCTGGAACTACCTGCCCATTCTGGTCGGCCCGGCCATCACCTTTCTCTTTCTGCCGCGCTTCCTGACCCGCCTGGTGGCGGTCGCCAAGCGGGCCGGAAGCACTTCCATCGCGGACTTCATCTCCTCCCGCTATGGCAAGAGCCGGGTAATTGCGGCGATCGTGACCACCCTCTCATTGCTGGCGGCACTGCCCTATATCGCGCTCCAGCTGCGCTCGGTCAGCACCAGCTATGCCGAGCTGGTGGGCAGCGCCCCAGGCAGCAGCGGCGGCCAGTCGCTGTTCACCACCATGCTGGTGATCGCCGGCATCCTTGCCCTGTTCGCCATCCTGTTCGGCACGCGGCGCTATGACTCAACGGGGCGGAACCGGGGCCTCGTGGTCGCCATCGCGTTTGAATCGGTGGTGAAGATCTCGGCGCTGGTGGGGGTGGCGATCTTCGCCCTCTTCATGTTCCTCCACGCGCCGGAGGCGGCCTAAGCGCGGGGGTGGGCGCGGTTCGGCGATCTGTTTTCGCTGGACAATCTGTCGCCAGACTTCCTGACCATCACGCTGCTGTCGATGACGGCGATCATCTGCCTGCCGCGCCAGTTCTACATCGGCGTAGTCGAGGCGCAATCGCCGGAGGATATCCGCCAGGCGCGGTTTCCCTTCGCCCTCTACATGGGCATCATGACGCTGGTGGTGCTGCCAACCACGCTGGCGGGCCTCGCGCTGCTGCCGGATACCGCCTCGCCGGACCTGTTCGTCATCGACCTGCCGCTCTACGGCGGCGCGGAGATCGTGGCGCTGTTCGTGTTCCTTGGCGGCTTCTCGGCGGCAACGGCCATGGTGATCGTCGAGACGCTGGCGCTCTCCACCATGGTCTCCAACGACCTGCTGGCCCCATTGCTGCTGAGCCACCGGGCCATTGCGCGGGAGGCAGACCTGGGCCGGGTGCTGCTCATCACCCGGCGCATCACCATCATCGCCATCATCTTCGCGGCCTGCGGCTACTACCAGGCAGCCGAACATTTCGGCTCGCTCGCCTCCATGGGCCTCATCGCCTTTGCGGCCGTCATCCAGTTCGCCCCGGCGCTGATCGGCTCGGTCTACTTCGAGCGCAACCAGCCGCGCGCGGCGCTCGCCGGGCTCATCGGCGGCAGCGTCTTCTGGTTCTACACCCTGTTCCTGCCCTCGCTGCTGACCGGCAATCCGGCGGCCGCCCGCTGGTATGATCTCGCGGCAAACTACAACCTTCACCCCTATGCGCTGCTGGGGCTGGAGGGCATCAGCCCGCTGACACACGGGGTGCTGTGGAGCCTTGGCGTCAATGTTCTGCTCTACTTCGCCTTTTCCCTGCGCGGGCGCGGCGCGACGACGGAAGAGGGGGAAGACGCCGCCACCGGCCTGCCGCAGACCCGGCCCAACATCGAGCATACCCGCACGGTCGGCGACCTCCAGCGGCTGGCGGAGCGGTTCGTGGGCGCAGAGGCGGCGGCGGAGGCGTTCAGTGCCCTGTCGAAACAGCGCCAGCATCCGCTGCTGCCGACGGACCCCATCGACGGCATCACCGCCCGCCTGACCGAGCGGCTGGTGGCAGGCGTGATCGGCGCGCCCTCGGCCCGCATCATCGTCACCTCGGCGCTTTCAGGCGCGAGCCTCAGCGTGGGCGAAGTGGTGCGCCTTCTGGACCAGACCGGCCAGAGCCTGCAATTCTCCAAGGGCCTTCTGGCCGCAACGCTGGAGAACATCGGCCCCGGCGTCAGCGTGGTGGACCACGAGCTGCGGCTGGTGGCATGGAACGCCCGGTATCTGGAAATCTTCGATTTCCCGTCGGGGTTCATCCGGGTGGGACGGCCGATCGCCGATGTGATCCGCTACAACGCCATGCGAGGCGAATGCGGCCCCGGCGAGGTGGAAGCCCATGTGGAGAAGCGGCTGGCCCACATGCGGCGGGGGTTGCCCCACACCTACGAGCGGGTGCGCCCCAACGGCACCGTGTTGAAGACCATCGGCGGGCCCATGCCCGGCGGCGGCTATGTGACCAGCTTCACCGACATCACGGCCGAGAAACAGGCCCAGAGCGCCCTCCAGCGGGCGAACGAGATGCTAGAAGCGCGGGTGGAGGAGCGCACCCGGGCGCTTTCCGGCGCCAATGAGGCGCTGGCCAGGGCGGCGGAGGAGCTGATCCGCGCCCGCCAGTCAGCCGAGGCGGCAACGCGGGACAAGACCCGCTTCCTCGCCGCCGCCAGCCACGACTTGTTGCAGCCGCTGCACGCCGCCCGCCTGTTCACCGCCGCCGCGCTGGAAAGCGTGCCGGAGGGGAGCCGGGGCCTCATTGCCAACATCGACCGCTCCATCGCCTCGGCGGACCGGCTGCTGCGGGCTCTGCTCGATATCTCGAAGCTCGATGCCGGGGGCATCAAGCCCCAGCCATCCACCTTCGCCATTGCCGGGCTGATCGATGAACTGGCGACGGAGTTCGGGGCGCTGGCGGCGGAGAAGGGGCTGTCGCTGCGAACCTACCCCTCCAGCCTGTGGGTGCGGACAGACCGGACCCTGCTGCGCTCGGTGCTGCAGAACTTCCTCGCCAACGCCGTGCGCTACACGGACAGGGGCGGCATCGTCATCGGCTGCCGGATGCGGCAGGGGCGGGTGCAGATCGAAGTGTGGGACAGCGGCCCTGGCATCCCGCCCGACAAGCACCACGAAATCTTTCAGGAGTTCCGCCGCCTTGTGCCATCAAAGGGCGACGAGGGGGTGGGGCTGGGCCTTGCTATCGTGGACCGCATCGCGCGGCTGATCGGCGCGGGACTGGGCGTGCGCTCAAGCGTCGGCAAGGGCAGCGTATTCTCGGTGCGGGTGCCGCGCGCCGCCGCCCCCGGCAAGGCGGTGAGCCAGCAGGACAGCGCCCGGTTCGGCCCCGCCATCGCAGGAAGACGGGTGCTGTGCGTCGACAACGAGGCCGACATTCTCGCGGCGCTGGAAGCCATGCTGACGGCCTGGGGCTGCCAGGCTGTGCTGGCGTCCTCCTACGACGAGGCGCTGGAAATCCTGATGCGAGGCGAGCCGGTTGAGGCCGCCTTCATCGACTACCAGTTGGGAACGGACAAGACCGGGCTTGATGTGCTGAAAGCCGTGCGGACCCATGCGCCAGACGCACGCGCGGCGCTGGTGACGGCCGACCCGTCGCCGGAAGTGCTGGAAGCCGCCGAAGTGCTTGGCGTGCCGGTGCTGCACAAGCCGGCCCAGCCGGCCGAGCTGCGAACGTTCCTTGCCGGCAAGGCGGCGGAGGAGCCGACAAAGCCGGTTCGCGTGGCGCGCCAGGCTGGCCGGAAGAGACGGTCCTGAGGGAGCAGGTGAATTCCCCGCCAGGGTCGCGCCCCCTTGGGAGACTTCGGAAAGCGAAAAGGTTCAGACGTCCAGCTGTGCCGTATCCAGCCCGAGCGCACGGGCGGCGATGACCGCCTGAGTGCGGTTCTGCACGCCCAGCTTGCGGAACACGGCGGTCATGTGCGCCTTGACGGTTGCTTCGCTGATGTTGAGATCATGGGCGATCTGCTTGTTGAGGCGGCCCGCCAGCACACCCAGCAGCACCTTGATCTGGGCGGGCGTGAGGGTGGCGATGCGCGCCGCCATGTCGTCGATTTCCGCCTCTTCCTCGGTTTGCGCGCCAAGGGCCGTAAGAGCGCTGCGCCCACTGAGCGCCTCGCTCACCACCGCCTGAATGGTGTTGAGGTCCGCCGTTTTGCTGAGGAACCCGGCCGCGCCATAACGCCGGGCGCGCACCGCCGCGTCCGCGGCATCCAAAGCCGAGATGACGATGATGGGGGTGCCCGGCCGCTCCGCATGCAGGAGGGCAAGGCCGGAGAAACCTTCCGCATCGGGCATTCGGAGATCAAGCAGGATAAGGTCGAGCCGGTCGGCCCCGCGCACCTGGTCCGCCGCCTCGGCCACGCTGCCGGCTTCCAGCACCGTGGCGGAGGGCGAGGCCCTGATGACGGCGATCTTCAGGGCATCACGGAAGAGCGGATGGTCGTCCGCCACCAGAATGGTTGCATCGCTCACGAGCAAACCCTCCTTGCCCCTTCAAACTAGCGCAGGACCGGGCGCTCTGTCAGCGGTTTATCGGGGCCGGGAGCAGCATTTCCGCCCCTCCGACCCCGATGAAGCCGTCATGCCGCCTGGGCACGGTTTCCGATCAGGTCCTCAACGACGCTGGGATCGGCCAGCGTCGAGGTATCTCCCAGGTTGGTAAGGTCGTTCTCGGCAATCTTGCGGAGGATGCGCCGCATGATCTTGCCGGAGCGGGTCTTGGGCAGGCCCACGGCGAACTGGATGTGATCCGGTGCGGCGATGGGGCCGATTTCCTGCCGTACCCACATCACCAGCTCCTTGGCGAGCGCCGGGCTCGGCGCTTCGGAGGCATTGAGGGTGACGTAGGCGTAGATGCCCTGACCCTTGATGTCGTGCGGGAAGCCGACCACGGCGGCCTCGGCCACCTTGGAATGGGCAACGAGCGCGGACTCGATTTCCGCCGTGCCCATGCGGTGGCCCGAGACGTTGAGCACATCGTCCACCCGCCCGGTGATCCAGTAATAGCCGTCTTCATCGCGGCGGCAGCCGTCGCCCGTGAAATACTTGCCGGGATAGGCGCTGAAGTAGGTCTGGAAGAAGCGCTCGTGGTCACCATAGACCGTTCGCATCTGGCCGGGCCAGCTGTCGGCGATCACCAGATTGCCTTCGGTGGCGCCTTCCAGAACCTTGCCGTCCGCGTCCACGATCTGCGGCTCAACGCCGAAGAAGGGCTTGCAGGCCGAGCCGGGCTTGAGGTCGGTCGCGCCGGGAAGCGGCGAGATGAGGATGCCGCCGGTCTCGGTCTGCCACCAGGTATCAACGATGGGGCAGCGGCCTTCGCCCACCACCCGGTGATACCACAGCCAGGCCTCGGGATTGATCGGCTCGCCCACGGTGCCGAGGAGGCGCAAGGATTGCCGCGAGGTGGCGGTGACATGCTCATCGCCCTCGCGCATCAGGGCGCGCAGGGCCGTCGGCGCGGTGTAGATGATGTTCACCTGATGCTTGTCCACCACCTCCCACATGCGGGAGGGCGAGGGGTAGTTGGGCACGCCCTCGAACATCAGGGTCGTCGCGCCGTTCGCCAGCGGGCCGTAGACCACATAGCTGTGGCCGGTGACCCAGCCGATGTCGGCAGTGCACCAGTAGATCTCGCCGGGGCGGTAATCGAACACGTATTCGTGCGTCATCGCCGCGTAGACAAGATAGCCGCCGGTGGTGTGCAGCACGCCCTTCGGCTTGCCGGTGGAACCGGAGGTGTAGAGGATGAACAGGGGGTCTTCCGCGTTCATGCTTTCCGCCGGGCAGTCGGCGGAAACGGTGGCCACCAGATCCTCGTAACGGAGATCGCGCCCTTCGGTCATCGCGATCTTGCCGCCGGTGTGGGTGACGACGATGACGGTCTCAACGCCATCGCATTGGGCAACAGCCGCATCCACATTGGCCTTGAGCGGGATAGCCTTGCCGCCGCGCAGGCCCTCGTCGGCGGTGATGACGATTTTCGACTCGCAATCCGTGATGCGCCCGGCCAGGCTGTCCGGCGAGAAGCCGCCGAACACCACCGAATGGATGGCGCCGATCCGCGCGCAGGCCAGCATGGCAAAGGCGGCCTCGGGGATCATGGGCATGTAGATCGTCACCCGGTCGCCGCGCCTGACGCCGCGCGCCTTCAGCACGTTGGCGAAGCGGCACACCTCTGCGTGTAGCTCGGCATAGGTGATGTGGCGGGACTTGGAGGGATCATCGCCCTCCCAGATGATCGCCACGTCGTTTGCCCGCTCGGGCAGGTGGCGGTCGATGCAGTTGACGCTGACGTTCAGCTCGCCGTCATGATACCAGCGAATGCGGAAATCCTCCCGGTGGAAGGAGACATCCTTCACCTGGGTGTAGGGCTTGCTCCAGGTGAGGCGCTTGCCTTGCTCTCCCCAGAAGCCGCTGGGATCTGCCAGGGCCTCCGCCTGCATCTTTTCATACGCCGCGCGATCGACCCGCGCCCGTTCCCGCCAAACATCCGGTACCGGAAAAAGCTGCACGTCAGCCATTGCTGATCTCCCCAATTATTTCCTTGAGCCAAGCCTCGCCTATCCGGCCGCGCCGAGCAAGGCTTCCCCCGTTCGACTTTAGTCTTAAACCAGGTTTAACCGCGCCGTTAACCTGCTGCCAGAACTGGTTATTCGACCAATGTCTAGCTGTCCTCCCGGCCCGATATCCTGAAGCCTCCTATCAACCGTCGCAGCGGGACACGACAAGAGGCCGCGCCAGACCGGCCAGCCCGCGCCAACACGGAGACGGAATCTTGGGGAGGATCGCTATGACAATCGTGAGTAAGCGCCGTGGAATGCTCCTGGCCGGCGTGGCTGCTGCCGCGCTGACCATTCATCCTGCCAACGCGCAGGAAGCGGATCGCACGGCGGTTCTGGAACAGCGAGTCAAGCAGCTTGAAGACGCCTTGCGGGAGGTGAAGGGCGAACTGGAAGCCACCAAGCGACAGCAGGCGGCATCCGCCGCCGCGACGGCGCCCGGCGTCCCCGTCACCACCGGAACGGTGACGGCCCAGGCCGCAAACGGCGCAACATCAACGCCGATACAAACCGCCTCGGCCCAGTCGGCCCAGACCCAACCCGCGGGCGGAAGCGGTTTCCGGGTGGGCAACACCACGTTCAAGATCAGCGGCTTCATCAAGGCTGACGCCATGGTGAGCGACTACAGCGACGGCGACACCGCCACCAACGGGCTGGGGCGGGATTTCTACCTGCCGCAGTTCATCCCGGTGGACAAAACGCCGGGGGCGGGCGAGGGCAACGACTTCGACGCTCATGCCAAGCAGACACGCCTTGCCATCAGCGCCGAGACGCCGGTGGGCAGCAAGACCCTGACCGCCTATGTGGAAACCGATTTCCAGACCTCGCCGGGCACGCAGGGCTCGGAGCGCACCACCAACGGCTACAACCTTGCCCTGCGCCGCGCCTACATCGGCTACGACGGCTGGGTGTTCGGCCAGGACTGGACCGTGTTTCAGAACACCGCCGCCCTGCCGGAGAGCGCGGACTTCATCGGCGTCTCGGAGGGCACGGTGTTCGTGCGGCAGATGCAGGTGCGCGTGACCCGGCCGCTGACCCGGCAGCTGAGCTTCACCTTCGGCCTTGAAAACCCGGAGACGGCCAGCATCACGCCGACATCACCCGCCACGGTGGAGAACGACGACGACAGCTTGCCCGACGCCACGGCCAAATTGGCCTTCAAGCCGGCCTTGGGCGAGTTCACGCTGGCGGGCGTCGTCCGCAAGCTGGAGGTAAACTCGGCGGCCAGCAATGAATCGACAACCGGCTGGGGCGTTTCGCTTGCCGGCAAGGTGCCGTTCGGCGCGAACGGCCGTCACGACATCCGCTTCATGATCTCCCACGGCTCGGGGGTGGGGCGGTATGTCGGCGTCAACTTCGCGCCCGACGTGATCGCTGCGCCGCAGGGGCTGGAGACGGTGGATGTGACCGCCGGCTTTGCCGCCCTGCATTTCGGCCTCACCGACAAGCTGCGAACGAACCTGATGTACTCGTTCCAGGACGTGGACTACCCGAGCGGCCTTGCCCCGGCGACCGCAAACGAGGCCGCCAGCAGCTATGCCATCAACCTGTTCTACTCGCCGATAAAGGCCTTCGACCTGGGCGTCGAATACCGCCACGGCAAGCGCGAACTGCTGAATGGCGACAGCGGCAAGCTGGACCGGCTGCACTTCGTCGCCAAGCACGCCTTCTGATGCTTCCGTATCGCGGACGGCCCGGTGACCCCTTTATTGGCCGCACCTTTGCTCACCGCAGGGTGCGGCACCTTGCTTGAAAGCGCCTCCGGGCCGGGCCGAAAACGCGGAACTTAGACTAAAGTCGCGGTAGCGGAGAGGCGTAAAGGGCGTAGCCTTCAACCATGGTCCTGAGGAGCGGACCACGCCGCCCGACAACAACAGAACAGGGCGATTACAAGGGGAGAGGAACCACAATGGCTGACAGCGTTGCTGCCGGCATGACGAACGGCCTTTCCGGCCCCGAAGTGGCCAGGAACGAAAAGCTCGTCATTGCCGCGTCATCCCTCGGCACCGTGTTCGAGTGGTATGACTTCTATCTTTACGGCCTTCTGGCCGGCTACATTTCCACTCACTTCTTCTCGGGGGTGAACGAGACCACGGCGTTCATCTTCGCTCTTGCGGCTTTTGCCGCCGGCTTCGCGGTGCGCCCCTTCGGCGCCATCGTGTTCGGCCGGATCGGCGATCTGGTGGGCCGCAAGTACACCTTCCTGGTCACCATGGGCCTGATGGGCCTGTCGACCTTCCTGGTCGGCGTGCTGCCCAGCTACGCCTCCATCGGCGTGACCGCGCCGATCATCCTGCTCGCGCTGCGGCTCATCCAGGGGTTGGCGCTGGGCGGTGAATACGGCGGCGCCGCCACCTACGTGGCCGAGCACGCCCCCGAGGGCAAGCGCGGCCTCTATACCAGCTGGATCCAGACGACGGCAACGCTCGGCCTCTTTGCCGCGCTGCTCATCGTCATTGCCTGCCGGACCCTTATCGGCGAGGAAACCTTCGCGGACTGGGGCTGGCGCGTGCCGTTCCTGATCTCGATCATCCTGCTCGCGGTTTCGCTGTGGATCCGCCTGCAGCTGAGCGAGAGCCCGGTTTACCAGAAGATGAAATCGGAAGGAAAAACCTCCAAGGCGCCGCTCACCGAATCCTTCGCCAAGTGGGGCAACCTGAAGTTCGTGCTGCTGTGCCTGTTCGGCGCGGTCGCCGGCCAGGCGGTGGTCTGGTACACGGGCCAGTTCTACTCCCTGTTCTTCCTTGAGAAGACACTGCGGGTGGACGGCGCGACGGCCAACATCCTCATCGCCATCGCGCTCGCGCTCGCCACGCCATTCTTCATCTTCTTCGGCTGGCTGTCGGACCGGATCGGCCGCAAGCCCATCATCCTGGCGGGCTGCGCGCTGGCGATGCTCACCTACTTCCCGCTGTTCAGCGGCCTGACCCAGGCGGCCAATCCGGCCCTCTACCAGGCGCAGCAGAGCGCGCCGGTGACCGTCATCGCCCATCAGGACGAGTGCTCGCTCCAGTTCGACCCGATCGGCAAGAACAAGTATGACGCCAAGTCGTGCGACATCGCCAAGTCGTTCCTCGCCAAGGCGGGCGTCTCCTACCACAATGTGGATGCCGCGCCGGGCTCGGTGGCGCAGGTTCGCATCGGCGATACGGTGATCGACGCCGTGAACCCGGCAAACCTTGCGGGTGCGGACAAGGCGGCGGCCATCGCCGGCTTCCAGGCCAAGGTCAAGGCGGCCCTGACCGCTGCCGGCTACCCGGAAAAAGCGAACCCGGATGAGATCAACCGTCCGGTCGTGGTCGGCATCCTGTTCCTGCTCGTCCTCTACGTGACGATGGTCTATGGCCCGATCGCCGCCATGCTGGTGGAGCTGTTCCCGACCAGGATCCGCTACACCTCCATGTCGCTGCCCTATCACATCGGCAACGGCTGGTTCGGCGGGTTCCTGCCCACCACGGCCTTCGCCATGGTCGCAGCCACGGGCGATATCTACTACGGCCTGTGGTATCCGATCGTGGTGGCGGGCATCACCCTGGTGGTCGGCCTCCTGTTCCTGCCGGAGACCTTCCGTCGCCGGATTACGGAATAAGAAGGCCGTCGTCCTGCAAGACTGTTGATAAGCAACAGCCAAACTTCAGAAAGCCCTGCCGAAAGGCAGGGCTTCTTCTGTTTTCAGAAGGTCTTACCCTCCTGCGCGAAGGGCAGGGGCTAGCGCGCCGGCCGCTCGTAGAGCACCGTCGGCGCTCCCTTGAAGTCCGTGTGGGCGTAAGGGATGAAACCGGTCTTCTCCGCCACCCGGCTTGAAGCGCGGTTATCCGGGTGGATCATGCAGACGAAGCGCTGTCCCTTAAAATAGGCGTCGCCCCAGCCGAGGGCCGCCTGCACCGCCTCAGTGGCATAGCCCTTGCCATGCACGTCGGGCGACAATACCCAGCCGACCTCCGGCGCGGTGGTGAAGTTCAGGCTTTCCTCCATCGGGCGATGGAAGTCCGAAAAACCGATGTCGCCGATGAAACGCCCGCTCGCCTTCTCCTCGACCGCCCAGTAGCCGAAACCCAGCAGCGACCAGTGGCCCGCGTAGCGCAGAAGGCGGTGCCAGCACTCCTCAGGCGTTTGCGGACGGCCGCCGATATAGCGGGTCACCTCAGGGTTGCCCCACACGGCAACGCAGGCCGCAAAATCCTCCACCCCGTGCGGGCGCAAGATAAGCCGCTCAGTTTCAATGATCCGGCTGGTATCCACCTTCGCCATATCCGTAATCCCCCGGTCGTTCCATGGTGGCGGGGAGGTTCCCCGATCCCGCAGCCCCGCGCAAGAGGATACCTCCTGTGACCTATTCGCCGCGCAGTTCCCGAAAATTCGGGAATTCGACCCTTGGCCGTGAACCCAACAGCCAAGCCTGCCGTTCAACCGCGGCAGAAAAAGCCCAGACATGGCCGCTCAAGGCCACTCGCACCGGCCGCAGCGGCAGATGGCGAAGGGGGACAGAATGGTGACTGGCATTCAGCGGAAACCCGTGCTTCTGGCCGGCGCGGCATGCATTGCCCTGGCCGCGCATCCCGCCGGCGCGCAGCAGGCGGACCGGACCGCCGTTCTGGAGCAGCGCGTGCGCCAGCTGGAAGAGGCGCTGCGGGACGTGCGGCAGGAACTGGAGGCCACCAAGCGGCAGCAGAGCCAGGCTTCGGCAACCCAATCGCCCACGGAGGTTGCGCCAGCTGCGGGCCCGGTGGCATCGGCGGTTGCGCCTGTGACGCCCCCCTCCCAGACGACCGTGGCCGCCGTGCCGCCGGAGGAGCCGCCAACCCAGCCCAAGAGCGCCTCCAGCCAATCCGCCCAGGCGCAACCGCCTGGCACCGGCTTCCGCGTTGGCAACACCACTTTCCGACTGAGCGGGTTCATCAAGGCTGACGCGATCGTCAGCGATTATCGCGATGGCGATACCGCCACCAACAGCCTGGGCCGCGACTTCTACCTGCCGCAGTTCATCCCGGTGGACGACGCGCCGGGCGAGGGCGCCGACTTCGATGCCCATGCCAAGCAGACCCGCATCATCCTCACCACGGAAACGCCGGTGGGAGACAAGGTCGTTGCGGCGCATATCGAATCCGACTTCCAGACCTCGCCGGGCACGCAAGGTTCGGAGCGCACCACCAACGGCTACAACTTCGCCCTGCGCCGCGCCTTCATCACTTACGACGGCTGGACCTTCGGACAGGACTGGAGCAACTTTCAGAACGTCACCGTGCTGCCGGAAGCGGCGGACTTCGTCGGCGTAACCGAGGGCACCATCTTCGTGCGGCAGATGCAGGTACGCTACACGCATGAGTTCTCCAAGCAGTTCGCCATGGCCTTCGCGCTGGAGAACCCGGAGACCTCCAGCATCACGCCTGCGACGCCGGTGTTGGTCGAGAACGACGACGACCACCTGCCCGATGCCACCCTCAAGCTCACCTACACCCCCTCGTTCGGCCAGTTCACCCTATCGGGCCTGGCGCGCCAGCTCTCGGTCAACACCCCGATCGAGAAGGAGAGGAGCTTCAGCTGGGGCGTCTCGGCAGCGGGCCGCATCCCCTTCGGCAAGGACGGCCCCTACGACATTCGCTTCATGCTGACCTATGGCAAGGGCATCGGACGATACGTGGGCTTTAACTTTGCGCCGGACGTGCTCTATCTCGCCGACACGGCAGGCGGCGGCGCGGACCTGGAGCGGGTCGACGTGCTGGCGGGCTTTGTCGCCTTCCGCATCGGCTTTACCGACAAGCTGCGGACCAACATCATGGGCTCATTCCAGGACGTCGACTATCCCACCGGGCTCGCCCCGGCCACAGCCAACGAGAATGCCCACAGCGTAGCGGTTAACCTGTTCTACTCGCCGGTCAAGCCGCTCGATCTCGGCATCGAATACCGCTACGGCAGGCGCAAGTTGCTGAACGGCGATACGGGCAAGCTGAACCGGGTGCACTTTGTCGCCAAGCATGCCTTTTGAACCAAGACGGCAAGTCCCCCGTCAGGACTGACGGGCATCGGCAAAATCATTTCGACTTCGTTAGGATTATCAGCTTATAAATCGGCAGGCGCCATCGTCGGCACCAAACCGGCGGGGCCGAATGCGCGGACGGGGTTAATGACTCCGGCCGGGGCTTAATCACCTTGTTCAGGGGGCTTACATGGAAAACGAGGCAAAGAACGCCGCCCTTTCGCAGATGCTCTTTCAGGCGAACAGCAAATCGATCGGCGTTGCCTATCTTCTCTGGTTCTTTATCGGTACGTTTGGCGCGCACCGTTTCTACATGGGGCGGACGGGTACCGCGATTGCCCAGCTTGTGCTGGCTATTCTCGGGCTTATCACCATCTTCTTCGGCGTTGGCATCTTTATCCTGGGTGCCGTTGGCATTTGGGTGCTCGTCGATGCCTTCCTCATTCCGGGCATCATCCGGGCATACAACACCGAACTCGCCCAGAAGGTCATCGCCTAAAACTGTGCTCGAGCAGGGCGGAATACCCTGCCGTTAAGAAACAAAACCTGGAGCGGGCGATCTGCTGCAAGCAATTCACCCGCTCCAGACTTTGAAAGGGCTATCCTTCCAGCTGGTCAACCGGCAGAAGAGATGCCCTCCGCGCTTGCCGGCCGCGCGGGCGAAAATATTTCCAAAGCAAGCAGATTCCCTTTGCCTGCCAAGGGCACCCGCGCCATTCTTCTAATCAGGAACCGGCACCATGCGGAAGATCATCGCTTGCATCGACGGATCGGTTTACGGCCCCAGCGTGTGCGACCACGCAGGATGGGCCGCCGCCCGGCTGCGGCTGCCGGTCGAACTCATCCATGTGGTCCAGCGGCAGTACGAGGGCCTGGCCTACGCGGACTTCAGCGGCGGCATGGGATTTGGCGCGCAGGACCGGCTCATCCAAGAACTGACCGTGCTCGACGAGCAGCGCAACCAGGTTCTGATGCAGCGCGGCACGGCGCTTCTGCAGGATGCAGAGGCGCGCCTGCATCACGGCGGCATCGCGCAGGTGAGTCTTCGGTGCCGCCACGGCAGCCTGGTGGACGCGGTAAGCGCGCTGGAGGAAAGCGCCGCCGTCATCGTGATTGGCAAGCGCGGGGAGGCGGCGGACTTCGACCGGCTGCACCTGGGCAGCAGCGTGGAACGGCTGGTACGGGCCACCCACCGGCCCGTGCTGGTGGCAGCGCGCGCCTTCCGGCCGATCGAGCGGGTGCTTGTCGCCTACGATGGCGCGGCATCCTCCCGCCGGGCAGTGGAGGAGCTATGCGGCAACCCGCTGCTTGCCGGGTTGGAGCGGCATGTGGTGATGGTGGCTGGGGCCAGCCCCGCCGCCGAGGGGCATCTGGAATGGGCGCGGGAGCGGTTGATCGCCGCCAACCAGCCTTACACGCTGGAGCGACTGCCGGGCGAACCGGAGGCGGTTATCAGCGACTATGTGAAATCCCAGCAGATCCACCTGCTCGTCATGGGAGCCTACGGCCACTCGCGCATCCGCCAGCTGATCGTTGGCAGCACGACCACCCAGATGATCCGCACCTGCCTCATCCCGGTGCTGCTCTACCGGTAGGCGGGGTGATCTCCCGGCGTTTTATCTAAAATTCATCCATGCCGAAGTCGCCGGAGATGTCGTCTCCCGTGAAATCCTCGCCGCCGACTTCGCTGCCGGCAGCGCCGGTATCCTCGCCCGGCCCGACACCAGGGGCGTAGTCGCCTCCGGCTTCGGCGGCCGAGACGTCGTGCCCCGAGAAGGCGTTGGCGATAAGGTTGCCGATGAGCACGCCGCCCGCCACGCCCATGGCGGTTTGCGCCGCGCCCGCCAGAAACCCGCCACCCGGCGTGTGGGCGCGGAGCCCCGCGCCATAGCCATAGCGCCGTGCGCCGCCAAGGCCCGCCCACGGCCCGGACTGGTAGGACTGGGGTCCCGCGCGGTAAGACTGGTGAGGGGAGGAGCGATAGCTGTGGTCGCGCCCGCCCAGGATGCTGGAGAGAAAACCACCGCCGCCCCGGCTGTAAAACTCACGCTCCAGCTCGGTGATGCGGGCCTGGGCAGCTTCCAGCGCTTGTTCCTGGGCGATGACGGTCTGGGCCATGTAATAGCTTGCCCCAGGCTGGGCGGTCAGATGCTCCTCGATCAGCCGTTCGGCCTCGGCATCGCGCGGCGGCGACTGCGCCTCCACCTGCCGAAGCCGGGCGAAGAGACTATCGATGACCTGGCGTTCACTGTCGTTCATGACGCATCCCTGCTGTACGGATTGGCCTGCTATACGGATTGGGCAATCTCAAAAGGGAGCGCGGGGAAGAGCGGGCGGTTCCCATTTGCGCTCCAGGCAGGATCAGGCAGCGGCGCACATGAAAAGGGGAGGGCGGCGCCAAGCCACCCTCCCCATGGGATAAGGCAAGGATCGGCTCAGGCCGCCAGCAGCTCGTCCGCCGGGCCGAAGAACTCATAGTGGATGCGATCAGCGCCGACACCCAGCCGGGTCAGGGCTTCCACCATCGCCCGCATGAACGGCTTGGGGCCGCAGAGGTAATATTCAGCCGCGGCAACCGGCGTATTGGCCGCAAGCCAGCCTTCGGTGATGAAGCCAACCTCGTCAAAATGACGGCCCTTCTCATCCTCGGCGCGGGGTGTCTCATAGAACACCGACACCTTGCCGTCAGGGCAGGTGGATGCAACCGAGCGCACATGCTCGCCCAGCGCGTGGGTGGAACCATCCTGCGTGCCGTGGACGAAGTGAACCGCCGTGTCCCAGCCATTGATGGCATGGGCTTCCAGCATGGAGACCATCGGCGTCAGGCCAACGCCGCCCGACAGCAGAACCACCGGGCGCTGCGGCTTTTCTGCCAGGAAGAAGTCGCCGGATGGAGCGGCAACCTTCAGCACCGTGCCGGGTCTGGCCGCCTCATGCATCCAGCGGGAGGCAAGACCATGGGGCTCGCGCTTCACCGAGATGCGGTAGGTCTCTCCGTTGGGCGCACTGGAAATGCTGTAGTTGCGCTTGGTGGCCGGCTGGCCGGGGATCTCCAGCCAGAAGGTCAGATACTGGCCCGGCTTGTGCAGCGTAACCTTGCCGCCATCCTTGGGGCGCAGCAGGAAGGAGGTGATGACCGTGCTCTCCGAGCGAGCATCTTCCACCACGAACTCGCGCCAGCCGGTCCAACCGCCCTCAACCGCCGCGTTTTCCTGATAAAGCTGCGCCTCGCGGTTGATGAGGATATCAGCGAGGAACCAGTAGGCCTCGCCCCAGGCAGCGAGGATCTCCTCGGTCGCCGCATCGCCCAGCACCTCCTTGATCGCGCCCAGCAGGGCCTCGGCCACATACGGGTAGTGCTCGGGCAGGATCTGAAGGCCGACATGCTTCTGAGCGATGCGCTCCACCGCCGCCGTCAGCACGCCCAGGTTGTCGATGTTGCTGCCATAGGCAAGGATCGCCATGGTCAGCGCCCGTTGCTGCGGGGCATCGCCACCGTGGTGGGACTGGTTGAACAGGTCCCGGATGGCCGGATTCTGGAACATGCGGGCGTACATGGTCCGCACGATCTCGAGCCCGTGGGCCTGAAGCGCCGGTACGGTCGCCTTCACCAGCGCGATGGTGTTCGGGGAGAGTGTCTTGGACATTTCTATCTCCAGTATCAGCCCCACTCCTGGGGCACGCGGCTTACAAAACCCGGGGGATGGGGCGTTCGGGCGGGGCGAAAACCCCTGACGGAGCAACCGTTTGCTGCCTGATCGCCTCATACCTGTATTTTTAATACATGTATAAAGCCGCTTTGTATGAAGCAACGGGAATCCCTATATGGGTACATTATGTCACAGCAGCGCCTCGGCGGGATGAGGAGGAGCCATGCGGTTCACGCGCTATACCGACTATGCCATGCGGGTGCTGCTTTACCTCGGCGCGCGGCCGGAGACGCTATGCTCGGTTCCTGAAATCGCCAAGGCTTACGGCGTTTCCCAAAACCATCTGATGAAGGTGGTGCACGATCTGGGAAAGGCCGGCTATGTCTCCAGCGTGCGTGGCCGCTTCGGCGGCATTCGTCTCGCCCGCCCGCCGGAGGAGATCAACGTAGGCGCGATCGTGCGCCATACGGAGGAGGGGTTCAATCTGGTGGACTGCGGCTCGTGCGTCATCGCCCCGGCCTGCGGCTTCACCGGCGCGCTGCGCGAGGCCATGGCAGCCTTCATGGCCGTGCTCGACCGCTATACCCTTGCCGACCTCATCACCAAGAAAGCGGACCTCGCCAAGCTGTTCACGCGGGAAGAAGATGCACGGAACACGCAACCGGCCGAAGGGTCCGCATAGCCGGACCGTTCAAATCAGGATCCATGGCAGGTCGACGTGCGGGAATTGGCGTGCGGATAAGGACAGGTGTTAGCGGCCCTGCGAGGCCTTTCTGGCCCGGGGTTTCGTTGCCGACCCTGCCGCCGTTTCCAAATTCTGGGCCTCTTGCGCGAGGCGGGCCGCCCGCAGCAGTTCGGTCTTGGCATGGCGGCGGTCGGTTTCAGCCTTGATGATTTCGCGGGCTACCCTGTTGGTAATGTCTGCCTTGGTTTCGGTTCTTGATGGAACAGGGCGGAAAAGGTTGTCCTTATTGAGCTCGGTCATGGCATTTGGCTCCTTCTTAAACGCCAGAAAAAGAAAAGGCCGGGCACAGACCCGGCCTCTCCCGCTTTCTCAACGATCTGTGCCAGTACATCCGTGGTCATAGATCGAAGGTAAAGGCTTACGCAGCCTGAAGGTTCTCCGCCGCGCTCTTGCCCGAGCGGTTGTCCCGAACAACTTCGAAGTTCACCTTCTGGCCCTCGGTGAGCGTGTGCATGCCAGAGCGCTCAACCGCCGAGATATGGACGAACACGTCTTGTGCGCCATTGTCGGGTTGAATGAAGCCAAAGCCCTTGGTGGTGTTGAAGAACTTAACAATTCCGGTATTCATGACGATTTCCTTTCAATCGGCATAGAAAATTTCACGTCGAGCAACGTGCGCGACAATCAGGTACAGTCGATTTTGAAGGAAGATCGCCCGACACCAGAGGGCCAAAGCAAGATTCAAAAATCAATATCGATAGAAATAATATGGGGCCCGATTCCAATTAAACAAGGCCGCAAGCGATTTAAATGGGACTTTGCCATGCAGGGCGCCGAAACTGGCAATCAAATCTCGAGCCGGGTGGCGGAGGGAGTGGGATTCGAACCCACGGTGAGCTTGCACCCACGCCGGTTTTCAAGACCGGTGCCTTAAACCACTCGGCCATCCCTCCACGGCGGCATCAGCGGCGAAACGCTCTCATTCCCCATCTTGGCGCGGCACGCAAGAGGAAGATTGCGCCATAGGCGCTGTGAATGCCTGGCCAGGGCAGGGACGGGCGGCAGCAGGCCGCCATATTCTGTCGTTGAACGGCCTCGCTTCGCCTGCGGCATGGGCGGGGCCGGAATGGCCGGCCCGGTTCCCCGAGGCATCCGCCCCAAGGCTCGTCTGGCCGCATTTTTCCTTGGATCGACTGGCCCGCTATGGCACAGAATCGTCTCGATTGGGCGGGACGATGATGAAACGTGCATGGCTAGGGCCGCTTGCGGCTATCACAGCCCTGACGGGGTGTATTTCTTCAGATGAAGGCGGGATGTCCGTTTCGGCGACATCCCCTGCTGCAACCCGGCAGGCGACCAGAACAGACACAGGAACGGGCATTCCAGCAGCGGTGTCGCCGGCTTCCGGTGGCGCGATCCCGGCAGATCCAGCGACGGATCGGCTGACCTTGGCATCCTTTGATGTGTTGCCGGAGGCAAAACCCGGCCAGAGCTTCGATGCCTGGCTCGTCGACGTGCGCGCGGCGGCTCTGGCCGCCGGAATGGCGGAGACGACGCTCGACGTCGCCCTCGATGGCATGACGGAATCCGAAACCGTTATCCGGCTGGACCGGGCGCAGGCGCCCAACTCCGTCACGCCGTCGTTCAGCACCTACCTCTCCAAGCGACTGACCCCGCAGAAGATTGCGCGCGGCCTCAACCGCAAGCAGGAAGTGGCAGACGCCGTCTCCTACGCCACGCAGCAATACGGCGTGCCCTCGGGCGTGCTGCTCGCCATCTGGGGCATGGAGACCAACTACGGCAGCTACACCGGCAATTTCCCCATCCTGCCGGCGCTGGCGACGCTCGCTTACGAAGGCCGCCGTTCCGAGCTGTTCCGTCGCGAACTGTGGGCCGCCCTCCAGATCATCGACCGGAACATGGCGACGCCCGAGGACCTGCGCGGCTCCTGGGCCGGCGCGTTCGGCCATACCCAGTTCATGCCGACCAGCTACCTGCGCTTCGCCGTTGACGGCGACGGTGACGGGAGGCGCAACCTGTGGAGCGACATGACCGACGTGTTCGCCTCCACCGCCAACTATCTGGTGAGCCACGGCTGGCAGGCGGGCCTGCCCTGGGGCTTCGAGGTGAAGGTGCCGGCCACGCTCGACCGCGCAGCGCTGCGGCAGGAGAACCTGCCGGAGGAATGCAGCCGCGTTATCGAGAAGCACAGCCGCTGGCTGACCGCCGCCGAATGGCAGACGCTGGGGCTGGTGGCAACTTCCGCCGGGCAGGTCTGGCCTGCGCCCGAGACGCCGATGAGCCTGGTCGAGCCCGACGGGCCGGACGGCCCCGCTTTCCTGACAACCGAAAACTACCGTGCTTTCCTCGAATATAACTGCTCGAACTTCTATGCGCTTTCCGTTGCCCAGCTGGCCGATGCCCTCGATGGCTAGGCTGCTTCGCCTCTGCCTGCTGCTGCTCGGCGCAGGAATGACGACCGCCTGCGCGTCCACCGACAGCGTGCGCGCCACATCCGGCTCTCTTGCCGGGCAGGGGGCCACGGTGAAGCCGGGGCCCGGCGGCGTGGTGAAGATCGGCAATCCCTACAAGGTGGGGGACAGGTGGTACTACCCGGAGGATATCAAGGACTACGAGGAGACCGGCATCGCTTCGTGGTATGGGCCGCAGTTCCACGCGAAAACGACCGCCAACGGCGAAACCTTCGACATGAACGCCATCAGCGCCGCTCACCGGGTTCTGCCCATGCCGAGCTATGTCGAGGTAACCAACCTCAACAACGGGCGGCAGCTGGTGGTGCGGGTCAACGATCGCGGGCCGTTTGTCAAGGATCGCATCATCGATCTGTCGCGCAGGGCCGCCCAGCTGCTCGGGTTCGACCAGCAGGGCACGGCCCCGGTGCGGGTGCGACGCGTCTATCCGGATGCCAACGGCAATATCACGCCGGCGCTGCCCCAGGCGACGGTTGCCCAGGCCGCTCCGATGCCCGCGCCTGTTCCGACGCAACCTCAGCCGCAATACGCCAGCGCGCCTGTGGTGCAGACCGCGCTGCCGCCACCGCCCGCACCGTTGCCAAGCGCGCCGATGCAAGCGGCGCCCCCCTCCGCCCAGCCAGCAAAGGCGGGCATGGTCTATATTCAGGTCGCAGCCCTCTCGAACAGCGAGCGGGCCGACACCCTGGCGCTCAACCTGCGCCGGTTCGGCTCCACCCTCGTGGAGCCAACCGCCCGCGGCTTCTATCGCGTGCAAATCGGCCCGTTCGACAACCGCCAGGCGGCGGAAATCGTGCTGGCGGAGATCCGCGCGGCAGGCTATTCCGACGCCCGTGTCACGCTGCGGCCGATCAGCTAACCAACTGTTGCAAAGTCGAGGACTTTCCATGAAGCGTTTCGTATTGGGTTTTGCCGGTGTGCTTGTTGCCAGCAGCGCCCTGGCCCAGGTGCCGACATTCGAGACAATTGCCCCGTTCGCCTATCTCGTCTCCGCCGATACCGGCACGGTGCTCTACGAGAAGAATGCGGACGAACCCATGCCGCCGTCCTCCATGGGCAAGATGATGACGGTCTACGTGGCCTTCGATATGATCAAGAAGGGCACGGTGAAACTGACGGACAAGATCACCGTCTCCCCCGAGACCTGGCGGGCGTGGAACAACCGCGGCTCCACCATGTTCCTGCCGGTCGGCGCGCAAGTGACCGTGGAAGACCTGCTCCACGGCATCGTCACCGTTTCCGGCAACGATGCCTGCGTGGTGCTGGCCGAAGGACTGGCGGGCTCCGAGCAGGCCTATGTCGACCTGATGAACGAGACCGCCAAGAAGATGGGGCTGACCAACTCCCACTTCGCCAACACCACCGGCTGGCCAGACCCGGAAGAGTATGTCTCCTCCCGCGATCTCGCTATCCTGGCCACGCGGACGATCAACGACTTTCCGGACCTCTACAAGCAGTTCTACAACATGCCGTCCTTCACGTTCGGCCAGACCATGAACGGCAAGCCGATCACCCAGCCCAACCGCAACCCCATTCTGGGGCGGGTGCGCGGGGCCGACGGCGTGAAGACCGGCCATACCGAAGCCGCGGGCTACGGCTTCACCGGCTCGGCGGTGCAGGACGGCCAGCGTCTGGTGATGGTGCTGAACGGTCTGCCCTCCATGTCGGCGCGCGTGAATGAATCCGTGAAGCTGCTGGAGTGGGGCTTCCGCACCTTCAAGACCTACAAGCTGATGAAGAAGGGCTCGGTTGTCGAACAAGCCCCGGTGTGGCTGGGCACGGAGGACACCGTGCCCCTGGTGCTCGACCAGGATGCCGCCATCACCACCACCCGCGCCTCGCGCGGTAAGCTGCAGGTGAAGGTGAGCTATACCGGCCCGATTCCGGCCCCGATCAAGAAGGGTCAGCACGTGGCTGATCTCATCATCACTGCGCCGGGCCAGAAGCCGCTGAGCTATCCGCTGAAGGCAGGCGCAAGCATCGAGGAAGCGGGCTTCTTCGCCCGCGCCTGGGCGGGCATGAAGAATGCCCTGTTCGGCGGCTCGGACGCCCCGGCGGCCCCGGCTGCGGCTGTGGCAGGCAAGTAAGTGGCGCGGGGGCGGTTCATCACGCTGGAGGGCGGAGAGGGGGCCGGCAAGTCCACCCACATCCGCCATCTTGCGGCCTGGTTGCAGCAGCGGGGCATCGAGGTGGTGACCACCCGGGAGCCCGGCGGCACGGAAGGGGCGGAGACCATCCGCAGCCTGATCGTGGAAGGTTCGGTCGACCGCTGGGACGCCGTGACCGAAACCCTGCTGCTGAACGCCGCCCGCCACGACCATATAACTCGCCTCATCCGCCCCGCGCTCGAACGCGGCGCGTGGGTGCTGTGCGACCGCTATGTGGACAGCACCCTGGTCTATCAGGGCACCGCCAAAGGCGTGGCACTGGAGACGCTGCTCCAACTGCACACGCTCAGCACCGGGCCTCTGTGGCCGGACCTGACGCTGGTGCTCGACCTGCCGCCGGAGATCGGTCTTGCGCGGGCGGCGGGCCGCCATGGCATTGAGACCCGGTTCGAGGCGCACGATATCCGCTTCCACGAGGCGCTGCGGCAGGGCTTTCTCGACCTCGCTCACCGCTTCGCCGATCGCTGCGCGGTGGTGGACGCAAGCACGCCTGTGGCCGATGTCTCCGCCGCCATCGAGGCCGTGGTGAGCAAAAGGCTGGGCCTGTGAGCGACGACAGCCCTGTAACCCCGATGACCAATCCGAACCTGTTCGGCCATGCTGCATCCGAGCGGAGCTTTCTGGATGCCTGGAGCACCGGCCGCCTGCACCACGCCTGGTTGCTGACCGGCCCGCGCGGCGTCGGCAAGGCGACGCTGGCCTACCGCATCGCCCGGTTCGTGCTTTCGGGCGGCGGGGCGGGGGAGGCGGACGGCCTGTTCGGGGGCGCAGGGCCGAAGAGCCTGGAGGTGGACCCCGAACACCACGCCGCGCGCCTCATGGCAGCCGGCAGTCACCCGGGCCTCAAGGTGCTGGAGCGCGCCGAGAACGACAAGGGCAAGCTGGCCAAGGAGATCGGCGTCGATCAGGTGCGCGCGCTCATTCCATTCCTCGGCACGACGCCGGCGGACGGCGGCTGGCGCGTTGTCATCGTGGATGCGGCGGACGACATGAACCGGGCCGCCGCCAACGCCCTCCTTAAGATGCTGGAGGAGCCGCCGGTGCGAACCCTGTTCGTGCTGGTCAGTCATGCGCCGGGCCGCCTGTTGCCCACCATCCGCTCCCGCTGTCGCCGGCTGGTGCTCGCCCCGCTGGAAGCGGCCAGTGTTCACGCCGCGCTGCAGAGCGTGCGGCCCGAACTTACCTCAGCCGAGATCGAGCAACTGGTGCCGATCGCGCAGGGGTGCCCCGGCCGGGCTCTGCGCTTCGCAGGGCTCGATATCCAGGGGCTGGAGAAGGCGCTGGACCTCCTGGTCCGCACGGGCGACCCGAGCGGCGCGCTGGCGATGGAACTGGCCGGAGTGCTTTCCGCCGCCGCGATGCAATCCCGATACGAGGCGTTTCTGGAATTGGTGCCCGAGCGGCTCGCTACCTTAGCGGAGGAAGCGGAGACGGCCGATCTTGCGCGTATCGTGTCGCTGTGGGAGAAGGCACGCGATCTTGCCGGCGCAGCGGTCCCTCTGGCGCTCGATCCCAAATCCGTGGTGTTCGAGCTGTCACGGATCGTCGCGATGGCGTCTGTCCGTTCCTCGAATCTTGTGTGAGCCATGGCCGACCGCAACCGCTTCTACATCACCACAGCCATTGCCTATCCCAACGGCGCGCCGCACATCGGCCACGCCTATGAGGCGATCGCCTCCGATGTCATCGCCCGGTTTCACCGGCTGATGGGCGAGGACGTGTTCTTCCTGACTGGCACGGACGAGCACGGCCTGAAAATGGAACAGACCGGCCGCAAGCATGGCCTCACAGCCCGCGAGATGGCAGACAAGATGGCCCCGATGTTCCAGGCCATGGATGACCGCTTCGATATTTCCTACGACCGGTTCATCCGCACCAGCGAGCCCGCCCACTATGAGGCGAGCCAGGCGATCTGGAAGGCGATGGAAGCGGCGGGCGATATCTACCTCGACCGCTACGAGGGCTGGTACTCGGTGCGGGACGAAGCCTTCTACGACGAAAGCGAGCTGACCACGCAGGAAGACGGCACCAAACTCTCCCCACAGGGCACGCCGGTTGAGTGGACAGTGGAGGAGAGCTACTTCTTCCGCCTCAGCAAATATCAGGACCGGTTGCTGGCCCACTACGAGGCCAATCCGGACTTCATCCGCCCCGAGAGCCGCCGCAACGAGGTGCTGAGCTTCGTCAAGGGCGGGCTGAAGGACCTTTCCATCAGCCGCACCAGCTTCAACTGGGGCATCCCGGTGCCGGGGGCCGAGGGCCACGTGATGTACGTGTGGGTGGATGCGCTCACCAACTACATGACTGGCGTCGGCTATCCTGCTGTAGACTCTAAATCTTTCCGGAAGTTCTGGCCCGCCGACGTGCATGTGATCGGCAAGGACATCGTGCGCTTCCACGCCGTTTACTGGCCTGCGTTCCTTATGTCCGCCAACCTGCCGCTGCCCCGCCAAATCTTCTGCCATGGCTTCCTGTTCAACCGCGGCGAGAAAATGTCCAAGTCGGTAGGCAACGTCATCGACCCCAATGGGCTGGCCGACCTCTACGGCATCGACCCGGTGCGCTACTTCTTCCTGCGCGAGGTGCCGTTTGGACAGGATGGCAGCTACAGCCACGAAGCCATTGTTGCCCGCGCGAACGCCGAGCTGGCCAACAGCTTTGGCAATCTTGCCCAGCGCACGCTCTCCTTCATCGCCAAGAACCTGGGCGGCACGCTGCCAAGTGTGGGCGAGGGGAGCAATGCCGAGGATGAGGCGCTGCTGGGTGAGGTGAAGTCCGCCACCCGCGAACTCATCGAACGTTTTGAGAAGTTTGAGCTTTCCCAAGGCATCGAAGCATGGATGCGCGGCGTGTTCGCCTGCAATCAGTACATCGATCACCAGGCCCCGTGGGCGCTGCGGAAAACCGACCCGGCCCGCATGGAAGCGGTGCTGGCGGTGCTGGTGAAGGCCATCCACGACCTTGCCATCGCCATTCAACCGGTGGTGCCAGCATCCATGGCCAAGCTGCTGGAGACGCTCGGCATTCCGGAAGGCGAGCGCAGCTTCGCCGCGCTGGACGACGCCGCCTGGTATCAACGCCACAAGGACAGCGGCTTTACCCTGAGCCCGCCAAGCCCCATCTTCCCGAGGCTGGAGCTGCCCGCCGAGGACGGCGAGGCGGAAGCGAAGAAGGCGTAAAACGGAGTAGGGCGTGCTGATGCTGGTCGATAGCCACTGCCACCTGAACTACAAGGGCTTGCGGGAAGATGTGTCCGGCGTGCTGGCGCGGGCGCGCGCCGCCGGTATCGGGCGCTTTCTCAACATCTCCACCAAGGCGCATGAATGGGCCGAGGTGGTGGGCCTTGCCGAGCAGGAGGCAGACGTGTTCGCCAGCGTCGGCATCCACCCGCACGAGGCCGAAACCCACCCGGACGTAGACACGGAGCGGCTGGTAACGGCGAGCGACCACCCCAAGGTCATCGGCATCGGCGAGACCGGGCTGGACTACTACTACGACCACAGCCCACGCGAACAGCAGATCACCAGCTTCCGCGCCCACATTGCCGCCAGCCGAGAGACCGGCCTGCCGCTGATCGTCCACACCCGCGATGCGGAGGAGGACACCGCCAACATCCTGCGTGAGGAAATGGAGAAGGGGGCCTTCCCCGGTGTCATCCACTGCTTCACCGCGAGCCAGGCGTTTGGCGAGATCGCGCTGGAGCTGGGCTTTTACATCTCCATCTCTGGCATCGTAACCTTCAAGAACGCCAAGGACTTGCAGGAGACGGCGAAGATCATTCCGCAGGACCGGCTGCTGATCGAAACCGACAGCCCGTTCCTCGCGCCCGTGCCCATGCGCGGCAAGCCATGCGAGCCGTCCTACGTCACTCACACTGCCAATTTCCTCGCGGACCTGCGCGGGCAGACGGTGGACGAACTGGCGCAGGCCACCACGGCCAACTTCTTCCGCCTGTTCAGCAAGGCGAGCTAAGTTATTTTTTAAATTGGATTTTTGCCAAGAGGGGCTTACCCCTCTTGGCAACCTCCCGTTCGTTTAAAAGGGCCGCACGCTTTATAACGGTTGCGGCCCATTGAGATTTCCAGTGCAGATACGGCCGAGCCGGTTGTGCCGCACACAGCCATGAAAGATCAGGGGTGCAGGGGATTGAAATCCCCTGCGAAAAACCAAAGCCGAAGGCTATCCTGCACTCCATGCGTTGCGATAAGAGCGGCACGCCGGGCATGACACGAGGTAGAGGCTTATGAAGGTTCGTATTCTAGGGTGCGGTACGTCGGGCGGCGTTCCGAGGGTGGGCAACCTGTGGGGGCGCTGCGACCCGAAGAACCCGAAGAACCGCCGCCGCCGCGTTTCCATCCTGGTAGAGGATCAGGGCACCAAGATCCTCGTGGACACCTCGCCGGACCTGCGCGAGCAGCTGCTGGACGCGGAGGTGAAGAAGCTCGATGCGGTGCTCTACACCCACGATCACGCAGACCACACCCACGGCATCGACGATCTGCGCGGCCTCTACCACTCCAACCGCCGGCCCCTTGAGTGCTATGCCAATGAGGCGACAGCCACCACCCTCAGCCAGCGCTTCGGCTATATCTTCACGGGCTTCAAAGATTACCCGGCCATTGCCAACCTGCATGTGATTGACGAACAAAGCCCGCTCGCCATCGGCCCGGTGACGGTACAACCGTTCCCGCTTGTTCACGGCGGCATCACCTCGATCGGCTACCGCTTTGGCAAGCTCGCCTATACGACGGATTTGAATGCGATTCCGGCCCAGTCCGAACAATACCTCTATGATCTGGACCTGTGGATCGTCGATGCCCTGCGCTATGATCCGCACCCGACGCACCCGCATCTCGGCCAGACCCTCCAGTGGATCGACAAGTTCAAGCCGAAGCGGGCCATCCTGACCCACATGAACTGGGAACTGGACTACGACGAACTGAAGGCCCGCCTGCCGCTCCATGTCGAGCCCGGCTACGACGGTATGGAAGTTGAGCTGTAAGCTGTCCCAGCGGCATCTGGCACCGTGATGCATGGAAGAGGAGGGGGCACCCCTCCGGCATCAATGGCGAGTAAACCATTGAAATCGGCAAGTCTTTCCGACATTCAGGCAAGGGTGGCCAAGCGGGCGCTATACTATTTCCGCAATGGATCAATATAAACCCGAAACGCGTTAGCGAACCGTGAGGGTTATGCTGTATCTTTTCCAGCTAAAGGGAAATTCCATGTTGCATCCCAAGGTTCAGGCCAAGGTTCATGTGCCCAGCTGCGTCAGGGTGGCCGCTCTGGCGCTGGCGGCCGGGCTTGCCATCGGCGCGGCTCCGGCACTTGCCGAAGATAAGTCGGACGAACTTTCCGGGATGGTTGGCGTCGGCATCGCAGCCGTACCGGACTACGAGGGCTCGGACGACTATCGTATACTGCCGCTGCCGATGTTCGACCTGCGTTACAAGTCGTTCTTCGCCAACTTCCGCGACGGCTTCGGCGCTTTCCTCTTGGAAACGGACAAGATCGACGTCGGCGCGGGCGCGGTGTTCGTGCGTGGGCGCCGGGCTAAGGATTCGCCGGAAGGCCTTGGAAAGGTGAAGGATGCAGTGGGCGGCCGGGTATTCGCCCGCTATCGGCCCATCGACAACATGGCCCTGACTGCCGGCCTCACCCGCAGCTTCGGCGGCACGGATGGCACGCTGGTCGATGTCACGGCGAACTACCAGTTCAAGCCCAGCAAGCAGATGATGCTGATTCCAGCCGTTTCGGCAACCTGGGCCAGCAACAAGCATACGCAGCGGTACTTCGGCATCAGCGCCGAGCAATCCGCCCGTTCAGGCCTGCCAGCATTCGACGCTGATAGCGGACTGAAGGACGTTTCCATGTCGTTGACCGGGCTTGTCGCGCTGAACCGCCATTGGCACCTCAACGCCACTGCCGTGCTGACCCGATATCTTGGAGATGCGGCCGATAGCCCGATCAATGAGCACAAGTGGCAGCCGGCCATGGTCGTGGGCGTGGGCTATCGATTCTAGGGCAATGCGTAACCGACCGTCGCCTGTGCTACCAACCGGTCTTCCGAGCCTTGCCAGAGGCGGACGTCGACCGAGGCCAGGCGACGGCCCAGCTTAAGCAACCGGGCATCGGCATACACAGGCTCCATACGGCAGACGCGCAGGAAGTTGATGGTGAGGGTGTTGGTCATAGCCATGGCCACAGGGCCGATATGGGCCAGGATCACGGCATAGGCGGCAACATCCACCAGACCCATCATGGCCGGGCCTGAAACAACGCCACCCGGGCGAAGCATGGAAGGCCTGGGGTCCAGCCTCATACGGACGTGATCCAGCTCGACCAGTTCGACGGCCCCGAGAAGTCCACGCGCCTTTGGCGAAAAGGCTTGATCGAGAAAGGCGGAAAGCGCCTCGGTATCAAAGTGCAGCGTTCGCTCGTGGGCCGAAGGCGGAGAAACAGTCATACGTCATTCCGGCAGGTCGATGACGGCCGATCATGGCAAACGGCACCATCCGCGGCAATCCGGAATGGCACGGAAATGGGGGGCTCGGCAGCCTTCCCATGGACGATATTTAACATAACATAGATTATGCGTCTTTCGATTGGGCTTCACTGCAACGTGAGGAACCTTTCCTGCGGACCGGATTTCCCAGCCATGGTGTCGATCGCCCGCCGTTGCGCGTGATGCCCAATAACTCCCGGAGCCTGACCATGACCGACGCCCATGGCCTTACCCGACTTGAGCCAGCCCTGGCGCTCATCGGTCGGCTGCTGCTGGCTTACATCTTCATTACCTCCGGATGGTCGAAGATCGCCACCTATGCGGCCACGAGCCAGACCATGGAAACCCAGGGCGTGCCAAGCGCATTGCTGCCGCTGGTCATCTGCGTCGAGATTGGTGGCGGCCTGGCTGTGGCCTTCGGTCTCCTGTCGCGTTTGGCTGGCCTTGGCATGGCCGCTTTCGCCATCGCCACGGCCGTGTTGTTTCACCTTGTGCCATCCGATCAGGCGCAGATGATCAATTTCAACAAGAATCTTGCGATTGCGGGCGGCTTTCTGCTGCTGGCCGCCTTCGGCCCTGGTGCATGGTCCATTGACGCATGGTGGCGTCATGCCCGGTCTCGAGCCAGGCCCACGCCTGCTCAGGAAAAGTGAAGGAAATGGAAGAGTTCTTGCTGGCTTCTCATCAAGGCCGGGAATGGAACCCTTGGCTGAGGAAATTTAGGAAATTCGGATCTCTGCCCTTATGCCACGCCGATTAAAGCCGCGCGAAATGCGGCTCAAGGCCCAACCGGGCCAGAGCCCGACGTTCGTAGATCAAAGCGGACTTCATATGGTCCTGATGACGGTAGCCGGCCGGTGTCAGCATGCTGTTGTCGGGATAAGCCGCCAGGCTCAGCTCGGCCATCGCGGGCTTGCTCCTGGACAGTTCACGCTGGCCGACAGCGATCACCGACACGATGGATGCCAGCAGAATCGCTCCCAAAACGGCCAATCGCGTTGAGGTCCAAGCCATCGCTGTCTCCTTGCTGACGCACGCCTTGGTGCATTAAAGCCTTTTTCGCCTATATACCCTGAACATGGGATGAACTGCATGTCCGAAGGTTTGAACGCTTCACCGCTGCCGGAACAACGAGCCAAAGCCGCAGAAACCTTCGCCCGCCTGGTCGAGATAATGGCCACCCTGCGCGACCCTGAAAGCGGATGTCCCTGGGATCTGGAACAGACCTTCGAGACCATCGCGCCTTACACCCTCGAAGAGGCCTACGAAGTCGCCGAGGCCATTCGCCTTGGAGACCGGTCTGCCCTGCGCGAGGAATTGGGCGATTTGCTTCTTCAGGTGGTTTATCACGCCCGAATGGCGGAGGAAGAAGGCTCCTTTGATATAGGAAGCGTGGCCGAAGCTATCAATGCCAAGATGATCCGCCGTCATCCTCATGTGTTCGGTGACGCTACCGTCAAGACCGCCGAGGAGCAGACCCGGGCCTGGGAAGAGTTGAAAGCGCGCGAGCGGGCCGGCAAGGCCGCTAAGGGGCCGGAGCCGCACAGCGCCCTCGATGGGGTGGCAACCGCCCTACCCGCCCTGCTCCGCGCCCAGAAAATCCAGGCTCGCGCCGCGCGCGTGGGCTTCGACTGGCGCGCCGCCGAGGATGTGGTGCCCAAGATCGAGGAAGAACTGGAGGAAGTGCGCGAGGCCGTCTCTACGGGCAACGCCGACCGGGTTGAGGATGAAGTGGGCGACCTGCTGTTCGCCGTCGTCAACCTCGCCCGCAAGCTGGATATTGATGCGGAAGGCGCCCTGCGCCGGGCAACCCACAAGTTCGAAAGCCGCTTCCGCGCCATGGAGCACACGGCCGGCGAAGGCTTCTCCAAGCTGGATCTGGATGCCATGGAAGTGCTGTGGCAAAAGGTGAAAAAGCAGTCTTAGTATTTTGCTTTTGTTGCGCTTTTCAGGGGGCGCAGCCCCTCTGCACTACCGCTCGTTTAAAAAGCCTAGGTGCGTCCCTAAAATGAAAGGACGCAGGGGTCCGAGACCCCTGCGTAAACTACCCCGCAAGCTCTTGATAGCGCCCGTACTGCTGGGGCGTGAGGCGCACGCGGACGTGGACCGTCTCGCCCTCGTCCCGGCGCTCCAGCACATCGCCATTGTTGTAGAGCCATGCGAGGCGGCGGCCGTCGCTAACATCGAGGTCCATGTCGTAAAGCCGGGCGTGGGCATAGAGGTAGTCGCCAAGACGGGCGAGCAGAGTGTCCACCCCTTCTCCGGTCAAGGCGCTGACGGCCAGAACATTGTCGTCCCGCGCCGCCAGCCCTTCGACCGAAGCACGGGCCTCGGGCGGCAACTGGTCGACCTTGTTGAGGATTTCCACGATGACCGGCCCGCCATCCTCCAGCACGCCCATCTCATCGAGAACGGACATTACATCCTGCTTCTGGGCCTCGGTGTCCGGGTGGGAGATGTCGCGCACGTGCAGCACGATATCCGCCTCCACCACTTCTTCCAGCGTGGCCCGGAAGGCTGCGACGAGCTGGGTCGGCAGGTTGGAGATGAAGCCCACCGTGTCGGAGAGGATCACCTTGTCCTCCCGCCCCACCTTGATCGCCCGCATGGTGGGATCAAGGGTGGCGAACAGCAGGTTCTCCGCCATGACGGACGCGCCCGCCATGCGGTTGAACAGCGTGGACTTGCCCGCGTTGGTGTAGCCCACCAGCGCGACCACCGGATAGGGCGCCTTCTGGCGGCGCTGGCGATGCAGGGTGCGGGTGCGGCGCACATCCTCCAGCTCGCGGCGCAGTTTGGCGATGCGATCGCGGATCAGGCGGCGGTCGGTCTCAATCTGAGTTTCACCAGGGCCGCCAAGAAAGCCGAAGCCGCCGCGCTGACGCTCAAGGTGGGTCCAGGTGCGGACCAGGCGGCTCTGCTGGTACATAAGGTGCGCCAGCTCCACCTGGAGCGCGCCTTCGCGGGTGTGGGCCCGCTCACCGAAGATTTCGAGCACCAGGCCGGTGCGATCGATGACCTTGCAGCCGAACGATTTCTCGAGGTTGCGCTGCTGAACCGGAGACACAGCGCCATTGATGACGACGAGGCCGACCTCCCTCTCCTTCACGAGAGCCGCCAACTGCTCCACCTGCCCCGGCCCGAACAGGGTTGCAGGACGGGCGCGGCGGATGGGCACGCTTTCGGCGGCCACGACCTCGAGGAAAATGGCCTCGGCAAGACCAACGGCCTCTTCCAGCTCGGCCTCGACCGAGCGGGGACCCTGCCCTTCACTGCGCTGTTCCGGATGCAGAACAAGGGCGCGCAAAGGCGCACGGCCCAGCCCGTTTCCGGACTGAGCCGTTCCAGTCTTGTCAGACGAACTGTTACGCCGTTGTTTGGACAAAGGTACCGTTACGCTCCCTCGCCAGCCTGACCTTCCTGCTCGAACAGGGAGATCGGAGCGGCCGGCATGACGGTTGAGATGGCATGTTTATAAACGAGCTGCGAATGCCCATCGCGCCGCAGCAAAACCGAGAAGTTGTCGAACCAGGTAATCACGCCTTGCAACTTGACGCCATTGACCAAGAACATCGTCACCGGCGTTTTGTTCTTACGAACATTGTTCAGAAAAATGTCCTGAAGGTTGTTTGGTTTTTCCGCCATTAAGCCCTCGCTTGGCTCCTTTTTGGGTTCGCCCGGCTGCTCCCTCACAGGAACAACCGTGAACGGACCTTACGTATTATTACGAGTGAAAACGCTAGATAGTTGTTATGCTAGAGGTTTCTTAGTCAACTATGGCAGCGCGGCCCAAGAAACACAACCTAAAACGCCTGCGGCATGGTTGTATTACGGCCGCGCCCAGCCCTATTTGGCCCACCCCTTCCGCTAACCGTTCGACACTTCTCCCTCCGCCCGGTCATCATCGCCCAGGCCCAGAGCCTTAAGCTTGCGATGCAAGGCAGAGCGTTCCATGCCGATGAACGCCGCTGTCCGGGAGATATTTCCCGAAAAGCGGCGGATTTGTACGCGCAGATACTCCCGCTCGAAAGCCTCGCGGGCTTCCCGAAGCGTGGTCGCCATGATGGACTGCGCCGCCTCGCTTGGGAAGAGCCGGGCAGGTTCCGCGACCACTTCAGGCGGCAGCATGCTGAGATCGATCTCGCTGAGATCGTCGCTGGCCGCCAGGATCAGGGTGCGCTCGATCATGTTCCGCAGCTGGCGCACGTTGCCCGGCCACTCATAGGCCTGCAGCGCAGCCTGCGCGTCGTCATTGAGACGCGGAATGCGCCGTCCGCGCTGCTGGCAGAAACGCTTGAGGAACAGGTTGATGAGCGCCGGAATGTCCTCGCGCCGCTCGGTCAGCGACGGAATACGGATGGGCACCACGTTAAGGCGGTAGAACAGGTCCTCGCGGAAGCGGCCGGCGGTGATCTCCTGCCGCAGGTCTTTCGTGGAGGCGCTGATGACGCGCACATCCACCCGCACGTTGCGGGTGCCGTCCACTCGCTGAAACACCTGGTCGGTGAGCACGCGCAGCACCTTGGCCTGGGTGTGGAGCGGCATGTCTCCCACCTCGTCCAGCAACAGGCTGCCGCCGTGGGCCTGCTCGAACAGGCCGGTCTTGACGACCACGCCGTCCTTCTCGAGGCCGAACAGCTCAACTTCCACCCGCTCCGGCTCCATGCTGGCCGCGCCGATGACGACGAACGGCGCATTGGCGCGCGGGGACCAGTGATGCAACAGGCGGGCTGCCACCTCCTTGCCCGAGCCGGCCGGGCCGGTGATGAGGACCCGGCTGCCAGTAGCCGCAACCTTCTTCAGCACGTTGCGGACGTTGTTGATGGCCGGGCTGGAGCCGGTCAGCTCAAGATCGAGACCGGCGCGCTCGCGCAACTCCTCGTTCTCGCGGCGCAGACGCTCGGCCTCGGTCGCCCGCTTCACCAGCAACAGCAACTGATCGGACTCGAACGGCTTCTCGATGAAGTCGTAGGCCCCGCGCTTGATGGCGGCGACGGCGGTTTCGATGTTGCCGTGGCCCGAAATCATGATGACCGGCAGGCTGGCATCCCTGTCCTTGATCAGGCTGAGCAGCTCCAGCCCGTCGAGCCGGCTGCCCTGGAGCCAGATGTCCAGAATGACCAGCGATGGCCGCCGCTCCGACAGGGCTGCCAGCGCGCTATCGCTGTCCGCCGCCGTGCGGGTGCCGAAGCCCTCGTCTTCCAGAATCCCCGAGACCAGATCCCGGATATCGGCCTCATCGTCGATAATCAGAATATCAAGCGCCATGACCCACTCTTGTTATATCCTCACCCTGGTTCCTGACAGCTCCGTCGCCCGCCTCAACGAGCGACGCCAATGCGGCGAGATCGAACTGCAGGAATGCGATCGCCCCCCCCTTCAGGACGATCGCGCAGTTCGAGCGCGCCTTCATGGTCCTCCACAATCTTTTTCACGATCGCGAGCCCCAGCCCCGTGCCCTTGGCGCGGGTGGTGACATAGGGCTCGGTGAGCCGGTTCTTCAGCTCCGGCGGGAAGCCGATGCCGTTGTCCTCAATGGCGATGGCAAGCAGGCACCCCTCCATCCGCGCCGAGACGGCAATGGCAGGCTGGTAGCCCGATGCCGGTCCCGCCTCGTCGCGGCGGGCCTGGGTGCCCTCCACCGCATTCTTGATGAGATTGGTAAGCGCCTGGCCGATCTGCCGACGGTCGCACACCATCACGGGCAGGTTCTCGGGCGCATCCAGCGTGAAGGCGACATCCGTATGAGCCACCTCCTGCAGGAACAGGGCCTGGCGAATGATGTCCAGCGCCGGCTCGGGCTGGAACACGGGCTTGGGCATCCGGGCAAAGGACGAGAACTCGTCCACCATGCGGCGCAGATCCCCCACCTGCCGGATGATCGTATCCGTGCAGTTGGAGAAGGTCTGCGGATCGCTTTCGATCTCTTTTAAATACTTGCGCCGCAGCCGCTCCGCCGCCAGCTGGATGGGCGTGAGCGGGTTCTTGATCTCGTGGGCGATGCGCCGGGCCACATCCGACCAGGCCGCGCGGCGCTGATCCGCCAGCTGCTGGGTGATGTCGTCGAAGGTGATGACCCAACCCGCCAGTTCGCCGCCGCGCGTCTCCGGGCTGACCTGTGCCATCAGCGTGCGGTGCACATGACCGCGACGCACCGCGATCTGGCCGCTGGCGTTGCGATCGGGCGACTGGCGCGCCTCGTCAAGCAGCGGCGCCAGCTCCGGCGCCACCTGACTGAGCGGCCGGCCGGAGAGGCTGGCCTCCTCCGTCTCCAGAAGGATTGCCGCGGAGCGGTTGGGCAGTGTCACCCGCCCCTCCGCCGACACGCCGAGCACGCCCGCCGACACGCCGGAGAGCACCGCCTCGGTGAAGCGGCGGCGCTGGTCGAGCTGGGTATTGGCGGCCACGAGCGCACTGGTCTGCGCCTCAAGCTGGGTGGTCATGCGGTTGAAGGCGCGGGCGAGCACGCCGAACTCATCGGGACTGCCGCGCACCGGCACACGCACGGTAAGGTCGCCCCGGCCCACCCGATCCGCCGCGCGGACGAGCCGGCCAATGGGAGCCACCAGACGGTTGGCCAGCCACAGCGCCGCCCACATGGAAATGAGCAGGATGAGCAGCGAGATGACGACCAGGATGATGTTGAAGCGCAGCTGCAAGTCGTTGCGGCGCTGCACCAGCTGGCGGTAGTCAGACAGGGCGGACTGGGTGCGCGCTACCTGATCGAGCACCTGCGGGCTCGCCTTGCGGCTGACGTAGAGGAAGGTGTTCTTGTAGCCGTCCAGCCGGATAAGCGCCTGGACGCGGTTGTTGTCCTCGCCCCGCCCCTCGATCACCACCACGTTGCCGGTCGCCGCTCGGTTGACCGCATCTTCCGGCAGACGGGCGGTCGTCACGTTGGGGTCGAGGCTGATGCGGCTGACCACATCCATCGCCCGGTCGGGCGCGACCTGAAAGACGATGGCCTCGGTGAGATCACGCGCCAAGGCCTGCCACAGCACCACGTCCGTGAACGCCTGCACGTCGCGGCCCAGCACCGGGGCCTGCCGGCTGAGATCGCCAGCCATGGCGAGAAGATCGCCGCGAATACGGTCCCGGTTCTCGCGCACATAGGCCTGCGCCACCTGGTCCGCATTGTCGAGCACGGTGCGTACCCTGTCGGAGAACCAGAACTGGAGGCCGGAATCGAACAGGTAGGTGGCAAAGCCGACGACCAGCACGGTCGGGATGATGGCGACCATCGAAAACAGGCCAACGAGGCGGATGTGCAACTGAGAGCCCGCCAGCCCCCGCCGCCGGTTCGCCAGCAGCACGGTCAGCCGCCGCACCACCAGGAAGGCGACGATGCTGAGCGGAATGGCATTGGCAATGATGATCCAGGTCAGCAGATGCGGCGAGTTGATCCGCACCACCGTCGCCTGGTTGGAGAGGGTGAAGTAACTCCCCACGCCAATGATGAGCGTGAGGGCGGCCAACCCTACCTCCAGCTTCGGCCAGAGATTGGCCTCAGCGGCCCACTGGTCGAACTGGCGGCGCCGGATGCGCCAACGTCGGATTGGCTGGGAGAGAGAGATCATGCTCTGCCAAGGACGATGAACCAATGCAGCACTCTAACGTGAAAGCGTGGCAGTTCAAATACAGTGTTGCACACGCGCAGCAGAATAAGACGAGCCGAAACTGCGCGCCTCAGGAAAATGGCGGACTTCCGGGGAAGCCTGCCTCCGCGACCATGGCCGCATTAAGGGATTATTGCAACCATTCTACCCACGCTTGCGCGAACGCAACTGCATGCTACCGTTCGCCCGGCTAACAGCGGGAGATTGCATGAGCTCTCTGAAACCCGTGGGCCGGGCCAGCGCCCTGCTCCCTGGCCTTCTGGCCGCCGTGGCCCTTGCGCCTGCGCGCACGGGGCTCCTCCTGCAAACCCGTCTTTCCTCAACCGGCCTCAACCAGAGTTATCTCACCCGCTTGAGCGTCGCCGCGTTGATGCCGAGATCGCTCAGCTTCTTGCGGAGGGTATTGCGGTTGAGGCCGAGCAGCTTGGCGGCGCGGATCTGGTTGCCGCGGGTGGCGGCCAGCGACATGAGCAGCAGCGGGCGCTCGACCTCCTGAATGATGCGGTCATAGAGGCCATCGGGCGGCAGGTCCTGCCCGAAGGTGGCGAAGTAGCGGGCCAGATGCTGCTCCACCGACTCGGCCAGCCCCTGCCCGGCCTGCGGCACGGACTGGAACTGTTCGGGTTCGGCAAGGCTTTCCTTCAGCTCCACCTCGATGGCGCCAGCGGTAATCACGTCATCGCGGGCGAGCGCCGCGAGGCGACGCATGAGGTTCTCCAGCTCGCGCACGTTGCCGGGCCACGAATACTGGCGCAGCCAATCAACGGCGGACTTGTCGAGCGTGCGGAGCGGCAGGCCCTCGCGGTGCGCCATGTCGAGGAAGTGGCGGGCAAGCTCGGGGATGTCGTCAGCGCGCAGCCGCAGGGGCGGCAGGCGGACGGGGACGACGTTGAGGCGGTAGTAGAGATCCTCGCGGAAACGCCCGGCCTCGATGAGCTTTCGCAGGTCCTTATTTGTGGCGGAGATGATGCGAACATCCGCCCGCTTGGCCTTCTGGCCGCCAACGAGGGTGTACTCCCCCTCCTGCAGCACACGGAGCAGGCGGGTCTGGGCGTCGATGGGCATGTCGCCGATCTCATCCAGGAACAGGGTTCCGCCCTGGGCCTGCTCGAACCGGCCGATGGAGCGGTTGGAGGCCCCGGTGAAGGCCCCGCGCTCGTGGCCGAAGAGCTCGGATTCGATCAGCTCCCGCGGGATGGCCGCCATGTTGACGGCGACGAACGGCCCGTTGCGGCGACTGCCAAGCTCATGCAGGGCGCGGGCGACCAGCTCCTTGCCGGTGCCGGATTCGCCAAGGATCATCACCGTCAGGTCGGTCGGGATCACCCGCGCCATGGTGCGGTAGACTTCCTGCATCACCGCAGAGCGGCCGATCATCGGCAGCTCGTCTTCCGGCTGCTGCTCGGCCTCGCGCCGGGCGGTCGCCCGGCCGGAGCGGATGCGCTCGATCGCGCTCTGAACGACGCCCTTCAGTTCATTGATATCGAAGGGTTTCGGCAGATACTCGAATGCGCCGCGCTCCGTCGCCTTGACGGCGGTTGCCAGCGTGTTCTGCGCGCTCATGACGATGACGGGCAAGTCCGGCCGGCGGGCTGCAATGCGGGGCAGCAGGTCGAGCCCGCTTTCATCCGGCATCACCACGTCCGTGATGATGACATCGCCCAGCCCGTCCTCCACCCACTTCCAGAGCCCAGCGGCGGTATCGGTGGTCTTCACCTCATGGCCCGCACGCACCAGCGCCTGACGCAGCACGGTGCGGATCGCCTCATCGTCGTCGGCAACAAGAATGGTGGCGGTGTCGGTCATGCTACGTCCGATGCAAGCGGCAGAAGAATGCGGAAGATGGTGCGGGGCGGCTCGGCCTGGCGTTCGTATTCGATGACGCCGCCGTGATCGCCGATCACCTTGGCCACCAGCGCCAGCCCGAGGCCGGAGCCGTTGGGCTTGGTGGAGACGAAGGGCTCGAACATGTGGTCGGCCAGTTCCGGCGGCGCGCCGGGGCCGCTGTCGATGACGCAAATCTCCAGCGGCAGGGAGATGCGGCTCTTGGCGCCGCGCAGCGCCATCTTGACGCCGTGCCGGTACGCGGTGGTGAGCTGGATTTCCCCGCCCTCGCCCGCTGCTTCCGCCGCGTTCTTGACGAGGTTGAGGAACACCTGCACCAGCCGGTCCCTGTTGGCGAGAACCGGCGGCAGGGACGGATCGTAGCGCTCGCGGATGGTGAGATTTTTCGCAAAGCCGTTCTCGGCGATGCGACGCACATGGCCGAGGATCTGGTGGATGTTCTCCGGCTGGCGCTCCATCGGCCGGGTGTCGGTAAAGCCTTCCATCCGGTCGACGAGTGCGCGGATGCGGTCTACCTCGGCGCAGATGAGGCGGGTCAGCTCCTGGCTGCCCTCATCCGCCCCGTCCTCCAGCAATTGCGCCGCGCCGCGAATGCCGGAGAGCGGGTTCTTGATCTCGTGCGCCAGCATGGCGGCGACGCCCACCACCGAGCGGGCCGCGCCCTGGTGGGTGAGATGGCGGTCGATGAGCTGGGTGATGGAGCGGGACTGGAGCATGAGCAGCAGCCAGCCCGGCTGTTCGGCCAGGGGCGTCACGGAGATATCCGCCACCACCTGCCCGCCGCCGATGAAGGCCAACTCCACCGCGTGGCCCGCAAACGAGGACTGCTGCTGGCGCGCCTCCTCCAGCAGGGCGAGCAGCGAGCTGTCCGCCGGCAGCACGTGGGTGAGCCCCCGCTCCTCCAGCATCAGCGCCGACATGTTGAAGAAGTCTTCCGCCGCCGTGTTGGCGAAGCGCACCACGCCATTCTCATCAAAGCACAGCACCGGCCCCGGCAGGGTATTGACGATATCGAGCAGCAGCGCCGCCGAGGGAGTCCTGGGCTGGCGACGCCGGGCCGCAGCGATGACCGGAACGCGCTCGATCATGCGGCCTGACGTTCCAGCAGCGGCGCGTAGAAATCGTCCAAGGCCTGAAGAGCTTCCTGCGGTGTCGGGATGAAGTTGAAGGTGTTGCGGAAGGTCGCCCCGCCGCGCAGCCCCTTGGTGTACCAGCCCACATGCTTGCGGGCGATACCGACGCCGGTGCGCTCGTCGTAATGCTCGATCATCATGTTGTAGTGCTCGCGCACCAGGGCGTACTGGTGGGCAAGATCCGGCTCGGGCAGGCGAATGCCGGTCTCCAGGAAATGCATGGCATGGGCGATGAACCACGGGCGGCCATAGGTGCCGCGCCCGATCATGATGCCGTCCGCGCCGGACTGCTCTAGCGCCGCCGTGCAGTCGTCGTACTCATTGATGTCGCCATTGGCGATGACGGGCACTTTGACCGCTTCCTTCACGCGGCGGATGAAGGCCCAGTCCGCCGTGCCGGAATACATCTGGTTGCGGGTGCGGCCGTGGACGGTAATCATCTGCACGCCCACGTCCTCCGCCCGACGGGCGAGTTCGGGCGCGTTAAGGGAGTTGTGATCCCAGCCCATCCGCATCTTGAGGGTGACGGGCACCTTCACCGCCTTCACCACGCTTTCCACGATCTTCGTCGCGTGGTCGAGGTCGCGCATCAGCGCCGAGCCCGCCCAGCCGTTGACCACCTTCTTCACCGGGCAGCCCATGTTGATGTCGATGATGGCTGCGCCCTGATCCTCGTTGAGCTTCGCCGCCTCGGCCATGATGGCGGGGTCAGTGCCGACCAGCTGCATGGAGACGGGCTCTTCCTCCGGCGCCCAGGCGACCTTCAGCATGCACTGGCGGGTGGCGCGCACCATGGCCTCCGACGCCACCATCTCGGTGACGGTGAGGCCCGCGCCATAGCGCTTCACCAGCTTGCGGAACGGCAGGTCGCTCACGCCGGTCATGGGCGCAAGGATTACGGGACTCGCAATCTCAACGGGGCCGACTTTGATGGGCTTGAGCTTCTGCATGGGTTCTCGGGGTCCGCTTTGCACAGCAAATGACCAGGGCACGGCACGCTTAACGACAACCACCCGGCCATTGCACAAAAAACAGGCACTCGATCTACACGAGAGACGGTTGTTTGCCAAGCCGGGCATACCGTAATAAGGGCGCGGCATGACGTACCAAACCATAGCCCTTATCGTCGCGGCGGGGCGCGGGTCCCGCAGCGGCGCAGACAAGCCGAAACAGTACTGCGCGCTCGGCGGCAAGCCGCTGGTGCGCTGGTCGCTGGAGCGCCTTAGCGCCCATCCTGCCATCGATGCGGTGCGCGTGGTCATCCACGCCGACGACGAGGCCGCCTTCCGCGAGGCCGCGGACGGCCTTGATGTGGGCGCGCCCATCATCGGCGGCGCAACCCGGCAGGAGTCGGTGCGGCGCGGGCTGGAGGCCATTGCGCTTGAGGGCGGCGCGCAGCGCATCCTCATCCACGACGCCGCCCGGCCGTTCGTGACGCACGGGCTCATCGACCGGCTGCTGGCGGCGCTGGAGAACGCGCCGGGGGCAACCCCCGCCCTGCCGGTGGTCGACACCCTGTGCCGCGAGGAACCCGGCCAGGACGGCTGGCTGCGCCAGGGCGATGCCGTCTCTCGGGAGGGGCTGTGGCGGGTGCAAACGCCCCAGTGCTTCCGCTTCGAGCCGCTGCTGGCGGCCCACCGGGCGGCCCATGCCGCAGGCAATGAGAGCTTCACGGACGATACCGGCGTCCTCAAGGCGCAAGGCCACGAGGTCGCGCTGGTTGAGGGCGATGAGCGCAACATCAAGGTAACGCTGCCGGGCGACTGGCAGCGGGCGGGCGAGATACTGATGAGCATGTCCAGCTTCCGTTCCGGCTTCGGCTACGACGTTCACCGCTTCGCCGCCGGCGACCACGTGTGGCTGTGCGGGATCAAGGTGCCGCACGACCGCAGCCTTGCCGGCCATTCGGACGCGGACGTGGGGCTCCATGCCCTCACCGACGCGATTCTGGGGGCCATCAGCGAAGGCGACATCGGCCAGCACTTCCCCCGTCTGACCCGCAATGGAAAGGCGCGCCTTCATGGAAGTTCCTCGACCATGCCCGCGCGCTGGTGGAAGCCAAGGGCGGCATCATCGAGCACGTGGACGTGACGCTGGTGTGCGAGCGGCCGAAGGTGGGCCCGCACCGGGCGGCGATGGCGGCGCGCGTTGCGGAAATTCTGCGGCTGACAGGGCCTCGCGTCAGCGTTAAAGCAACCACCACCGAAGGACTGGGTTTCACCGGCCGACAGGAGGGCATCGCCGCGCAGGCGGTGGTGACGGTGCGCCTGCCGATCTGTTGAGACGAGGCTAAGGCCAAAGCCAAGGCATGGGCGGGGTTTTCAAACCCGAGTTGCGTTGCGAAGCATTCCGCTTTAGGAGAGCCGCCTTTCGGACACTGCCTGCGGGCGGCGTGCGGAAGACAGACCAAAGGGCCAGCTGGCTCGCATCGCTTTCGGACAGAAAGGCATGACATGCTGTTTCCCGATGACATCTCCGCCAAGGCCCAGGCCGTCATTGAAGCCTGCCGGGCGCGGGGCTTGCGCGTCGCAACGGCGGAATCCTGCACCGGAGGTCTGGTGGCCGCGGCCCTGACCGACGTTCCCGGCTCGTCCGACGTGCTGGACCGGGGTTTCGTGGTCTATTCCAACGAAGCGAAGATGGAGACGCTGGGCGTCAGCCTCGACGTGCTGGAGACGTTCGGCGCGGTGTCCGTCGCGGTGGCCTGGGCCATCGCCCATGGCGCGCTGCTCAAGTCCAACGCCGACGTGGCCGTGGGCGTGACCGGCATCGCCGGCCCCGGCGGCGGCAGCGAGATGAAGCCGGTGGGCATGGTGGTGTTCGCGCTGGCCCGCCGCGGCGACGACCCGGAGAACGCCGTGGCCGACACCCGTTTCTTCGACCCCGAGCTCGGCCGGGACGAGATCCGCCTTCAGGCGGTGCGCGTGGCGCTCGACTTGTTGATGCCGGAAGAATCCCCGCCCGCGCCGTAAACGGCAGCCGCGCGCTTCTCGAACGCCGTGACCATGCGCTTGACCGCCTCATGGAACACGGCGCCGGCCATGCTCTCGAACAGGCGGTTCTTGAACTCGAAGTCGACGAAGAAGTCGATGGCCGTCGCCTTCTCCCCGGCTTCGGTGAACGTCCAGTCGTTGTGCAGGTACTTGAGCGGACCGTTCACGTAATCAACGTGGATGCGGTTCGGCCGATCGAGCGTCACCTTCGACGTGAAGGTCTCCCGAAACACCTTGAAGCCGACCATGAGATCGGCCACCAGCAACTCGGGCGTCCTCGAGCGGACCCGGCAGCCCATCACCCAGGGCAGAAACTGCGGGTAAGCGCCTACATCCGCGACCAGATCAAACAACTGCTCGCGGGTGTAGGGCAGAACGCGCTTCTCGACATGGCGAGGCATCAGGCGCCCTTACCGCGCCCAGCCCCATCCCGTTCCTGGGCCAGCTTCTCGAGCCGGGCCGCCTTCAACCGGGCGAAATCCGCCCCCGCGTGGTAGCTCGACCGCGTCAGCGGGCTCGACGACACCAGAAGGAAGCCCTTGGCCTTGGCCATGCTGGCATAGGCGTTGAATTCCTGCGGCGTGACGAACTGCTCCACCTTGGCGTGCCTGGGCGTCGGCTGGAGATACTGGCCGATGGTGAGGAAGTCGATATCGGCCGAGCGCATGTCGTCCATCACCTGATGGACCTCCAGCCGCTCCTCGCCCAGCCCGACCATGATGCCGGACTTGGTGAAGATGGAGGGGTCCAGCTTCTTCACCGTCTCCAGAAGGCGCAAGCTATGGTAGTAGCGCGCGCCGGGCCGGATGGTGGGATAGAGCCTCGGCACGGTTTCCAGATTGTGGTTGTAGACATCCGGCCGGGCCGCGACGATCCGCTCGACCGCCGTCTGCATCTTGTTGCGGAAATCGGGCGTCAGGATCTCGATGGTGGTGCCCGGCGCGCGCTTGCGAAGCTCCTCGATGACGCGGACGAACTGGTTCGCGCCGCCGTCGGGCAGGTCATCCCGGTCGACCGAGGTGATGACGATGTGCTCCAGCCCCATCTCCACCGCGACCTCGGCCACGTGAGCGGGCTCCATCGGGTCGACGGGGCGCGGCATGCCGGTCTTCACGTTGCAGAAGGCGCAGGCCCGGGTGCAGGTGTCGCCCAGGATCATCACGGTCGCGTGCTTCTGCTTCCAGCACTCGCCCAGGTTCGGACAGGCGGCTTCCTCGCACACCGTGTGGAGCTTCAGCCGTCGCATGAGCTGGCGAGTCTCCGCCACCTCCTGCGAGGTTGGTGCCTTGACCCTCAGCCACTCGGGCTTACGCAGGACCGGACGGCCGCCGGCCGAAAGAAGTTCTGGCTTGTTCATGCACCCCACATAAACCTTTGCGCCGCTCATTCCAAGACGGACGGCGCCCTGGCGAGCGCGGTTTTGCGCCGGTTGCGACACGGTGCCTCCGTTAACGAAACAGAAAGCCTATTGACGCTCCCGCCGGATTGCCGTTTTTAGCAGCCATGTCAGACGAATCCCAAGACGCCACGCCGTCCCAGCGCGAGTTCGAGGCGCTGATCGACGGATACCGCCGTTTCCGGAAAGAGACTTACAATCGTCACCGGGAACGATATGACTCGCTGGCCAACAAGGGCCAATCGCCCAAGGTTATGGTCATCGCCTGCTGCGACAGCCGGGTCGACCCCACCATCATCTTCGACGCCGAACCGGGGCAGATGTTCGTGCTGCGTAACGTCGCCAACCTGGTGCCGCCGTTCGAAACCGGCACCAGCGGCAGCCGCCACGGCGCCAGCGCCGCCATCGAGTTCGCCGTCACCGGCCTTGAGGTGGAGCACATCGTGGTGATGGGCCACGCCCGCTGCGGCGGCATCGCCGCCTCGCTGGCCGGCAAGCTGGGCCGGGAGGAAAAGCTGGGCGAGCCCATCAGCTTCATCGACCGGTGGATGTCCATCATCAACCCGGTGCGCGACCAGATCCTGATGGCCTACGAGATCGCCCCGGACATGGACCCGCAGCGGGCGCTGGAACTGGCCGCCATCCGCCAGAGCCTCCAGAACCTGCGGACCTTCCCCTTCGTCGAGGAGCGGGAGAAGGCAGGCACGCTCAAGCTGCACGGCGCCTACTTCGCCGTCGCCGACGGCATCCTCCAGCTGATGGAAGCGGGCACCGACCAGTTCAAGCCGGTCGAGCTGCCGTGGGACTAACCCCCAACGATCCAGACCGATCTTAAAGATCCCAAAGAGCCGCCGGCCCAATCCGGCGGCTTTTTTGTTGCCCCGCCCATTCGACCATGCGGAACTTTTCAGGAACAAGGGGCCGCGCTAAGGTCCTAAAAAGAAAAGACAAGCATAATGCGATGTTATTCGAAAACAGGAACAATCATCGGTTCCGAACTGAACGGATGAATGCGTGGATTTCTCAAGTCGCCAGCCTGTTCACCAGCATGGCCGCGACCTGCATCGTGGGGGCATTTGTCATCCCCATGCTGGACGGGGAATGGCCATCCAACCCCGGCCTTTGGGGCGCGGCGGGCATTGCCCTGCTGGTGGCCGCGTTTTTAACGCTGAACCATCTTTCCGTGGAGGATGAGCTGTGAGTTTTCTGAACTTTTCCCTTATCGACTTCGCTCCGGTCATCATGGCTGCGGTTGTCAGCACCCTTGGACTCGGGCTTGTGAAACTGCTCGTCTATCTTCACCATCGGGAGAGCCGCCTTCGCATGGGAAGAGGCAGGCACTGAGGCCCGCATTCGTGGGCGGGGAAAAAAAAACAGCCGCCAGATCGTTGATCCAGCGGCTGATTTTAGAACCTGAACCGCAACCGAGAAACGGATGGGCAGCAGGGGGCAAGCCCCCTGCAATCACCCCTTCCCCTTTTCCGCCCAGCGCCCGATCAGGCCGGGAGCATGGAGCCGGTCTCGACAAAGCGCTGGTGCCAGGACAGGGCCTCGTTCAGCAGCATCGGCGTCTGGAGGCCGTAGCTGCCCGCTTTCGCCCGCTCGAAATAGTCCTTGAGCAGCGGCTTGTAGAGGGGGTGCGCGCAGTTCTCGATGATGACCTTGGCGCGCTGCTTGGGGCTGAGGCCGCGCAGGTCGGCGAGGCCCTGGTCGGTCACCACCACCTGCACATCCTGGGTGATGTGATCAACGTGGGAGACATGCGGCACGATGGTCGAGATCTTCCCGCCCTTGGCGACGGACGGCGCCATGAAGATGGAGATAAAGGCGTTGCGGGCAAAATCGCCCGAGCCGCCGATGCCGTTCTGGATGCGCGAGCCCATGATGTGGGTGGAGTTGACGTTGCCGTACATGTCGGCCTCGATCATCCCGTTCATGGCAAGACAGCCCAGCCGGCGCACCAGCTCGGGGTGGTTGCTGATCTCCTGCGGGCGCAGGATGATGCGGCCCCGGTAATCCGCCATGGCTCTGTTGAGGCGCTCGGCCGCCTCGGGGCTCAGCGAGAAGGCCGTGCAGGAGGCCACCCGCAGCTTGCCGCTGTCGAGCAGGTCGAGCATGCCGTCCTGCAGCACTTCGGTGTAGGCGGTCAGGTTCTCGAACGGAGAGTCGACAAGACCGGCCAGCACCGCGTTGGCGATGTTGCCGACGCCCGACTGGAGCGGCAGGAGCGACGGCGGCAGCCGGCCCATCTTCACCTCATGGGCGAAAAATTCGAGCAGGTGGCCAGCGATGGCCTTGGACGACTCATCGGGCGGCGAGAACGGCGCGTTGCGGTCCGGCGTATCGGTCTCGACGATGGCGATGATCCTGGCCGGGTCCACATGGAAGGTGGCGGCGCCGATGCGGTCATCGGGCCGCACCAGCGGGATGGGCACGCGATTGGGCGGCAGGGCCGTGCCGTAGTAGATGTCGTGCATCCCCTCCAGCGCCTCGCTCTGCCAGCTGTTCACCTCAAGGATGATCTTGTCCGCCCGTTCCAGCCAGGTCTTGTTGTTGCCGACCGAGGAGGACGGCACCAGCGTGCCGTCCTCGCGGATGGCCGCCACCTCGATCACCGCCACGTCGAGCGGCCCCAGGAAGCCCTGCCAGGCGACGGGCGCGACCTGGCTCAGGTGCATGTCCAGATACTGCATCTGGCCGCTGTTGATCTTCTCGCGGGCGATGGGATCGCTGTTGTATGGCAGGCGGAACTCGATGCCGTCGGCCTTGGCGAGCGCGCCGTCCAGCTCCGGGCCGGTCGATGCGCCGGTCCACACCCGGATGCGGAAGGGTGCACCCCGCGCCCGCTCCGCCTCGATGCGCGCGGCAAGGGCCGTGGGCACCTGCTTGGGATAGCCCGCCCCCGTAAAGCCGCTCATGCCGATGGTACTGCCGGATGGAATCAGCCTTGCGGCCTCCTCGGCCGACATGACCTTGGCCCGCAGCGCCTCGTTCCTGATCCTCGATTGAACGCTCATACGTCTCTCCGCAACTCGCACACGCCGGGCGCGCCGTTGCCAGCGCCCCCTGCCCGGCCAGTCTATTTCCCGAACTACCGTTCGGTCAATTGCGGCTTTCGGCCCTGAGGCATGAAACGGCCAATAACGGAGGCCGGCCGCGCGCCCAGCGGAACAGCCCGCCCCGCCTGCCGTTGGAAATCAGGAAGCCGGCGTTCGCCGGCAAACGCCGATCCCTGACGAGAGATGCCATGACCAATGATCCGAACCGGCGTCATGACGCCGCCCCCGATCAACCCTCCTTCGCCGGCGAGGCCGAGCAGCACCGCAAGCGGACGGAAAACCGCCAGCTGGAGGCCAAGGCCGCCGCTCGCGCCTCGCTGCAGGGCGAGGAGGAAGCCCTTCGCAACCAGGTGGAGGACAACCCCAACGGCCCGCCCAACGCGGACGAGGCCCCGCCGACCGCCAACAATGGCACCATGCGCCCGGCGCGCGGCGAGGTGCGGGCCAGCCCGGATGAGGAGAAAACCCGCTTCCAGAGCGAGGAAAGCCGCCGGGGCGAGTAAGCCTCATTAAGCCTCATAACGCGAGGCCCCTTCCTGCTCTTTCGTGCCGATCAATCCTGCTGCGGTGGTGCCGGTGGTTGAGGGCCGTTTCGGTGTCGGTGGATCAGGGTCAACTCGGGCGGGGCGGATCGAGGGTTTGGGGACAGGCCTGCCGTCGCAGGCGGTCGCGGTTCGCTTGCCGCTGCAAGCGTTTGTGATTGGCTTTTCGCCGCAAGCGTGAGCTGACGCCCCGCCTGCTGCTCTGGACGACTGCCCGCTGTCCGGAGACTCCGTTGTCCGGAGTTGGGCAAAGGATACGCGTACCGGCCCTCAACCGTGCCACAAGGGCACCGTACCGGCATAACCGGTGACAGCAACCGCCACCGGACCCTGAACACATGAACCGACTTTCATACGCGAACCCGGCGCGCCTGTGCCGCTGACCGCCCCCTGCGGTCCTGTCCGGACATGATGGCGTGTCCGCCGATGTTCGGCGCCATATCCACCCTGACCTCGGCAGGGTGCCCTTGATCCTGTGATCCTGATTTGCCCCAGGCGGGGAAGAACGCCCCCGCGACGATGACCCCTGCGCCGCGAACGGCGCGCCCGGCGAGGCCACCCAAAGCGCCAACAAAAACCTGCGGTCCCAACGCAGGGACGGGAGATGCAACCGACTCAACAACCCTATCGCGATGGGGAAACGATAGGTATTTTCCTATAAAATGTCAAGGAAAAAACCTCTTGAAATGCTTTTTTGACGATAGTCGCCCTGCCCTTGCCAGTACTTAATTACAAAAAATTAGGTATATTGGCGGGCAGCACCAGACCGGGACTGGATAGACCAGGGCAAGAGAGGGCTTATGCGGGGGGCTCAAATCGCTGTGGCGGCGGCGGCCATACTGGCCAGCGGGACGCAGCCGCCGGGTCAATCAACCAACCAGCCGGGCATCGCCATAGGACCAAGCGAGGCGAGCCGCTACAAGGGCTCCGTGGTCTAATATGTGTTTAATTATAACAATTTAGGTCACGGAGTGCGGTATTCGACCATGAGGGGTTTGCGTGCTGACGCGAAATTTTTTATGCTCTTCCTGTTCCAGAATGCAGAACATAGTTCTCGCTCTACAAGGCCCCGCTGGCGTCAATCCGGCGGGGTCTTTTCGTTTGGCGATGCGGGCCACAGGGAAGCTCCGGACCATAAGGAGGTTCCAGGCGATGCCCAAGGCATCCAGCACCGCCCGGATGCGCTCCCGTTAGCGGCCGTCTACTCCTTGCGCCGCCTCTCAAGCGACAATCCTAATCGGATTGCCGAGATCAACAGCGCCAGCAGTGATATAATGACCGTCAAGATCTCTGCAGAAACTAGCATTTTCATCCTCCTTTCCAGCCCGGAGATTTCCGCAATGTGCGGATCAAGGCGGTTGTCGGCAGGATGCATTGCCGATGCCCTCAACCAGCCAGGCGGGCAAGCAGCATGGAAGCAAGCCGCGTTGGACATGACAACACAGTCATGGTCGTAAGTTGTTGTAATTCTTTTATATTTCTTAAAACCCCCAGCAGTGGATACGACCTACCAATCAGAGCCTTAGGGCAGGTTCAATCCGCTGTGCCCGCGTTACACCGGGCTCTGGATATTCGACTATAAGGCCGTTGTGGGCCTGGATGGATGGCGTATAGTCAGACCCATCTCTGCAGGAAAGAGCATTCGAACCTTTCCATCAGGCCCCGCGGGTATGCCCCCTGCGGGGTCTTTTCGTTTTGCAATTAATTGCAAAACTGGCACTTATCCGCGCACACCGACCAATACACAGAAGCCGGACAGGGAGGCCCCTGCCCGGCTTTGGTATTTTGGCGTCCCGTAAAGACAGGGCGCGGCCCGATAAACAAATGGGAGGTGCAGGAGGGTTAAGACCCTCCTGCGTATAATCTCCCAATTTTAACTCTAGAAATGGATGGCGCGGCCGTAGGCGTCGAGCACGGCCTCGTGCATCATTTCGCTGAGGGTCGGGTGGGCGAAGATGGTCTGCATCAGCTCGGCCTCGGTGGTCTCGAGCTGGCGGGCGACGACGTAGCCCTGGATCAGCTCGGTCACCTCCGCGCCGACCATGTGGGCGCCCAGCATCTCGCCGGTCTTGGCGTCGAACACGGTCTTGATGAAGCCCTCGGGCTCGCCGAGCGCAATCGCCTTGCCGTTGCCGATGAACGGGAACTTGCCGACGCGCACCTCGTAGCCCGCGGCCTTCGCCTTGGCTTCGGTGAGGCCGACGCTGGCGACCTGCGGGCGGCAGTAGGTGCAGCCCGGAATGTTGGCCTTGTTGAGCGGGTGCGGATGCACGTCCTTGCCCTTGCCCAGTTCGACGGCGATGCTCTCGGCGGCGGTGACGCCCTCGTGGCTGGCCTTGTGGGCGAGCCACGGCGCACCGGCCACGTCGCCGATGGCCCAGACGCCGGGGACGTTGGTGCGACCAAAGCCGTCCGTCACGATCTGGCCGCGCTCGACGGCGATACCCAGCGTCTCAAGGCCGATGTTCTCCACATTGCCCTGAATGCCGATGGCGAGGATCACGCGGTCGAACTCGACCACCTCGCTCTTGCCCTCGGCCTCGATGGTGGCGGCAATGCCCTCGCCCTTCTTCTCCAGCTTGGTGACGCCCGCCTTGGTGCGAACGGTGATGCCCTGCTTGGTGAAGGCCTTGGCGACGAAGGCGGAGACCTCTTCATCCTCCACGGGGAGGATGCGGTCGATCATCTCGACGATGGTGACCTTGGAGCCGAGGTCGGAGAAGAAGCTGGCGAACTCGACGCCGATGGCGCCCGAGCCGATGACCAGCAGCTTGCCCGGCACGGTGTTGGGCACGAGGGCGTGCTTGTAGTTCCAGATGCGCTCGCCATCCGCCTTCAGGTGCGGCAGCTCGCGGGGCCGCGCGCCGGTGGCGAGGATGACGTGCTTGAAGGAGACGTCCTCGACCGCCTTGCCGTCCTTGGAGACGGTGAGCTTGTTCTTGGCGGTGAGCTTGGCTTCGCCGTCAAACACCTGCACCTTGTTCTTCTTGAGGAGCGTCTTGACGCCCGCGCTCAGCTGGCCGGAGACGCCGCGCGAGCGCTTGACGATCGCCTGGAGATCGAACGACACGTTGTCCGCCTTGAGGCCGTAGGCCGCGGCGTTCTGCATGTTGTGGTACATCTCGCTGGAGCGCAGCAGCGCCTTCGTTGGGATACAGCCCCAGTTGAGGCAGATGCCGCCCAGGTGCTCGCGCTCCACAACCGCCGTGTTCAGGCCAAGCTGGGCGGCGCGGATCGCTGCCACATAGCCGCCGGGGCCACCGCCCACCACCACAACGTCGAACTGGGATGCCATGTGCATGTCTCCTCATCCCGTAACGCAAAAACTTCAGGCGTTTCAGGGAGATAGAAAAACTCTCTAACAACTTTGCTCAAAAACCCGAAAGGGCGGAGGAGTTGCCTCCCCCGCCCCACGGATTCGATGCTTACGCCAGCATCAGCAGCGGGTCCTCGATCAGGCGCTTGAACGCCTGGAGGAATTCGGCGCCGACCGCGCCATCGACCGCGCGGTGATCGCACGACAGGGTGACGCTCATCACCGTGGCGGCGGCAACCGCGCCGTCCTTGATGACCGCGCGCTGCTCGCCCGCACCGACGGCGAGGATGCAGGCCTGCGGCGGGTTGATGACCGCCTCGAACTGCTTGATGCCGTACATGCCGAGGTTGGAGATGGAGAAGGTGCCGCCCTGATACTCCTCAGGGGCGAGCTTGCCGCTCCTCGCCTTCTCGGCCAGCGAAGCCACTTGGCGGGAGATCTCGCCAAGGCCGAGCGAACCGGCATCCTTCACGACCGGCGTGACGAGGCCGCCCTCGATGGCGACGGCCACCGAGATGTCCTGGCGCTTGAACCAGTACATCTTGTCGCCCGCGAACTGCACGTTGGCGGCGGGCACCTTCTTGAGCGCCAGCGCCACGGCGCGGATCACGAAGTCGTTGACGGAGACCTTGACGCCGTCCTTCTCCAGCCGCCCGTTCAGCTCCTTGCGGACCTTGAGCAGCGCGTCGATCTCGCAATCGACCGTCAAGTAGAAGTGCGGGACGGTCTGCTTGCTCTCCTGCAGACGGCGCGCGATGACCTTCCGCATGTTCGAGAGCTTGACCTCTTCGAACGGCACGTCGGCCGGCGGGCCGTAGCTGGGCGCGGCAGGCTGGGCCGGAGCAGCGGCAGCCGCCGGGGCCGGAGCCGGTGCGGCGGCGGGAGCCGCAGCGCCGGGCTGGAAGGCCTCGATGTCCGCCTTGACGATGCGGCCATTGGGGCCCGAGCCCTTCACGGCCGCAAGGTCGATGCCCTTCTGACCCGCGATGCGGCGGGCCAGCGGGGACGCCTTGATGCGCTCGCCACCCTGCTGGGAAGCGACGGCCGGAGCAGCTTGCGGACGGGCGGCGGCAGGCGCCTCGGGAGCCTGCTGCTGCGGCTGGACGGCTTCCTTCCGCTCGGCCTGGGCAGCTTCGGCCTTGGGGCTCTCCGCCTTCTGGCCGGGAGCGGCCTGGCGCTGCTCGGACGCACCGGCCAGCGCATCGGCGCTTTCGCCCTCTTCCAGCAGCACGGCGATCTTGGTGCCAACGGCCACGTCTTCCGTGCCCTCGGCCACCAGAATCTTGCCGACGGTGCCTTCGTCGGCCGATTCATACTCCATCGTCGCCTTGTCGGTCTCGATCTCGGCCAGCACCTGACCGGCGCTGACCGTATCGCCTTCCTTCACCAGCCACTTGGCCAGCGTGCCCGTCTCCATGGTGGGAGACAGGGCGGGCATGAGAATGTCGATCGGCATATGCTTGTGCTCCCCCGGCTCAGCGGTAGCAGACGCGCTTGGCGGCGGCGACCACATCGGCCGACTTCACCAGCGCCAGCTTTTCCAGATTGTTGGCGTAGGGCAGCGGCACGTCCGCGTTGGTGACGCGCAGCACCGGAGCGTCCAGATCGTCGAAGCCTTCCTCCATGCAGATGGCGGCGATTTCCGACGAGATGGAGCACTGCGGCCAGCCTTCCTCGACGCAGACCAGACGGTTGGTCTTGGCGAGCGACTTCAGCACCGTCTCCTTGTCGAGCGGGCGCAGGGTGCGAAGATCGATGACTTCCGCCTCAATGCCCTCGGCGGCAAGCTCTTCCGCCGCTTCCAGCGCGACGCCAACGCCGATGGAGTAGGACACCAGCGTCACGTCCTTGCCCTCGCGGGCAATGCGCGCCTTGCCGATGGGAAGCACGTAGTCCTCATCCGTCGGCACGTCGAAGGAGCGGCCGTAGAGCAGCTCGTTCTCCAGGAACACCACCGGGTCGGTCGAGCGGATGGCGGCCTTGAGGAGGCCCTTGGCATCGGCCGCCGAATAGGGCGCGATGACGATGAGGCCCGGCACGTGGGCATACCACGGGCCGTAGTTCTGGCTGTGCTGGGCCGCGACGCGGCTTGCCGCGCCGTTGGGGCCGCGGAACACGATGGGGCAGCGCATCTGGCCGCCGGACATGTAGTTGGTCTTGGCGGCCGAGTTGATGATCTGGTCAATCGCCTGCATGGCGAAGTTGAAGGTCATGAACTCGACGATCGGCTTGAGGCCGCCCATCGCCGCGCCGGTGCCGATGCCGGCAAAGCCGTGCTCGGTGATCGGCGTGTCGATGACGCGGGTGGAGCCGAACTCATCGAGCAACCCTTGGGTGACCTTGTAGGCGCCCTGGTACTCGGCCACTTCCTCGCCCATGACGAAGACGGACGGGTCGGCGCGCATTTCCTCGGCCATGGCGTCGCGCAGGGCCTCGCGCACGGTCTTCTTCACCAGCTCGCCCTTCACGTCCGGATCGCGAACCTCCGGCTTGCGGGGCTGATCCTCGGCGCGGGCGGGCTGCACGGCCGGCGGCGCGGACTGGGCGGCCTGCGGCTTGGCGGCATCAGCGGCGGGAGCCTGCGGCGTCACCGGCTTTTCGCCGGCCGAGAGCGCATCCAGGTTCTCGCCTTCCTCGGCGATGAGGGCAATGGGCGTGCCCACCTTCACCCCATCGGTGCCGGCGGCGACGAAGATGCGGGCGACAATGCCCTCATCATCCGCTTCCAGCTCCATGGTGGCCTTGTCGGTCTCGATCTCGGCGATGGTCTGACCGGCCTTGATCTTGTCGCCCTCGTTCACCAGCCACTTGGCCAGCGTGCCCTCTTCCATCGTGGGCGACATGGCGGGAAGGAAAATCTCGGTGGCCATCAATAGTTCTCCACCAGTACGTCAGTGTAAAGCTCGGACGGGTCCGGCTCGGGCGAGGTCTGGGCGAAATCGGCCGCTTCGGCGACGATCGCGCGGATCTCCTTGTCGATGGCCTTCAGCTCGTCCTCGGTGACCTTGCCGGATTCCAGCAGGCGGCGCTTGGTGCCCTCGATGGGGTCCGACTGCTCGCGCACCTGCTCCACCTCTTCCTTGGAGCGGTACTTGGCCGGATCGGACATGGAGTGGCCGCGATAGCGGTAGGTCTTCATCTCGAGGAGGATCGGACCGTTGCCGCCGCGCACCCACTCGACCGCCGCATTGGCCGCGCCGCGCACTTCCAGCACGTCCATGCCGTTCACCTGGATGCCGGGGATGCGGAAGCTCTCGCCACGGCGGAACAGCTGGTCCTCCGCCGACGAACGGTTGACGCTGGTGCCCATGGCGTACTGGTTGTTCTCGATCACGTAGATGATCGGGAGCTTCCAGAGTTCGGCCATGTTGAAGCTCTCGTACACCTGGCCCTGGTTGGCCGCGCCGTCGCCGAAGTAGGCGACGCAGAGCTTGCCGTCGTTCTTGTACTTGTGGGAGAAGGCAAGACCGGTGCCGAGCGACACCTGGGCGCCGACGATGCCGTGGCCGCCGTAAAAGCCGTGCTCGACGGAGAACATGTGCATCGAGCCGCCCTTGCCGCGGGAAATGCCCCCGGCGCGGCCCGTAAGCTCCGCCATCACCGCCTTGGAATCAATGCCGCAGGCCAGCATGTGGCCGTGGTCGCGGTAGCCGGTGATGATGCTGTCGCCCTTCTCGAGGGCCGCCTGGATGCCGACAACGACGGCTTCCTGGCCGATGTAAAGGTGGCAGAACCCGCCGATGAGGCCGAGGCCGTACATCTGGCCCGCGCGCTCCTCGAAGCGGCGGATCAGCAGCATCTCGCGGTAATACTGCTTCAGCTCATCAAAGCTGGCCTTGTAGGGTTCGGGATAGTCCGGGGTCGGGATGCGGCTGGTCCGCAGCGCGTCCATCTCTTCCCGGCGGTTCCGCCCCTTCCCCTTCTGCTTGCCACCGGCGTTTGCCGCTCCGGTGTCGGGCGATGGCGACATAATCACCCCTCCACTTATAACCGAACGTTCGGTTTGTTTCTAACTTGTCATATTGTTGTTAGCCCAGCAATACCGCCGCGCCAAGGTATTTTCACAATGAAGGCATGAAGGATGCCTGGATGGTAAACACAACGCAGGGCAAGGATGTTGGGTCGCAACGGCGATTGCAAGGGGGAATGGGCGCATTGGCCAACGGCGGGTGCGGCCAACGGAACAGATAAAAAAGGGGTGCTTAACCGAAGGTCAAGCACCCCTCTCCGGGGGGATTGGTCTGGGGAGGGCGAACCAGCGCCGCGGCGCTCAGGCCGCCAGGGCGTGCCAGGCCTCGCCCGCCTGGAGCCACTGGCGCAGGAGGCGGGTGGCCTCCTCGGGCTGCTCCAGCGGTGGCAGGTGGCCGCACGAAGGCAGGACATGCAGCTCGGAACCGGCAATGCCCTCGTGCATCACCTGCGCCTGTTCGAGCGGGGTCGTCACGTCATCCGCCCCCCACCACGATCATGGTCGGCACATGGATAGAGAGAAGCGTCGGGCGCGAGTCCGGGCGGGCGAGAACGGCGGTCTGCTGGCGCACGAACGCCTCGCCGCCGATGCGCTCGGCCATGTCGCGCACCGCGTCGCCCACCGGGCTGTCCACATGCTGGGCGTGAACCAGTTGGGGCAGCATCCGCTTGGTGACGCCCATGAACCGGCCGACCTTGAGCGAGTCGATGCTGGCCCGGCGCAAGGCAGCGCGCTGGGGCGTATCCGGCGAGGCGCTGGTATCGAACAGGGCCAGCCGCGTCACCCGCTCGGGCTGCTGGCGCATGATCTCGAACGCCACATAGCCGCCCATCGACAGGCCAGCGAGCGCAAAGCGCGGCGGAGCCGACGCCAGCACCCGCGCCGCCATGGCCTCGACGCTGTCGTCCTGCGTCAGATCGGCGATCATGGGATCGGCGATATCCTTGAGCGCCTCGGCCTGCTGGAGCCACAGACGGTCATCGCACAGCAGGCCCGGCAGGAACACAAGAGGCGTACGGCCAAGAGAGGTAGGGCTGGTCATCGGACTGTCTCCGAACGTCATATCAATGTCGTCACGGGAAAAAGATGACTCCGGCAGCTTCATTCGTCCAATATATGATAGAGTATATTGTGATAGGTTTTGGAGATACCGCATGGAGCTGCGCCACATCCGCTACTTCCTCGCCGTGGCGGAGGAAGGCAACTTCACCCGAGCCGCCGCGCGCGGTGGGCATCGGCCAGCCGCCGCTCAGCCAGCAGATCCGCGACCTTGAAACCGAAATCGGCGCCGCCCTCTTCCACCGGGTGCCGCACGGCGCGGAGCTGACCGAAGCCGGACGCGCGTTTTTGGAGGCGGTGCGGACCATGCCCGACCAGGCGCGCGCGGCCATCCGCAGCGCCCAGCGGGCGGCACGCGGCGAGACCGGCACGCTGCGGGTGGGCTTCACCGGCTCGGCCGTGCTCAACACGGTGGTGCCCGCCTCCATCCGCGCCTTCCGCCGCAGGTTCCCGGATGTGGACCTGACGCTGGAGGAGCGCAACAGCAACGGGCTGGTCGCCGGCCTGCGCGACGGCAGCCTGGACCTCGCCTTCCTGCGCCCCGGAGCCATCGACGGCGATGACATCCAGGCCCACCCCTTCCCCGACGAGCCGCTGATCGCCGCCCTGCCCTCTGCCCGCGCCGCCGCGCTGGAGGACGACCAGCAGGAAATCCACCTCACCAGCCTGCACGCGGACCCCTTCATCCTGACGCCCAAGCCGATCGGCCCGACCCTGTTCGACGCGGCGGTGGACGCCTGCCGGGCGGTGGGGTTCGAGCCGATTATCGGCCAGCCCGCCCCGCAAATCGTCTCCGTGCTTTCGCTGGTGGCGGCGGAACTGGGGGTCTCGCTCGTGCCCGCCTCCATGCGGCAGCTGGCGGTGGCGGGCGTCGCCTACCGCAGCCTCGCCGACGCGCAGCCCGTCGCCCGGCTGGCGCTGGCGCACCTGCGCGGCAACATCCCCGCCATCGGCCGCAACTTCCTCGACCTGTCGCGGGGGGCAGGCAAAGGGCGGGATGGCCGGGGCGTAAAGGAAGTTCGGAAGTTAAGGTTGAAAGGGGGATTCATCCCCCTTTCGATCCCCCATTCCTTATCGGGACGCCCCCGGTCATGCGGGCACAAACTCGGGCGTGCCGGTGGTGCCGGGTGCGGCCCTTTGATGTCGTTCAGGAGACACCCGCTGCGATGACAGGCCTGGCCCGATCCAACCGAACTCCAGCGGGGAAGACGGCTCCGCCACGCGCGGCCCGAAAAACGAATGGGAGGTGCAGGAGGGACAAGTCCCTCCTGCAAACAACTCAAACAAAAACTGGAGCGCCAACCTAGCGGCGCGGCTCCAGCATGATGACGTCTTCGTCCGGGTGGGCGAGGCCGAGATGGCGGCGGACGAGCTCGTCCGCATAGTCGGGGTCGATGTGCTCCGGCGAGAGCAGCGCCACGCGATGCTCCAGCGTTTCGCGCTGCGCCCGCACCTGCTTGGCGGTGGTGGACAACTCGCGGAGTTGGGACTCGTAAACCGAGTAGGCCCGCAGCCCATGCTCACCCTGAAACGTGTGATAGGCAAAGTAGCCGATGGCTATGATGCAGCCAGCGGGCACAAGTGCCTGACGAATCAGGTGAAAGAGGGGCGATTCTGTTTCCACGGCTTTTAAATCAACATGGCTGAATCGTCCCGTCAAGGGCTACGATTAACCAAAACGATGGAATTTACTAGAAAAAGCGCCGGTCCGTTTTTTCGAACCGGCGCCCTCTCAAGATGTGGTGTGTGGCAGCATCATGCCACACAAGTCACAATTACTTTTTATTACGCCTTCAGGATCGACCGGCCGGCGTAAACCGCCGCCACATCCAGCTCCTGCTCGATGCGGATAAGCTGGTTGTACTTGGCGAGACGGTCGGAGCGGGCCAGCGAACCGGTCTTGATCTGGCCGCAGTTGGTGGCAACGGCGAGGTCGGCGATGGTCGCGTCCTCGGTCTCGCCCGAGCGGTGCGACATGACGGCGGTGTAGCTGGCGCGGTGCGCGGTCTCGACGGCAGTCAGCGTCTCGGTGAGCGAGCCGATCTGGTTGACCTTCACCAGAATGGAGTTGGCGACACCCTTCTGGATGCCCTCGCGCAGGCGCACGGCGTTGGTGACGAACAGGTCATCGCCCACCAGCTGGCACTTGTTGCCAACGAGGTCGGTCAGCTGCTTCCAACCGGCCCAGTCATCCTCGGCCATGCCGTCCTCGATGGAGATGATCGGGTAGCGGCCGACGAGATCGGCAAGGTAGGCGGCCATCTGGCCGGAATCGAGGGTCTTGCCCTCACCTTCCATGACGTACTTGCCGTCCTTGAAGAACTCGGTCGAGGCGCAGTCGAGCGCGAGATAGACATCCTCGCCCGGCTTGTAGCCCGCCTTCTCGATGGCCTTCATCACGAAGTCGATGGCGGCGGTGGTGCTCTCCAGCTTCGGGGCGAAACCGCCCTCGTCGCCCACGGCGGTGGAAAGACCAGCGTTGCTCAGCTCCTTCTTGAGGACGTGGAAAATCTCCGCGCCCCAGCGCACGGCATCCGACAGGCTCTCGGCGCCCACCGGCATAATCATGAATTCCTGGAAGTCGATCGGATTATCCGCGTGCGCGCCGCCGTTGATGATGTTCATCATCGGCACCGGCAGGGTGCGGGCCGAAACGCCGCCCACATAGCGGTAGAGCGGCAGGCCCCGGCTCTCGGCCGCCGCCTTGGCAACCGCCAGCGACACGCCGAGGATGGCGTTGGCGCCAAGCCGGCTCTTGTTCGGGGTGCCATCGAGACCCAGCATGATCTCATCGATCTGCACCTGGTCCTCGGCGTCCAGCCCGGCGAGCGCGTCGAAGATCTCGCTGTTCACCGCCTCGACGGCCTGGGTCACGCCCTTGCCGAGGAAGCGGCCCTTGTCGCCATCGCGCTTCTCGACGGCCTCATGCGCGCCCGTGGACGCGCCGGAGGGCACGGCAGCGCGGCCGAACGAGCCGTCTTCCAGCAGAATATCGACCTCGACGGTGGGATTGCCCCGGCTGTCCAGAATTTCCCGCCCGACGATATCCACAATGGCCGTCATTGCACTGCCCTCCAAATGATTCGAAAAAACCGAGGGCACGTCTAGCGTTCAAGCGTGGCAGCGGCAAGAGACGCCGCGCGCCGGGAGGCGATTGGGAAGCAGATTCTTCGCCGTGAAAGAGAAAGAACAGACAACCTGCCTCAGTTGCACGAACGCCCCCCCACACTTCACACCAAGCAAGCAAGCGCCTCGGCGTGGAATTGCACGCGCACGAAGTTTACAGTTTGTTACGCACCCAGACCTAAATTGAGGGCCCTCGCTGGCCAAAAATCCCAATATGGCCAGCAATCATCGAAAGCCTTTGATGATTGCCAATCAGAATGACGCCGCAGGAGCTATTCATGCGCCCCATTGCTCTACTTACTGCAGCTGCAGCCGTGCTACTGTCGGGCTGCTCAGCAACCTACGAGCACCACGCCGTTCTACAGCCATCGGCCAAGCTGCAAATGAGCAAGTCCGTTCTTATCGCCACGCCGGCCGATGGCGTCTATGGTGCCCGACAGTATGCAGGCTCCGGCAACCAGACGACGATGGCAGTTCGCGCAGCTTTCGCGCGCTATGTCAGTAGCGTCGATGTATCCGTGCAGTGCCGGGACCTTGCTTGCCTAAGAAATCTTCCGAATGGCGAGCAGCACGGCTATCTTGTTGTTCCGGAAGTCCTCCATTGGGAAGACCGGGCCACGGAGTGGTCAGGAAAACGAGACAAAATCGAGATTAAAATCTCGGTTTACGACGGCGAGACAGGCCAGAGCCTGGCCAGCAGCATCATCACCGGCAAGAGCAAAAAGGGCACCTTCGGCGGCGATCACCCACAGGATCTGCTGCCCGAGCCAGTCAACAGCTACATCCAGTCCCTTTACTACTAGCACTCGCCACAACTGCGACCGCCGCCTTACTGGCGGCAGACCAGAACAAAGAAGACAAGCGCCGGCCGACGTTGAACATCGGCCGGCGAGTGGACTTAGTGCAAAATCCAGCCGTCTTCGGAGCCGCGCAGGGTGCGCTCCACCACCTCGCGGCCGGACTTGATCTGCCCCTTGAGCGCCGGATTCTTCGCCCAGGGCGCGGTGACCACATGCATCAGCACCACCTGCGCGTCGAGGAAGCGCTTGCCGCTCTCGCCATATTCCCGCGTGTTCAGGATCCGGTCCACCTCGGTCTTGCCATAGCAGAGCCGGTTGTCCTGCAGGAACGAGCGGCCCTGCTCGCTGAGGTCAAAACTGACCGTTTTGAGGACCATGGGCGGCGTTCCGGATTCCATGACTTCGCCTTCCGTCAGCACGCCCTCCTCGACCAGCGGGAGCGCCCATCTGGACTCCGGCGCTTCGGAAATGTCGTTTTGATAGGTGATGGAAAACGGAAAGCTCTCCGCGACCTCAAGGCAAAGATCCTTGCCATATTTGGCCATGAAGGCCTGTTTCACCTCGCTGCCAGAGTCGCAGCCCACAAGCAGAACACAAGCCGACAACACACCGATAAGTCCGGATGTTTTCATTTGATCCTCCCCGAACGCGTCCTCGGTTATTCTGTCATTAGTTTTATTATTTTATTCTATTTTGATTATACACAGGCCTCACTGCGCCAACAAGGCAGATATACGACGAATACCAGAGGCATGGCGCGAAGACGCCGGAGGGAAGCCCGGCAAGAAATCAGCGCGCGCCGGAACGCGCGCAGCGCAACAGGCGCCCGCTTTCAATATGGTGCAGGGAATTGCAAAAGCGGCCGCGCAGGAATGCCCGCGCGGCCCTGGCCGGGATCAGCCCTGGGGCAGGTCCTTGTGAAGGACGCGGTCCCCAGCCGAAAGCCCGAGACGCTCCGACAGGCCGCCGGCAAGCTCCAGCACCGCGATCACCGGACCGTTTGACTGGAGCAGATCCAGCGACTCCGGCCTGGCGTTGGGGAGAATGCTCTCGATGCGGCCATCCTTGCGGATGAAAATGAGATCCAGCGGAACGTAGGTGTTCCGCATCCAGAAGGACGCGGGCCTGGGCGAGGGAAACAGGAACAGCATTCCCGTGTCCTCCGGCACCGCCTGGCGGAACATCATGCCGATGGCCTGCTCCTCCGCCGTGCGCGCCACCTCCACGGAGAAGTCATGGCGCTTGCCGGACCCGGTGACGATGGCCAGCTCCGACGTTGCCAGGCGCTGCGGCGTGCCCCAGCCCTGCGCCCCCTGCTCCTTCGCCTGGGCGCCGGGAATGCCGAACACGGCATCAGTAACCGACCGGACCTCGGACATGTTCGATACATGCACAACAAGAGCGAGCGCGACAATCGCCGCGCCCGCCCCCAGGGATGCCCCAAACGGGGTTGTTTTTCTAATCATGCCTTCGACTTCACGCGTCGCTCACCTGTTCGACGACGACCGCCAACGGACCCTTCTCACCGGAT